>CAZVBC010000231.1:0-11362 GCA_964625155.1 uncultured Pirellulaceae bacterium
TTTCCAGAGTTGTGGTTCATCGTATAGGGAGTTGTGGCTCGATGAAATGGAACATTATTTTAGGATCGATGGTACTGGGCGCTAGCCTTTGTACTCAAACCTTCGCGGGTGGATTGCTGGATCGCTTGCTCGGCCTCAAAGGCTGTGGCTGCGACAGCACCTGCTGCGATACAACCCCAGCATGCGCTGCTCCAAGCTGTGGATGTGAATCCGCTTGTGGAAACGCCTGTGCTCCAGCTTGCAACACCGGTTGTGGTGCTGCACCAAGCTGCGGATGTGAATCGGCTTGTGCACCTGCATGCAACACTGGTTGTGCTAAGCCGTGTGCACCAAGCTGCGGAATCGAAAACGCATGTGCTCCCGCTTGTGGTAGCGGATGCGGACCGACCTGCGGAGTTGAAAGCGCATGTGCGCCAAGCTGCGGTTGTGAAACAACCTGCTGCAAGCCACGTCGCAAACCATTGCTGGAACTGGTTCGTGCGTTGCACAACCTCGGCGGCAAACGCTGCTGCGACACAGGCTGTGATCCATGTGGATCCGCATGTGCACCAGCTTGCGCTGCACCGAGCTGTGGTTGCGAAACCGCTTGTGCACCAGCTTGCAACACCGGTTGCGCTGCTCCGAGCTGTGGCTGCGAAGTTGCCGCTCCATGCGGATGCGACACCGGCTGCTGCGGTAAGAAGGGTGGACTGCTCGGCAAGATTTTCAAGAAACGCGGCTGCTGTGATACGCTGTCCTGCGATTCTTGCGGATGTGCATCGGTGAGCACGGGCTGCAGCTCTTGCGCATCGGCACCAGCACCTGCCGCCGCTGCCAACGCAGCTCCTTCGGCTCCAGCACCTGTAGTCGATCCGAGCGCTTACCTACAAAACAATCGACGCGTCATTCAAGCTACCAGCTACGTTCGCTAACAAGCGAATTTGGTAGCCCTCAGATGCGCTAATCAAAAGCGGTCCGTCAGATTCACTTCTGGCGGACCGCTTTTTTTGTTGTGCAACTTCGAAGATAGTCAAATCTAAAAATCAGCCACAGGATTCCCGTCCGCAATTGCGATGAGATTCTCCCACGTGCTGTTGGGGTCCGCATCCAATGATTGTTGACTGGGCTGCATATCAGCATCAATGGTCTCGCCGACGAACCTCACGGAGCCATCACAGTTGGCGAATTGGGCACCACCTGTATGATTGCTGCTGAACGCCCGCTTGATACGAGTGACTACACCTTGGTTGTAATTGAGTCGAAATCGCCCGGCGGAGATGACATCCATAATGCCAAAGTCACCTTGCACGCCTGTGGCTTGACCTCGACAACCAAATGCTAGTCCTGCTGCAGGAATTCCCACCGTTCCATTTGCTTGACGCAGACGCCAGGCGCGCTCGCCGATGGCAAACGTATTGCTCGTTCCGTCCGTCAATTCGCTAAACTTGGTTCCCACATCGCGAATGAATACTCCCCGGCGAATGGCTGGTGGATTCCCGTCCACTGTACCAGTGTTATTGACACCCAGGTAGTTGGATGTAGTTGTTTCAAAGTTGGTGGTATTCGCATGGCTGCGCACGACGCGATCCACGTTCAGCAGCGGTCCGTCATCCGACGGACAACGATACATCGGCAATCCACTTTGAAGCATAGCACGCGTCGCCGGAATATCGAGATTGGTCGCAAATGTCACTGGACCGACGTTCAATCCTGTGTGCAAATTTGTTTGTTCAATAAATGGAAACAGAAGCGATCCCCAACCCCAATTGCCTCGCCGTTCTTGGTCCAAGTCAGTATTCGTTTGCGCGGGTTGGTAGTAGACGCGAATGTAAGCCGGTGGAAACCGACCGTGTGTCGACGCATAGTTATGCATCGCCAAGGATAATTGCTTGAGATTATTACTACACTGCATTCTTCTTGCCGCCTCGCGAGCTGATTGGACGGCTGGTAATAACAAACCTACCAGCACTCCGATGATTGCGATCACGACGAGGAGTTCCACCAAAGTAAATGCAAGCCTTTGTTGTCGCATTGGGTACCTCATAACTTTTCACTTCGCCAGCCAGTAGCTGTGCGGTGACTTGACACAAGTTGAAAGAACTAATCAGAAAAATGAATCTCAGCATCAAATCGCGGACCTAGCGCCGACGTTTCTCGTCTTTTAGTTCCGCATTCGCCGCAGCTTCTTCAGCAACCTGCGATTTACGCAATTCTTCCTGCGCGGCGACCTCTTTGCGTGCCGCTTCCTCCGACTGATATGACTTCGCGCAGCCTAAACCGACTACCGAAACAAGCAACATGACAAGCGCTAAGCCAGCCCAACGAATGAACATAGTACAACTCCAAAATTACTCTACCAAAGAAATCTCGTGCCGCGAATTGATTGCGAAACTTTAATCATGAGATACGTCGCGTGGTTTGGGGATCGGAAAACCGGCCAAAACATTAGTAAACCGAGTACGCGCGGCTTGCGCTTCCGAGGATTTTGCTTCGGCCAGCAGTTTATAATTTTTGCCAGAACGGTCATTTCCACAGTCGAAGAATTTCTCGGGTTGGTCTTTTCCTGGAATTTCTAAAAGCCAACGCTCATCACGTAGCACGCGGCCGTCGTCCAAATGGCTATAAATCCACGGACGATGCTCGGTAGATTTGCCAAACAATAACGGAACCAAACTGCGACCATCAAAGACTCGATCCGCAGGAAGTCTGGTACCAGCTAACTCGGCCAGCGTAGGCATGATATCTGTCACGTCTGCCAACGCTCGCTCGGCACCCGACTGTGGTTTCACCAGTCCTGGCCCCCAAGCAATAAAAGGTACGCGCGCTCCCAACTCGGTCGGACTTCCTTTGCCTCGCGCGGCAGTACCGTTATCGCCAATGAAAATGACAATGGTGTTCTCCGACAAGCCAGCGCTCTTAATTTGCTCAATGAGGTTTCCCATTAAGAAGTCAAGATACTCTAGATTTGACTGAAATCCTTTCGGTAGTCGCTTGCCTGGCTTTTGTGGATCTGGGGTCGGTTCGTGCGGACCATGGGTAAGCAACGAACTGTAGTAAAGAAAAAATGGTTGCTCGCGTTTGCGTTTCATAAAATCAAACACAAATTCATTCAGCTTGTCTGGGCCATAATCTTCTTCCTCAGTTCTCAAATAGCGACCATTCTCGACGAGCGATGGAAACCAGAACCGGGCTGTATTGGATTTTCCAGGCATCCCTTCCCAACGTCCATTATGCGTAACACCGGCAGGCAAATTGTGAGCATAAGCCCACATTCGGTACTCGTCGAACCCTGCATCGTGAATCAATGTTGGATGCGAACCGCTGAGTTGCCACTTACCTACTAAGGCTGTGCAGTATCCTGCAGATTTCATGAGGTCTGCGTGAGTAAAATGCAAGCCAATATCTCGTAAAGGTGATTTTGGTGGTGGCACATAGGCTTTGTTGTTCATCCCCAAGTAACCGTTACGAAATCCGTATTGGCCGGTCATCAATGCCATACGAGTCGTGGTGCATAACGGCATCGCATAAAATGTTTCTAATCTCAAGCCTTCTGCGGCCATACGGTCTAAATTGGGAGTCGCATGCTGCCGGTTGCCGTAACACCCCAGTTCAGCCGCTCCCAAATCATCAGCCAAAAAGAGAATCACGTTTGGCTTGGCTTGAAGTTGAACCGTTCCCAGGCCCCAATACACAACCAACCACAATCCAATGACAAACAACTTCCACATCGATACGACCTCGTCCAAAATGTTTAATGACTCGTAATACCTAGTTTTTCTAACTGAAGTTAGGATCTAAAAACGTCAAAACCCGTCAGAAACTGAATATGGAACCCGGAAAGTACCATGTCAAGAATCGACAGGATAGTTGGGAGCGTTATCGGCGCTCTCGTTTAGGAACATTTGCAGTTAAATAGCGCTGGGCGCAGGCGGGCAATTTGCCGAGAAGATGTCACGCAGTATGTCGTGCTGAGCGATGAGTGAACAGGGCGGCGTCAGGTTGCCGCGTTACTGCACACAAAAACTCCAGTGAGCAGCGGCTACCACAGAAACACTTGTAATGGTATATTAACGCCTGGAATTCAGCGTTGATTGTTTAGGGCCCGTATTTGTCTGCAGCGCAGGTTGAGTCTTTTAGCTTTTGCAGTTGCGAGTTGGTTGTTGCCTGCGCGGGGGTTTGGCCACCCAACACAGTTTTCACTCTCTTCTCATCATTCATCTTATCTTCATTCATCAGCATTAGAGGTAATTTGTGCAAATGGGCAAGGAACTGCGCAAGACATTGTCGCACCAACTAGCGGACCGAATTTTGAATCGAATTATGGCGGATCAACTTCCCGATGGGGAAGTTTTTATGACCGAAGAGCGCGTTGCGGAAGAGTTCCAAGTTTCCCGCACCGTGGCTCGCGAAGCCGTTGGGCGGCTGCGGGCGTTTGGCATCATTGAGGGGCGCCAGCGAGTTGGATTGATCGTGCGCCGACCTGATCCAGTTCGATTGTTCTCAGCCGTGTTGCCAAGTTTGGCAAAGTCCAAAAAAGACATCCATGAATTAGCGCACCTACGCTATGCTTTGGAAGTGGGTGCAATCGAATTGGTGATTCGGAACGCATCGGATGAGCAAATTGATCGTTTGACGGAATTGTCCGACCAATTTTCTGCCGGACTATCCCGAAAAATCAGCATCAAGAAACAAAAGGAACTCGAAGTTGCCTTCCATCAGATGCTGCTGGAAATGACCGGCTCGCGCATGATTGCGGGTATGCAGAGCCTATTGGTCGAATTTTTCCGCGACCTACAAGAAACCGAATCGGGAGATGAAGAACAGGCTCGCACTGTACAAGAGCATAAGGATTTAGTTGATGCGATTCGACGCCGTGACGTCGAGGCCGCTCGAACGGTGATTCGAACACAAATCGGACAGTATTTAGATGGTAGTTGCTTGCGAACGGAAGAAGGTCATGAGAGCGAACTTAACTAATAAGTCAAACATAAACTGGGACTTACGTCGGTCGAGTTCCCTGCGCCACAGATGTGGAATGGTTGCCTCAATTCTATTGTTGCTAAATGGTTTCGTCGCCAGTGCCAATGCGGCTGATGAAAGTCGCGATATTGGCGACCGATTAGAAATCTTTGTAGACGATTTCCTTATTGAGCAACTCTCCGGCGCGGCTTTGGTTATGCATAAGCCGCAACCAAAGGAAGTGGTGATTGTCTGTGACGCACCCTGGGAAGGAAATACTTCAGCATATTTCACTTTGTTCCAAGACGGCGACATCTATCGCATGTACTACCGTGGAACTCATTCGGACTTGGCATCGCGAAAGAGCTTTCATCCCGAGTTCGTTTGTTATGCGGAGAGTCGCGATGGAATTCACTGGACCAAACCCAATCTCGGGTTGGTGGAGTTTAACGGCTCGAAAGAGAACAACATTTTGCGATCCGGTCCGGGCTCGCATAATTTCACTCCCTTCAAAGACGACAATCCGGCTTGCACGCCGGATGCACGTTACAAAGCTTTAGCGGGCGGAACCACCACCATCGACGGCAAACGCAAAGCGTGCTTGCAAGCCTATAAATCGACTGACGGAATTCATTGGTCTTTGATGAGAGACGAACCAGTGATTACCGACGGTGCCTTTGATTCGCAGAATTTGGCATTTTGGCACCCAGAAAGAAAAACCTATCTCGATTACCATCGCAAAGGCCGCAGCGGCGTGCGCGATATCATGACTTGTTCGTCAACCAATTTTCTCGATTGGACACAGCCAGAGTTTCTCAAATATGGTAGTGCGCCGAGCGAACATCTTTACACAAACGCCGTCCAGCTCTATTTTCGCGCGCCTCATATCTATCTTGGCTTCCCGACACGATTTCAACCCAAGCACGAGCAAGTTGAGCCGATCTTGATGACGAGCCGTGACGGATTGAATTTCCGTCGTTGGCCTGATCCACTCATTCCCATTACTGCTCCGCAAGACCGTGATGGTAATCGCAGCAACTATATGGCACGCGGTATTCTACAGCTTCCCAGCCAGAATCGAGAATTATCTCTGTACGCCACAGAAGCATATTATGCTGGTCCAGGCTCGCGATTGCGGCGATTCAGCATTCGCAAAGATGGCTTTGTTTCGGTGCAAGCAAGCTCTGCAGGTAAACTGCTCACCAAATCGCTAAAGTTTTCCGGCGACCGGCTGGCACTTAATTATCAGTCCGAATCTGGAGGCGAAATTCGTGTGGGCATCATCGACACGTCTTCCGGAAAGTTCGTGGCAGGTTTCGGCCTGGATGATTGCGATGTTCTTCGCGGAGACGAAATTCGGCAAGTCGTAACGTGGAAGGGAATTCGAGATCTCGGACAGCTCGCAGGCAAGTCGATTCAACTGCAGTTTCAACTAAAGCAAGTTGACTTGTATGCGTTTCAGTTCTTCAGGTAACAGGTAAGAACGATATCTCAAGTTAAGGGGAGCTGCGGATAATATTATGCCGGACGGCTTGCGCTGGTATCGCTGCCAAGTAAGTGCCTTTAGCTTGTGCTGGGCCATTAAGGATTTTGTGCTGACTGCCACAGCCGAGTAGAGCGGCGACCAAGATGGTTCTTGCATCCCTCCAATAGAATGCGCATTTCTAATGACCAACTCTTCCAATCAAGCCACCTTCGTGGGTCGTGAATTCTGCCCAGACTGGTAAATGGTCGCTCACTTCCAATGCTTGCTCGAGGTTGAGGTTCTGCTTGCGAAGGAAGTCCACAACGCCGGCGCGGCCGGTAAATTCGCCGGTGGCCTGGTTGGAGAATAGAATATTGTCGAGCATCTGATTGCCACGAGTCGTCGTAGGAACGCTGCGCAGTGCAAGGCGTAAACCAGTTTCTGAGAGACTTGCCAAGCGGGTATCGCTTACCCCAAAATCTCCTGCAAAAATCCAGTCGTCTTCGTTTCGGCCATCGTTTTCGATCGCATGAATCAAATCAGGTAGCAGGTTAATTTCATGTTCGGCAAAATGAAACTCGCTTTGGTAATTGACTAAAGAAAACGTAAACGCTTGATCTGCCGACACGCCCTTTGCTCGAAACCAGCCGACCAAAGGTTCGCTGTTCATCAGATCATGAGGGTCATCAACTGTGTAGAGTTGAAACCGATCTGTTTCGACACGGTTGGTTTCAAAGAGGATCGCGAACTGCTTGCGTTCCCTGCGTCCGACACGAGGGCCGATGAGATAATCGAACTGGCGTCCGGATTGGGTCATGCGCTCGCAAAGTTCAGGGAGTATATCATCTTGGCCCGAAGTAATTTCTTGAAGTGCAATAACGTCAAACGGACGAATAAGTTGAATAATCATCTCCATAACATGGTTCTTGGCACGTTTGGCTGTGCCGAAATCATGGAGATTAAAACTAGCAATGCGAATCGTTTTGAATTCTCCTTGGCTGCCCAATGTGGAAGATGGAGTGGCTGCTGATGAAGAGATTGCTGGCTGGACTTGGCTTTCCTGCCACACTGTCATCCGTTCCGCAGTGCTCAAGCCCAACGCAAGGTCTTGCCCGTGATTCTCTGTGGAAACATTCTTTGTTCGCGTGGCAATGTTAGTCGCGGTGTAGAAGTCCTGGCTGCGTGCCGAAGGATTAAAGCCACGCATGGGAGCGATTTCGGTGGCCGAACGATTTGTGCTTGGGAGCGATTGAGGGAAGTGTTGTGTTGAAACATAGGTGCCAGCGGGGGACGTGCTATGAGAATCAAAATCGGTTGGAAAAAAGGCACGCTCGTGAATGCGGATCGCTTCAAGTCCCTCAATATCGTAATTGCGTATGATATATCCCACTGCGGCCAAAACCGCAGTCAAAAGCGTGAGTTTGCGACGTACTTGGAACATGATCACTCAAGCCTGACGATGAAGTCTTATACCTCGTTTTGCCATCTGATCCCGCGCCATAACCTCCTGTGTACAGCATAACGGGACCGACCACGTCAGAATCCATTCCATTTTTCAACGCTTATAGGGGCATGGTAAACCTTCACGAAAAGTGGGGCTTGCCTTGATGATTGCGTAAACTGTTATCAAAAGGTATGGCCACTGAAGTATTTTGTCCCCGGTGTATTTTGACTGGGGAACCCAGACGATTTTGCGAGACAACGCGAGCTGAATATTTGAGCATTGGCGCCTTCAGCGAACAACGATTGAGTACTTACCGAAATAGCGAACGTGACTAATTGTATTTCCGCTGACATGGGAGATGTGATGGTCTGGCCGATCGAATACCGACCGCACATGATGCATGCAACATCGACACATCCAACTTCTTACTGCCGAGGAAACGAATCATTGGCATTAGATTTAGCCAATATTCGGCGGATCATTCCGGAAATTGCAGTTGTGCTAGGCACCTCACCGTATTGATAAATGGACTCCAATCAGCGATGTTAGTCAGCAGCGGAGTTGCTAAAATGTGCCATGACTTTCGACTGGCAATATTATTCGGAGTTGGTGAGTTGAGCGGCGCATGGGAGATTGTCTCTCCAGTTGGTCGCCGTCTCGTTGCTGCGAACTCCGAAGGTTTGGAATAGAAGGATTGTTAGTGTCTCCTAGTGCCCTGGCACAGCTAAGAATTAAGGATCGCAGAAACGGTAGAGGGAGGTTCCTTCCGAGCCACTACTCAATAGGTTCAGCTCAATTGGCTCAGCCGGAGCTTCGCCCTCCCGATCCGTAATATTACGCTGAGGCGAAGCACCGGTATCTAGTTAGCAGTCTTTTGCATTTGGTGGTTATCGAAGGATGAAATGACAGACAGGTTCCTTCCCTTTCCGCAATCAGTTTTCCGTTTGTATGAAAGAGCATAGTGTGGTTGTTCGGCTAATGACATTGGTTTTGATGTTGGCAGGGCCACTGGGTCATGCCCAATCACAGTCTGATGATGCTGGACAGACGCAGAATCGTTCGAAGCAGAGTTCCGGAGAGTCTGGCAATCCTGCGCCGGATGCTCAAGCAGTGGTTTTGCCTGATTTGTCCGTTCCAGCAAATGCAAGCCAAGATCAGCTTGAGAAAGTCATCATCGCAGCCAAGCAATTTACGCCTCGATCCCCCGATGAGTTGCTGAAATTACATACTGCGATTCGCGATGCGTCGATTCAGTTGGCAAAGTTGTTAAAGGACCCAAGCACACCGCGCTACCAAGCGGCCAAGCTGGACGAACTGACAAGCTCGGTGACTTTAATGGCCACCAGCGGTCCTGACGGAATTGAAAAGACTCGCAAGAACTATGTCGAGTATCTCCAGTCGCGGAAGGAAATCTCCATTACTGATCTACAAATGGGGATGTTTGTAGCAACTTACCTGGAGATGCAACCCAATAAGAAACCGGCGCGTGAGACATACAACTTAATGATCGATCTTCTAGCCGACGATGAAAGGACAGAAATGAAGTCGCTTCGGCAGAACCTTTTGGCCAGTGTTCGTCGGTTGGATCTGCTGGGCAATAAATTGGAATTAAAAGCCAAGGCAATTGACGGATCAGAGATTACTACGGAAAAATTTGCCGGCAAATTTGTTATTGTGGATTTCTTCGCGACCTGGTGTGAACATTGCCTTGGAGAGGTTCCCAGATTGCGCAGCCATTTAGAAAAATATGGCCCCCAAGGCCTGGCTGTGGTCGGAATCAGTTTGGACGAGAATCCCAAGGAGCTTAAAGAGTACATAGACAAAGCAAACCTGCCTTGGCCGGTCATACACGATTCGCATAGCAATCCGTTTGCTACATTGCGCATGAAGTTTGGCGTTGCCACGCTTCCTACAGTCATGCTACTAAATAAAGAAGGTGTTGTGGTATCGCTCGAAGCCCGCGGTGCTGAACTGGATCGGTTGATGCAGCGTATTTTTGAGCAACCAACGGTCGCAGAAGCTCCTTCCGCTAAGCCTACAGAAATCCAACCGGGGAAAAAGTAAGCGTTGGTTGCAAGAGCTCGTTTTGTTTTAACCTCTTAACTTTATGATGGCAGGTGCGAGGGTATGCACGTATATTCCAGAGCTGGCAACTTCCAGCAATGTTGGCGATCGGCGTTGCTCCACAATGTATCAATACTAACTGCAATGATTTTGGTGCTTCTCCTTGGTGTGCTGCCAGGTTGTAGCAAAACTGGCTCTGACGGTCTGCAAGCAGATAAATCAAAATTTTCCGTCGCCGACGAAGCGGCCCCTTCAGTGAAGAGCGTTCCGGCAGGAGGACAGGCTCCCAATTCTAATAAGGGAGTGACAAATTCTGATTTGCAAGCGCCGGCTGTTGAAGCACCAAGCACAGACCAAAGGACTCCGGTAGGATCCGAAACTGCCAACACCTCGGTCCCTCTGGATAAGCCATTTTCTGCTACATCGGGATTTGGAGCCGGACAAGCTGATTCACAGGACAGAACGTACACAGTTTTTGCTGCGCATACTTCAGACGAGCCAGCCGAGTTGTTGAAGTATTTTTCAAAGGCAGACGAGGCGATACGCGACTTGACGATTGCAGCACAGAATCGACAGGTTGACAAAGAACAATTCATGGAGGTCGCTAAACGCATTTGCTTGTTGAAACACGCGGCGGCTGAAGCCCTATTTACGAATACCAAGTCGACGCCTGACCAGCAAAAAGCAGGTAGGCTCTGCCAGCTTGAATCGTTATCCAATTTGGCAGGGCTGAAAGATGTCGAAGCCGCAAAAAAATTGCAGGCTCTAGCGATGGAGTTGGAAAAGGGGGCCGATCCTGACTTGGCTCATCAAAGTAAATTGGTGATGATTGGCTTCCGCATCAGTGCATTGGAAGACGGACTAGAAAAGGATCCTGCAAGTCTCTTGACCGCAGTAGATGAATTGTTGGTGCGTCCCCAGGATCAAGGATATCCCGAGCTAATGGCGATTCAGAATTGTGCTCAGCGGTTGGCAGGAATGGGGTTTAAAGAAGCAGCGACTGCGTTGATAAAAAAGCTGGCTGATACGTATCGCACTTCGCCCGACCCCGAATTAAGCATGATGGCATGGACCTTGGAAGTTACAAGCTCCAGCTCCTTTCAGACCTTTACTCAAGCGTTGCAAAAATTGTTAGCGATGCAAGCCAAGGATGGCAGCGAGTTTATTCAAGCTTGCACTGAATTGTGCGATAAATTTCCTTCTATTAACACGCTCGTCCAATTGGCCAATCATTTGGTAAACATCGAATACAGTGGAAATGTCGAAACTAGTAAACAGTTAGCGGCTTTGATTCGTGAAAAACTACCGCCGTTTTCAGCATCGCCGTTGGCTGCGGAGTTAGAAAAACACATCCAAACCCAGGAAGGTCGACTTAACGCGCTTGGCAAGCCGCTGGGATTGGCAGACCTCGGATCGGTACCCTCAGGCCCTCCACTCCACTCGGCTGAGCA
>CAZVBC010000232.1:0-11358 GCA_964625155.1 uncultured Pirellulaceae bacterium
AGACGTTGATGCTAGATTGTGCCCCCCGACATGAATCAGTCCGCCTGCGGTCGTCCACGTCCTTCCATTCAATGGGACTGAGCAGAACAAACTGTCCGGAGATTGTTTTCGATTCTAGCCGGGTAACTACTTTAGAAAGATTGTTCGTTTGACTAGCTTCATTCGCCACAACCGGCGGAAGACTACTCCACTTTTATCCTTTTTCGCTATTTTCACCAAATTGGCAACCCTTAAACTCGACCTAGTCTTACGCCAATAACGATTCGTACATATATCGCGGCAGCGAAGGTCGGCAGTCGTCCGTGCTGTCACAGATTCTAGCGCGCGTTGCACAGTGACGTTGCCGTGTTGGGCGAGCACGTTAGAACGACTCCACTGCCTCTATGCAGCTTTCCTCTTGGTAGAGAAATCGCGACTTTCCCGGATGTGGCCATCTTCTGATACGTCTTCGAAGCGTACGGCCACTTGTTTGCTGACGCCAGATTCTTGCATCGTCACGCCGTACAAAGTGTTGGCTGCGGTCATGGTCTTCTTCGAATGGGTGACGACGATAAACTTTGTCCAATCAAGAAACTCTGTCAGTACGCTGACAAAGCGACCGATGTTGGCTTCGTCAAAGGGGGCATCGACCTCGTCCAGTACACAGAAAGGACTTGGTCGGTATTGGAAAATTGCCAGCAGAAGCGCAACCGCAGTGAGCGCTTTTTCACCGCCGCTGAGAAGTGAGTTGGACAACGCTGTCTTGCCTGGTGGGGTCGCGACAATATCAACGCCACATTCCAGCACATCTTCACCGGCTTCCAAAACGATGTCCGCGCTGCCACCACCAAACGATTTGCGATAGAGTTTCTGAAAATTCTGTCGAATGATTTCTAAAGTTTCGATGAACAATCGGCGGCTGTCAGCATTGATCTTGTGAATGATCCGTTGCAGGGACTCTTTAGCTGCTGTGAGGTCCTGGAACTGGCCATGCAATAAGTCATAGCGAGCTTGTAATTCGTCGAGCTCCGACAAAGCAGCTAAGTTGACTGCGCCGACGGTCGAAAGTTCCTGCCGCAAATTAGCCGCTTCAGCTTCTGTATGACTGCGTTCCGATACACTTTCGAGCAACTTTGCAGCTTTGAGCTGAGCCAAGTCAATCTGAAAATCTTCGAACATTCGCTTGAGCAGCGCGTCACGAGAGTCGACATTTTGGCGCTGTTCGAGTTCCAATGCTTGCCGGCGCTGGGTAAGTTTCTCGACGGTACGATTAAAGTTTTCGTACTGTTTGTGTAACGTAGTTCGCTGGCTGCGCAACATCCCAGCCTCAATTGCCAGAGTTTCGAGTTGAGCATCCTCGGCTTCCCAGCGCAGATACCCGTCGGCCAGACGGCTGGTTAGCTCCAGAATCTCCAGTTCAAATGCCCTGGTACGTTGGTCGATACGGTGAATTTCAGTTGCCGTATCTGCGACCGCTTGCATGCGTTCATGCTGGCTGCGAGTACACTGCGCTAACGCGGCCTGGCAAGTCTCCAGGCGGTGTTCGGCGCGGGCTTGGTTGACTCGGTCAGCCGTTAATTGCTCTGCTGCTTTTGCTAGCTCTGCTTGACTTTGAACCACGCGAATTTCGAAGCCTTCAAGCTCACTTTCGATTTGCGAGATTTGTGCCCGAAATTCGTCAACTCTGTCGGTCGCTTGTTGCAAGCTGGGTATCATTTGCGATTGCGTTGATTGCAACGACTGCAGTTCATCGGCAAATTTACGAGTTTGTTGCTCCAGATCATCTAAGCGACTGACCGCGTTTTGAGCCCGAACTTGCTGGTTGGCTAGCGACTTGTTCAGCGATTGAACTTCGACCTCCAATTGCCGAACTGCGGGAGCGAGCTGATCAATGCGATGCAGCAAACGCTGAATTTCAGCCTGGGATTCTCGTTGCTGCTGAGAATAGTGTTCAATTTCAACTCGTGTTGCCTGCATTTCGCTTCGACGTGATACGATACCTGCCGCTGAATGCTGGGCACCGATGGTTAGCGTTCCATCGCCGTCGATCAACTCGCAGCGAGATGTCACAAACCTCAATCCAGGTCCAGAGAATTGTGACAGCTCCAGTGCCGTCGGAAGTGCATCAACCAACCAGGTTGTCCCCAGCAAATGTCGGAACAGGGGATGCAGCTCGGGCGAACAAGCAATCAGTTTGTCCGCGCGACCAATGACCCCTTGAACGCCCTCGAGCTGAATTTTTTCGCCCGATTTTCGCGTTGGCAGTCGATCCAGCCGAATCAAACTCAGCCTGCCCTCGATCTGTAACAATTGGTCACGAATTTGATCGACAATTCGACCGTCGCTGATGGCTACCGCTTGAGAGTACGAGCCGAGGGCCGTATCGATTAGCGGGGCGAGATTGACTTCGCATTCGAGCAACTCAGCGACCAAGCCGCGCACCGATTGCCAGATTGGCGCCAATTGCTGCTTGGCCATGTTCATGAACTGCCTTACTCCCGAATCGACGCCCTCAAGATGCTGCTGAAGTCGTTCGAGTACCACCAATCTTTCGCGGGCTCCTTCTAGTCTAGCCTGCAACACAGCCGAATCTTCTTGTCGAGCCGAGAGTACGCGACGATACTCTTCAAGTTGCCGCTGAGACGACTCAAGTTTCTCGGTGGCTTGATGCGTAGCTTGGTGAATGCGTTTCATTTCCGCAGCGGCTTGTTCCGCCTGCCGCCGCATCGCCGTTTCCGTCCTGGTGGTGTTTTCGTGGTTCTGTCGCGCGGCTTCGATTCCCAACCCCAACTCGCTGTGACGTGTGTTGAGCTGCGACACGATGGTCATTTGTTCGGATAACGACCTTAGCAGAGTGATATGTTGTTTGCGGAGTGCGTCATGGCGAATCGCGTGTGCTTGAGCATGTTCAACCAACTCTTGGTGCGTCTGTTGAGATTGCGTTGTACGCGCACGGCACAGCGATGCGGCCGCTGCAGCTAGTTCAACCTGCTCGGTAGCGGAGTTAATTTCCACCTGTACCGAACCAGCGCGCTTGCGCAGTGCCACCCAACGAGCGCCAATCCTCTGTCGCTCATTTACCATTTCTTCGTGGCGCTCGCGCAGTGTTTGCTGCTGGTTTTGGTCAACAGCGATCGACTGCATTATCTCTTGGAGGTTCACTTCGACCGTCTGACACAATTCGGCTACGCGGTGGAGCGCCAAATCGGCTTGCTGGGCATTGTGGCGAGCCAGTTCCAGGTCACTTTGTTTCTGGACAAGCTCGCCTCCCAGTGCATCAATAGTTGCCACCTGAGTATCGATGCGCCGACTGAGCTCAGCGTAATCGGTGGCTCCCAACTGGAGTCGCAGCTCGTGTAATCGCTGCGTCATCTCGCGATATGCGTTTGCCTTACTGGCTTGGCTTTTCAATGTCTGTAGTCGTTCGTGAACTTCCTCGACGATGTCTCCCAAACGCAATAAGTTCTGATCCACCCGCTGAAGTCGCCGTAGAGCTTCGGTCTTTTTTACCTTAAAGCGACTGATGCCCGCCGCTTCTTCAAAGATCAATCGTCGATCTTTGGGGGACGCCTGTAACATCCGATCGACTTTTCCTTGTTCGATCAAGCTATATGCATCAACACCCACTCCTGTTCCCCGGAAGAGATCTTTGATGTCCTTCAGTCGACAGGGCTGTTGGTTGATAAGATATTCACCTTCACCGCTGCGATAGACACGACGGGTCACATGGACTTCAGTCGCGTCGACTGGCAGTTTCGATTGTGAATTGTCGAAAACCAGTGTCGCTTCGGCGGAGTTGGCTGGCTTGCGACCAGCAGACTCCGAGCCTTTGAAGATAACGTCGATCATATCCTTGCCGCGCAGACTCTTGGCGCTCTGAGCACCCAGAACCCACTTGATGGCATCGACGACGTTTGATTTACCTGAGCCATTAGGGCCAACGACGACCGTGATCCCATCGGGAAAGTCGAATCGAGTTTTGTCGGCGAAGCTCTTAAAGCCCACCAATTCGAGAGCTTTTAACATGAAAGGACGCGCACTAATTCCACCAGGACCAAGGATTGTACCATTGAGTCGCAGCTACAGCCGATTTGCGTTCATCTTGCGGCACTTGATCACATGCTTCCGTAGCTTGTTGAGTTGTGCCTGACTGTAACGCGTCAGGGAGTAATGACTCGGATTGGTAACTGGCGGCGCTCACCGGGCTGCGTTGGTAAACGCGGCCCGCAGTGGGCACAGGATTAATGGCCACGATGGCATCTGTCAGTTTTCCACGATGGCACTTGGAAAGAAATGCGACCCAATCACCATAATTTCCCCCAACTTCACTGATGCCGACCAAGACGCTGCGCACATCGTCGTTCACTTCTGTAACGCGATCCTGTTTGCCCGGGGTAAGGTAACTGATGGATATCTTGCCCGCAGACTTTGCGCTCAACAACAAATGAGGATTCAAGTACTCAAACGCGGACAAGCGTACCTTGGGATTGTCACCGAAAATGGCCACTTCGGGATGCATGGTCAAACTGATCGCAACTGCGGCGCGAGCTCGCGATGGAACTTGCAAAATATGCCCCACGTTATTGATCGCGATTCCTCGAACTTGCGGGTCGCTGGCATCGCGCTTGCGCAGCGCCAGCACGGCACCATAACGAGCCTCGATGTCGTCGCTGTGCAACAGCTCTGCTAGAGCTTCACCAGCCGAAAACTGTTTCATGACCGCCAGACCATTCAGAGCCATGGCCCGAAATGCTGGTTCCGTCTTGGCGAGTTCTGCCAATGCGACGACGGCTTGCTCCTGCTGTAAATAGGCCAGTGAGTGAGCGGCGTAGAAACGAATTTCAGGATTGGAATTTGATACAGCCTCAGCCAGCGCCGGAATACCAGCTTTACCGATAGCTTCCAGTTGCCAAGCGGCGTCGCGAGCAGTCGTTGGGTCAAGTAATTTCGAACGACAAAGTTCAATGCGTTCGGCCTGCTGCTCAGCGGTCTCAAGAAATCCCAGATGCATGACAATGTTCGTAAAATGAACTGGGTCAAAGCGGTAGTCAGCCGGAATCTTCAGGTCAATATGGCCAGCAGTTTCAGGTGTAGCCGCTCCAATATGCTTTTGACCGGTGAATACAGTAAATCGCTTGTTAATCGCAGGAGCGATCGCCGCCATAGTTACCGCGTCAGCAAAGTCGCTACGAATGTCGATGCCGATAGGGCGATCTTTCAGCAGCAAGCCTCCTCCAACAACCAACCCCAGGCATTTATCCTCAAGTGTATCTGAACCCGTCGATTGCGCTCGAGTCACCAATGCACCTTGTGCCATCGCCGCTTCAAAACCTTCCTGTACTTGGCCTCCCAGCAAACTGGCTTCGGCTAAGGACGTTTCCATCAACCAACCGCCGCGCAAGTCAGTCCCTTCGGCTTGTTTTGAAAGTTTCACCTGTACATCCAGCCGTTCCATTTTAGTGGCGGCTGGAGGCACAATGACTTCTGCGGTAACCATAGCGGTTGACGAATCTTGGATAAACTGATTAGGTCTAGCAACATCGCGACGACGCATTTCATTTAACAGCTTATCACGCTGAGTACTGGGCTTGGCATCGCCTCCGGTTCCGTTGAGTCCGCTGACGATGGCAATATTTTCTAGACGGGTTACAGTTGGAGTGCGTGCAACCGCAACATCGCGAATCAGCTTCGGTCGCTGATCGGACTTTAGAGTATCGCGGATTTCTTCCCGACGTTCTCGCCTTTGCTCGCCAGGGTCTTTTGGACGAAACCAAGGCGACATGCATCCCGGTAGACATGTCCCACAAATCATTAGCCCCAAGATTGCTAATCGATCAGGCAATGTTACTGGATATTCCACCCGTAAACGTCTTATGCACATCGAAGCTTCCCTGCCAAATCGATGAAGCTAGATAAAATTCCTAAGCCAACGCACCTCAAGGACAAACTACTGAACAACCTTGCCTTGCGTCAATAGAAAAACTGCTAATGATAGCACTCAAGCTACCGGATCGCTCCTCTTGCGATTCGCTGCAGTTGCTTCTGTTGCGCGGCACTTGCCGTTTGTCACATTTAAGAATCAGGGGGCACGGAAGCGGGAGAGCGATGTTGCTACCGAGCCGCAACTACAGGATTCAACGGAGTCGTCGCCCTCCCAATCCTGAAAATAACGCTGTGAAAAAGCACCTATTGGACAGCGCCACTTTCGATCAACGTTGGAAAACTAGGTCGATGCAGCGAAATCGTTAACTGCGTGTCCAACGGGCCTCGTGTGCAGCTTTCGTTTTCTGCGAGAAATTTAAAAATCTGCTGTCAAAACGATTGACCTAAACCAGTCTTTCGGGCGACAATTTTGCGGTCTGTTTGCTACACTTCGATCAATTATCAAGGCGTGTAAAACTTCGCGCGCTCAAATTGAGGCTGCCGTACAAAACTATCATGACCCTCACATGCTGTGGGCCGCATGTGGCAACCAATGGAAGTAGAGACAATTGAACCTCGCTAACTTGAACCACTGCCGCAGGGCGAAACGATCTATACGAACTCGGCGATCGCTTGGAAAGAAACTCCGAACACACGGGACTGTGCGGCGATTGGGAATCGAGTTACTGGAGAGGCGCTTGGTGTTAGCGAGCTCCTCGGGTTTAGGTTGGCTTGATGCGTTTGAATCGTTCGAGGACCACGCTTATGAACATGATTTCCCAGGGACGATACCGCCAGGTGCCAGCGTTGGAGCGAACGGTAGTTTTGTTGTGCGAGTTGATCCGGACACGGATATTCAGCCCGAGCCCTTGGCCCCCTTGCGTCCCACGGTGTTTGCCGCATTGCAGGAATGGCAACAACGCCTGCCTAGCCTGGATTTAGACGTTGATTCGTTTTTGGGAGTGCCGTCAACGTTGTTCAATGGTTCTGGATTTCTTTCTCCCAAGTCCACGCGGGCACCGGTCGAAGTTGTGCGATCATTTCTGAGCGACCATCGAGATGTGCTGGGATTGGAATTGAGTGACCTAGCGGAAATAACGGTGAGTTCTCAAAGTACCAGCGATCTGTCGGGGCTGGAGCACGTTTACTTGCAGCAGCGGTTCGCCGGTATCGATGTGTTTGGTGGCGTAGCTAATTTTAGCTTGAATTCTGATGGGCAGATTTTGATTGTTGGTAACAGTTTGGTACCAAACTTGGCGAGAACCCTAAATACAACCAAACCGGCACTCTCTCCGCAGCAAGCAGTGGCGGAAGCAGCACGGAGCCTTGGGTTGGTTGTACCGCAAAATCTTAACCTGACTCAACAGACGGAGAGCTTCGATCAATCGGGCGTTATTGATGGGAGTGGTTTATCGCGTGATCCCATCCCATTCAAGCTAACAATTGTTCCGCAATCGCGCGGCGAGGCACGATTGGCATGGAACACTGTGATCAATATGTTGGATGAAGCTCATTGGTTCGAAGTCAATATTGACGCGCAAACTGGTGAGCCTTTGGGACGGTTCAATTGGACTGATTTTGACAGTTACCGAGTTTTTCCTGTGCCTCTCGAACATCCGCTGGATGGTCCTGGATTACCTTCAAGCCATGCGCTGTTGGTCAATCCAGCGAATAATAATGCCTCTCCGTTCGGTTGGCATGATACAAATGGAATTCCAGGGGCCGAGTTTTTTGATACTCGAGGGAACAACGTCAACGCTCAAGAGGACCGTGACGGAAATAATATAGGCGGCTCGCGGCCTAGCAGCCCAACTCTTGATTTCGACTTCGCATTCGATCCTGCAAGTGCACCGTCAGTCAACGTCAATCAAGCGACTGTCAATTTGTTCTATTGGAATAACATCGTCCATGACGTTATGGCTCTCAATGGTTTTAATGCGGCAGCAGGGAATTTCCAACTTAATAACTACGGTGCTGGCGGATTGGGTGGCGACCCAGTACAGGCTGATGCTCAGGATGCTGCGGCGGTTGGTGCCGTGAATAATGCGAATTTCGCTACGCCTCGGGACGGACTTTCGCCGCGCATGCAAATGTTTGAATTCAGTAGTACCACTCCTCGGCGAGATAGTGATAATGACGCGGGCATCATTGTACATGAGTACGCTCATGGGATTTCAAACCGGTTAGTGGGTGGGCCCGCGAACGTCGTTGCTTTGGAAGGAATCCAAAGTGGCGGCATGGGTGAAGGATGGAGCGATTTTTATTCGCTGGTATTTACTGCAAATTCCACGGATACGGCATCGGCATCTTATCCTGTGGGGACCTACGTCCTTGGCCAGCCAGCCAATGGTACCGGTATTCGTCGATTTCCGTACAGCACGAACAAGTCAGTCAATCCACTGACTTACGACGACATCGACACAGCACAAGCCGATGTGAGTTGTCCTGCGGGATGTAGCGAGGTCCACAATGTCGGCGAGATTTGGACATCTGTGTTGTGGGATATGTACTGGATTCTGGTCAACCGCTACGGATTTGATGCCAATTTGTATAGCGGAGTTGGAGGTAACAATTTGGCATTAAAGTTGGTCACCGAAGGGATGAAACTGACGCCTGCCAGTCCCACAATGTTGCAAGCTCGCGACGGAATCTTGGCGGCCGATTTGGCGATGAACGCTGGAGCCAACGTGCAAGAAATATGGACAGCGTTTGCTGGGCGCGGCATGGGATTTAGTGCCCAGGATGGTGGCAATCACAATGCCGTGAGCGTGTCGGAAGCATTTGATTTGCCTGCTGTCCGAGATGGAAACGTTGAGTTCAATCTTACCGAGTACCAAATCGGTGATGTGGTCAGCATTGTGGTGCGCGACCTTGATATTGTTGCGGCTGCAATCAATGTCAACGTGACCAGCACGATAGGTGATACCGTTGCGGTGACATTGTCACGCATCACTAATGCTCCTGGCGTTTATCGTGGCATTACAACGTTGGCTTCTGGAGCACCGGCGGCGGACCAACTTTTGCAAGTTGCCATCGGTGGACGGATCGATGTAACTTATGTTGATGCGGCTGATGGAGCGGGTGGAATCAACGTCATGAATACAGATTCGGCACAAATTGGCAAATCAGCAAGTGCATTTGAAGGACTACTTCCAGCCGCCAGCTTGATGCATGTCAGTCGCAATAACGTCGGGGTCATCAATGGCAGCAGTGGACTGCATGGCTACGTCTATTTTGCTGAAGCTGGACAGCGTATCAGTGCTCAAGTGCGTCCCACCAATCCTGCAGCAATATTGACGATACAGCTCCAAGGCGGCAGCTCGTTTGCAGCTCCAAGTGTAGGGCAAGCGGCACTGTTACCTATTACTGCGGTTAACAGCGACAGCCAGCAGACTCTGTTGATCACTTCCAATATTGCAACTGGATACACATTAGAGATAGCGCGTAACTACGTGCAGGAAATAGTTGACTCTGCGGACGGAAGGGAATTAGCGATAGACGGGAGTCAATTGGATTTGGAACTTGCGAGCCCGATAACTGCTGGAGCTCGGCGTTTCGCGGCGCTCGGCACAGCGGCACCGGTGCTGGCTGGCTTGGCTTTTGTACGCAGTAACAACCCAAGTTTGTTCATTGATATTTCTAACAGCGGAAATCCTTTGAATTTATCGGACGACGCGCAGGCAACAATTACCACGACCGTTGGAAATTCCGTATTCCCAGCCGGCTCAGTCACAATCAGTAACAATGGCGGCATTGTCGCTGCGGCAAATACTGGTCTGTCCCCGCTCAATCAAAGCCTTCCGGTGGCAATTACTGGGGCTATCCTGGTACCTCTGTGGGATGACATAGACGGCGTATTGGGAAATGTCTATTGGGAACAACTGGAGGTAAACGGCATCAATACATTGATTGTTCAATGGCATAATCGTCCCCATTTTGACGTGGGTGGGGCTGTGACGTTTCAACTGCAGTTGTTCGAAACGGGGCCTGTATTTGCAAGATTCGCCTACGCTGACGTCGAATTTGGGTCAGCCGATTATGACTTCGGTGCCAGTGCGACGATTGGCTATCAGCGCAATTCTAATGATGTGACTCAGCACAGTTTCAGAACACCTTCGATTGCCAACGGTGACGTATTGGATCTGGTAAATAATGTTCCTGCTCCTGATGTGGACGAATTCACGCTGAACATGACGTCCCACGTAGGTAAACCGATCGACATTGTGTTAGCTGGCGCGTCGAACAGAGACTTTTCCGGCGAGCGCGTCGAATTGCTCGGTCCAAATGGAGAGTCATTTGGGGTAGCTGTGTCCACTCCTTTACAATCAAATGTCGAGGTTACGAACTACGATTTGGGACTGCTCAATTTCAATGTCACCATACCGGGAGTTTACACGCTGAGGGTTGCTTCAACGAACACTTCCGGAGATTACTCTCTGATTGTTACGAGTTCGCTCGTATTTGATAGCGAGCCCAACCAGAATTCCTTGTCGGACCCGATCCGTGCATTGAGTGGCAATTTGCCTGCACTGGGATCAGTTCGGCGGGCATCGGGAGCAAGCATTTTTGATAGTCGAAATAACTTCAATGCGGCTGCTCCCGGTTTACCAATTGAAGATTTTGAAGATGGCAGTGCAACACCAGGGGCGATCGTCACTTGTAGCTCTCCCCTGAATAGTGCAACTAACGATGCCTGTTTTACGCCTGGTGAAATCTTGCCGGGAATCGAAATCCACGATAATCCAGGTCCCAGTAACAATGGCATGGTACTGCTAGGACGGAACGTAATCGGCAACCCATCCATCGCGACTGGCCCACAGTCTTTCTCGGAAGGTACCGACATCCGATTCACGAATAACAACGTGCAAGCAGTGGGTATGGATGTGTTCATCAATACTCCAAGTATTGTGGGTATCACCGTGTACGGTCAAAGTGGTGTTTTGAGGACGTCATCGGTGGCCGCCACGACAACCGGTAGTTTTTGGGGCATCATTAGCGACCAACCCATTTCGCGCATTTCATTAACTTCGTCCTTTGGTGAATTAGTCGACAACATTGCGTTTGGCGGCGCGGGTTCCGACGTTGATCGCTACCGCATCAACTTGAATTCAGGAGAGCTTGTGGCACTGGCGACAAGAACTCTGTACGTTCAACAAGCGTCGACTCCTCGTAATACACTGGACCCACAGTTGCGATTGATTCACCCCGACGGTACGACGGTTGTGGCCACCGACTTGGATTCGGTCAACGGACGTGATGCCAGGTTGGTGTATCAAGCACAGGTTAGCGGCTCGTACTCGATCGAGATATCAGCTCAAACTGGTTCGGGTGAGTATTTGATTCAACGTTTCAGTGATAACATAGCACCGGTTGCCCTAGCCTTTACTCGGAACGGACCTATTGGAGCGACTACGAGTTCGGACGTCTTGACGTTTTTGGCAACGTTCAATGAACCGG
>CAZVBC010000233.1:0-11337 GCA_964625155.1 uncultured Pirellulaceae bacterium
GGTTCGCCTTTACGGCAATTCCGACACCCGCTCACCGAACGAGCGTTACATTCTTGAGAATTTCATCCGCGAGCGGCTGAATGCCGCGCAGCCTCAATCAGCGCTTTCGGCGGCACAAACTGGCCTGAGACAACAATCGATCGGCCTTGTGTGGAAGCAAAGAATTGGCTTTGGAAGCCGCATCATTCCGGTGGCGGGATAGGCATCTTGCCGGCAAGTGAACGCGATGTAATCAACGATGGATATTGGCAAAGATATATTCAGGGAAAGCCGGTTGGCGTCTACTTTGTGCTCGATTCAACCGGAGCTAGGATCGTAGGAGCTACGGAAGCACTCGACCATCGTGTTTGGCCCGGCCCGAGCAAAATGATCTATCGTGGTTCAATGGGCCCTTATCACCTCGCCCCTAACCACTGTCGGGCACTACTTGATCTTGCAAATCGGATTGCCCTCGCAACCAAATATGTGGGTTGGCTGCAAATGGACCTAATTGAGACGCCGGATCGCGAGTTGTTCCTGCTGGAGATTAATCCGCGATGGACCTCCGGTATGGAAATCTTGCGTCTTGGAGAGATGAAGAATCTAGCTGAACTTCATTTGCGGGCCATCGGCTGCGTGGACACTGTGCATCGATCGGGCAAAAAGAACAGCGTCGGCCATGGAGCTTGCGCAGCGAGCACTGGCAAGGACCGTCCGGTGCAAAAAAAAACATGGGTTACCAAAGCGATATGGTACGCCCCAGAAAAACTGGTCTTCCACTTCGAGACGGCTAGCGAATTTGTCCGTTTAATGAATCAAAGCATTCGTATGCATGCGGTACATCGAATCAATTCGCTGACTCTAGACCTCGCAGACATTCCTGCCGAATCGTCCATAATTGAACCGAGCCAGCCTGTTTTTACGATCCGCTTGCAAATGCTTCAGGCTGAATGTCCAAGCTGGCAAGACGCAAAAGTTACCTTGCTCGCCGCTTTAAAAGACATTCAACCTTTATGCAATCAAATGGTACGAAGCCTTGCATACAGCAATACTGAGAATCGAGTCGATTGAATATTTCGCGTTCAACAATCAGCCATTGATGGCATACGATGGTCGCGAAGGTCGCGCGAGCAATCGATTGGCTTCGGCATCTCCCGGAAACTGTTGCGTTTGCGGATCAAAGGCCACTTTACGTCCGGTCACCAGTGCGATGTTGGCCAAGTGACAAGCATTAACTGAACGCACATGATCGCGCACATTTGCGACAGGTTGGCGGCCACTGCGCACGCAATCAAAGAAGTTCTGCATATGACCTTTGGGTAATTCTCCTCCGTAGAGTTTGGCCATCAGCTCTTCGATTTCTCGTTTCGCCTTAGGATCAGCATCCACTTCCTCGACAGGCTTTCCGGTTAGCGAGTTTCGGTTGACTCGAATCTTTCCGTTCTCGCCAGAGATCACTAATTGGTTTTCACCACTGGTTAGTTTGATGATATTTCCAGTTGATAGTTTTATATCGACATCAAACGAATGAGCTACATTCCATGCATGTGGCATTTGTCTGGCTGGGGTTTTTCCTAATAAGAAATCGAGGCATTGTTGCCTCTCCACACCCATGAATTTCCCGGCTCCACCCGCTTCGATAGCCTGACCCTCGCTACCGGCCAGTGCCCAAAAGGCGATATCGGTATGATGAACACCCCAATCCGTTACTTGACCACCCGAGTATTCGAACCACCAGCGGAAATTCCAGCCGACGCGCTCAGGACAAAAGTCCACTTCAGGTGCAGGTCCCAGCCACAGGTCCCAATCAAGGTATGCAGGAACCTCGGAAGTTTTGAACGGCCCAAATGGCAAATCCTTATTCGCGCTGCGCGACGCGGCGGTGCCAACTGAAGAGAGTGCTTCGAGATTTTTCCCAAGCCGACCGCTGTGCGCGATTGCTACGGCCTTCAGGAATCGTTTGTCAAATTCGCTACGTTGTTGAGTTCCGACTTGAAAGATTTTTCCGTAGCGTTTGACCGCCGCTTCAACAACTTGTCCTTCAGCAATCGTCAATGTCAGCGGCTTTTCGCAGTAGACGTGCTTGCCCGCCTTCATCGCTTCGATTGCGATTTTGACGTGCCAGTGATCAGGCGTGCCGATTGTCACAACATCAATGTCTTTTTCCTTCTCAAACATCTCGCGATAATCGCGATAAATCTTGCAGTTGCGGCCTTTTTCCTGATGCTGCTTGGCAAAGTTCTCGGCGTTTTTTTGATGTACATCACAGCAGGCAAGTAGATTACCGATATCTGCAGCTTGAGAACCAATACCGCTGCCTCGTCCACCCACACCGATACAAGCCACATTTAATCTTTCGTTAGCCGACGATTGTGCGAGCAGTTTAGGCATGATCATCGGAGCCGTTGCTGCGCACAATCCAACGCTTGCCGCAGATTTAACAAAGCTCCTGCGTGACGATTCTCGTTTTGAAGACATGGCAATACACTTTCTCAGATAAATGTTAAAGTGGCAGGAGTTCAGCGGCGCGACGAAGCGCATGTTCGCGGGGAATTGCAGCCGCAATATTATAGCTAGTGGTACCGGCGAGTGTAAGCAGTTAAGAAGATTGGAGTGGCAGGGAGAGTTGGGGATGATTCTACGAGCTGTAAATTGGCCTTGCAAATTGCTCGTTGGGTCACCGACTAACCAATACTGCCCTGTGGCGACTAAACCCTCTGGCCCGACTCTCGTGCCGTTGCCAGCAATACGGCGAACTCTGCAATCGAACCGACTTGTGTTTTTTGCAAAGCGGCCTGGCGCCGGCGGTCGATCGTGCGACTACTGATCCGAAGTTCGTGACTGATCGCTTTGTTGGGTAGGCCCTTAACAGCGATTTCCATGATGCGCAACTCTTCACTGGTCAGCAACCGAATCTTAGAAATTGCATTACTTATGCGTTCTGCGCGCTCAAAGGAGCTTTTGCTGTCTGCGATGGCTTCTTTAACTTCTTTCAGCAACTGCGAAGCATCGTAGGGTTTTTCCAATAATGAGATAGCACCTTTTTTCATCACTTCGACCGTTACCGAGACACTTGCGTAACCGGTTACCATAATCAATGACAAATGGCTTCCTAATTCTTTTAGTTTTTCTTGCAATGCCATCCCGTCCATATCGGGCATTTGCAGGTCGGTGATAATACAACCCACATCAGCAGAAGTTATCTTACTGAACAACTCTTGTGCGCTGACAAAGCTGCGTACGTCAAAGTCTTGGGTAACTAGCAAAGCTTCAAGTGAAGCCAATACGCCCGGATCATCATCAACTATATAGACAACGGTGTGAGGAATCATGCTTTGGGCTTTTGCGAAACGGGCAATTTTATACAAAACACAGTGCCCTCTGCTGACGCGGGCTTGGCTGAAATCTCACCTCCGTGTGCTTCGACGATCGTTTTACATATACTCAACCCGATGCCAGAGCCTCGCTGTTTGGTTGAGTTGAAAGGCTGAAACAAATGTGGTTGCAGAGCCTGAGAAATTCCGCACCCACGATCTTCCATTTCAACCACAACCTGTTCGCCATTTAAAAAACTACGCAAAAGAATCAACTTTCTTTCGCGAGGCACTTTATCCATTGAATCTGCCGCGTTCGACAGGAGATTAACGATGACTTGCTGCAACTGAATTTGATCACCTTGGATAATTGGCAAGTCGCCAGCGAACTGACAGTCAATTCGCACGTTGCGGTTGCGGAGGTCGACGAAAGAAATGGAGAGACTATCCTTCAGTATTTGATTGATTTGGACGGCAGCTTTTCTGGTAGGTGATCGCCGTCCGAATTCCAGCAACCGGTGCAGGATGTCGCCAGCTCGTAAACTTTGAGAGTTCAACTGACGAAAGTACTCTTGGCACCGGACGATTTTTGCATCCGAAGGATCTGCCAAAAGCAACTCACATGCTTTAGAAAAATTCGCGATTGCGCTAAGCGGTTGATTAAGCTCGTGCGAAATAGCAGCGGACATCAATCCAAGTGTGTTCAATCGCGAAACATGCAATAATTCAGCTTGTTGAACTGCCAATTTTTCCTGCGCTTCCACACGCTCGGTAATATCCCGCAGCGCGCCCACGATCCGATAGACGTATCCTACGGAATTAGCAATAGGAGTTGCACGATCGACGACCCAGCGAAGTCTGCCATCCGCTCGGGTAATTCGATACTCCTCGGTCGTTTCGGATCCGTCGAGCTGGCGTAGGCGAGCGGTTTGGAAAATCTTTCGATCATCGTCATGGATCAACGACACGAATTGAGCCGAAGTACCGGTAAAAGAGCCATCTTGAAATCCGATCAACCGCTCAAAAGCTGGACTAAAATATATGTACTTATTCACTCGCGTATCGAAGATCCAAAACACATCCTCTACATGTTCGGCGAGTTGTCGAAATCGCTCGCTGCTATCGCGCAGCGCAGTCACTGTTTCAGCCATCTGCAGTTGATGTTCACGTAGCGCAGCTTCGACATGCTTGCGCCGCTGAGTATTTGCCAGCAGGCTTGCCAGTGTCTGAACCGCTTCCAGCACATCGTCGGCCAAACTCGGCAGACTATAATTGAGCAATGAAAGCACGCCCATCAGTTGTCCGTCTGCGACCAGTGGAATGCACATACTCCCTGCGACAGAGGTTGGGTCAATCATTGCCACAGGGCACATCCCCAAGTGATTATCAACGCAACAGACTTTCGCTCGAACGCTGTCACTAACTATGGGCAGTTTCTTAATTTGCCGAAACGCTAAGGTGTCAGGGGGTACTTCGCGAACACCTTCGCTGGCCACTAATTCCAAGTTAGAGTGATCTAGGTTAGCGTTGTAATAGAGAAATCCATCGATCCCAAATCGGCCAAGCAACTGCCTAAGCGCATTGATCACCAACTCTTCATGTGGCCCAGTTTCGACCAAGCGACTGGCAGTCGTCGCTACCAATCTCTGAAGCTCACTTTGACGCAGAATGGTACGTTCGTTTTCCTTTCGCTTGGTAACATCCCGATGCAAACAGTAGGTCAACCGCCTTCCTTGTAAACAGATAGGAAAGACACTGACTTCGACGTCAATTAAGCTGCCATCTTTGCGACGATGCTTGGTCTCGACCTGTTCGTCGGGAGGTTGTAGTCCAGCCAGGCGTGTTAGTAGATACTGCTGGTCATATACTGCGTCCCACTCCCATACTCGCATCGTCCTGAGTTCATCTCGCGTATACCCCAGCGATTTACAAAAGCTGGAATTACACTCGAAAATGGCACCATCGTTTTCGAGTACCACAATTGGATCCAGCGATTGCTCGAACGAAACTCGACGCCACTCCAGTTCGTCTGCAATGCGACTCGCTTCTGCTTTCCGGAGTGTGATGTCCTCGGTTAAGCCAATCCACTCTTCGACTCGCCCGCTTTCATCACGCACCGGTACACCCAGCAGGCTGATCTGCTTTACAGTACAGGTGTCATCGAGTACTCGCGCCTCGTGTCTAAATGGTGCAAAAGTTGCTAACGACTTGGCGATCATCTTCTGGATAGAAACTCGGTCGTCTGGGTGCATAGCATTGAGCCGATCACCGATTGGGACCCACCCAACACCTGGTGTGGTAACCGACTCCCCATGCACGATCTCATTCTTCTGGCCAGATGGATCCGCTACCCATACGTTTTTTGCGATTGCTAAAACGAGAGACCGGTAGCGACGTACTTGCCGCTGTAAAGTCGCAAGAGACTCCTGGCAGTCACTTTCTCCTTGACGTTCTTGACCTTTCCCCAAACCGAACTCCCAATCAACAAAAAACAACATTGCACATCGCCAGCGCGATGGACAGTGGCATTAGTTAACCGCCAAATGTCCCCTGCTTGCGACACGATTCCGGCGAAAAACTTGAATTTTCTATCAAAAATCTCTAAATCTTTAAGCGATTGACGCAAAATCGACAGGCATTAACTCGATTGAATTGTCGATACGCCAGTTATCGCCCGCATAGTATGCAGCAGTGCCAAGAACGGCATTCTGCGACATCGGAATTTCCTGCTTGGCTCTGTATCAAATCAGTTCTACGGCAAACTTTCGAGCAATAGAATAGCGCCATCGAATTAGAGAGACGCCGAAGGGCGATGCAGAGTCTGGGGGGTGTTCAATCAACGATCAAAGTCACCAATACACCACCGAGGATGCGATGAACCTCATGTCCGATTGCAAACCCATTCAGATTGGTAGCCTCAAGCTGGGTACCAAGATCGACTTTGACATACTTAACGCCAAGGGGCGTGTGCTGCTCGGTTGCGGTTCCTTCGTAACTCGAAGCATCGTTCAGCAATGGCTGTCGAGCGGGTTCTCCAAAGTTCTTATAAGAAGTGATGCAACAGAATCCGAGGCAAGCCTGCTTCGACCATATGATCCACAATTGTTGGAAAGGATAGCTTTAGTATTTAATGAAGCTAGTGCCGCGATCCAATCGTTAGCAAAGCATTTTGACCAAGAATCGCAAACCGACGCGCAGTTGCTCGACGAACTGCAAGACAGATTCCTGACTCAAGTAAATGCGGATCGTGACGCCGCGATCTGCTGTGCAGAGAACTGTAACAGTGGCGAGTACCAGCAGCGCGATGAAAAAATATCTATGCGCAGCGTGCGATTATCAGCAATTGGCACCGCTACCGGAATCGTTATGGACCTCCCTTTCGAGCAATGCCAAACAATTTGTATGGCGGGACTACTTCACGACATCTCTTTAATCAGCCAGCAGGATGTGGACAAACCGGAAAACAATGGTTTTGACGTACTCAAACTCCATCCAATCGCCAGCGCCCGAATACTTGAGTCGATGCCTACAATATCGGAGCAGACAAAAACCGTCATTTCCCAAGTCCATGAACAGTGCGACGGCAGTGGTTTCCCTAAAGGGCTCAGTGGATCATCGTTGTCCGTGATGAGTCGCATACTCAACATCGTGGATGCGTACTTGACACTTGTGGAACCAGGAGGCGAAAGAACTGCATTTCTGCCATCTGACGTAATGACTTACCTCATCTTTCATTCAAAAACCGGAAAATTCGATCGCGATTGCGCGGCAGGATTCGTGAAAACGATGTCAGTTTATCCCGTGGGCAGTCGAGTCGAATTGGATGACACCAACACTGCTACAGTACTTCGAAGTAGCCTTACCGATGCGATCTGCCCAATAGTGCGCGTCGATTCGGGAGAGCAACCAATCGTCGATCTCAGAAAGTCCCCAAGGTGTATTGTCCGGCCACTTCCGGAAGTTTCTGGCAAACGCAAACGCTTGCCTAAGTCAAAACTCTCGGAAACACTTTGGGTCAATTGATCATTATCTCCCTCAGATAATCGCCATCATCGGCAAATCTTCCCAAAACACCCTCGCCTGGCCTGGGGGGTTTCTTTAAAAGCCAGTTCAACAGGCTTTCATTTTTAGCGCTTCCTGCGAATAATCGATCATTGTGCCCACGGCCAAAATGTTGGCACATTCCATTCGATTCATCTTATCGGAGCAGGAATTGGCGGATGTTAGCATTCTTTAGTCTGTCTAAGGCATGTGGTTGTCGTGCAGCGGCCAGATTGGCCAGAGCCGGCTTTTTGTGCTTGCTCATGTTTTGGCTTTGCGCTGCAAGTGCATTCGTTCAATCCACTTCCGCGCAGCAACGCCAGAAATCGATCGCTGAACATGTTGTCGCCAAACCAGCGATCGCAGGTGGACAAACGTTAGTATCAGTCGACAAGCGGCTGACGCGTATTCTCGACGGTGCCGAACCCAGTTCTCTATCTGAATTAAGAGCGATGGAGAACCAACAAAGTCGAGTTGCACAGGCGATACAAAAGGTAACTGTAAATGTTCAACAAGGAGTTGCACAAGGAAGCGGTGTCTTGGTGACGTCTGAAGGGCACGTCTTAACCGCTGCACATGTGGCTGGCAAGCCTGGCCGAGATGCCACGATCGTCCTCCATGACGGTACGCGCTTGCAAGCGAAGTCTCTGGGAATGAATCGCAACTTAGACGCAGGTTTACTGAAGATCACCGGAACGGCCAAAACTGTTTGGCCAACCGCGTCCATCGGGCAAAGCAAAGACGTGAAGCTGGGACAATGGTGTATCGCGTCTGGACACCCAGGAGGTTGGAATAAAGAACGTGGGGCCGTAGTGCGCGTTGGTCGAATCAACGCGATGCTGCATGGCACTTTAGTAACAGATTGTGCATTGATCGGAGGAGACAGTGGTGGGCCGCTCTTCAATCTTGAGGGACAATTAATCGGTGTTCACTCGCGAATCGGTACCGATATCGGCGACAACATGCACGTACCGATCGATGTCTACGTACAATATTGGGCGCGTTTGAACAGTGGAGAAGCTTGGGGTGTGCTCCCAGGATTCAAGCCCATGATTGGTATCCAGGGAACAACCAGTGACGAGCCGATCGTAGAAGAAGTCATCCCGAACAGTCCAGCCGCACGCGCTGGATTGCAAGCCGGCGACCGAATTGTTTCCATCGGCGATCAGGAGATCAACAGTTTTACGGAAATTAAACAAGCCATCGAAGATACACTACCAGGCGAGCGAGTATATATTGGCGTACAACGTGGGTTGGATCGATTCAGACTGCCCGTCGAAGTTGGATTCGATGACAGTGAATAGCCGTGTCCTACCTACAACAATTGAATTGCCGAGTCATTTACTAGTTTCATATCAGCAGAGGTTGCGAACCTCAATCAACCAACGTTCGTGCCTGAAACGTTTCGAATGGATACGATGCGCGGAAGGAGGAATCCATCGAAAGGTCGGTGTAGTTTACATGTGGCGATCGGAAAAACTTCCATTCTTCAGTGCGTTAACAATGTTGGTGGTAGGGGCGTTCGTCGCGAACCTTTCGGGCCAATCCATGCCTGCGTTAACAGCCTATCCTGCGAATCCGCTTGTAAACGCTGACAATACACCGCCACCTTCTATCATGCAACTCGTGCAAGAATCGCGAGAACGAACAGTCCGCAGGCCCGAGGTTTCAAGTTTGCTGAGACAATCAAGTCAGAGAAGCAGCTTTCTAACGCTACGAGCGTTTCGGGATGCGATTGGTGACGCGTGGCGAAGCACTGTCAGGATCATGGACGGTGACGACCAGATTGCTTTTGGCGCAGTTGTCCACGCCGACGGCTTTGTCGTCACGAAGGCTAGCCAATTGTCAATCGGTCGTAGCCTGGTATGTGAATTGTCAGACGAGCGGCGCTCAAAAATCGAAATTGTCGCAAACATCGAAGTACATGATGTCGCATTGCTGCGTATCGGTTACAAGGGACTGACGCCGGTGCAATGGGAGTCTCCCTATTCTCCGCAGCGAGGTAAGTGGTTAGCCACTTCTTCAATGAATCCGACTCCAGTTGCCGTAGGAGTAGTCAGCGCCGGTTTTCAAAAGGTTCCCAAACGTCGTCCGATCCTGGGCGTCTCGCTCGTCGACTCCTCAATGGGGACATCGATTTCGCAAGTAGTTCGAGGAAGCGGCGGAGATATTGCAGGGCTAAAGGTCGGTGACGTAATCAAGTCGATTAATGGCAAGCCGCTGGCCAATAAAGATTCCATCATTGAAGAGATCAAATCGTTTCAGGCCGGGCAGACTATTTACGTCGAAATCATTCGAAACCAACGCGATATGGAGATCGCTGCGCGAGTGATGGATCTAGCTGAAGAAATGTGGGATGATCCGACCGAGGTTGAAGTGAATGGCTCCATCAGCCACCGGAGCACTGGATATCCTCGCGTCTTTTTGCACGATACTGTTTTGCTGCCTAATCAGTGTGGCGGGCCGCTGGTGAACTTGGATGGCCGCGTCGTTGGAATCAATATTGCAAGAGCTGGTCGGGTTACCAGCTACGCCATTCCGGCCGAGGTCGTCAATTCGATTTTAGACGAACGGCTGCCTGCGCTGACTTCTAAAGTCGTGCCCACCAATGCGGTTCAAACCAACCCACAAGGTAATGAAGTACGTTGAAAAAAAATGGCAAACGTACAGTTTTCTTCCAGAACCCGCAGCAGCGTTTGCACGTCTTGATCTCATCGCCATTGCCGACGTCGGAACTTTCTACTAGATGCGAATTTTTCGCGTCGACACGGGTGCGCGGATCAACACGATACTGCTGAAGGCGGACTATTGCCACTGTGTTTTTAGAGTAGAATCGGCAACATCGTCTCCCATACAGCCATAACGTCCGCGAATCAGTGGCGAGTCTGCATGTTCTTAGGATGAGTTTTCGTTAGCGTTCTCGTGAAGTAGGTGTTGCCACAATGGCGAATGATATTTCTCAGAAGTGGATTGCCAAACGTACATTGGCGTTTGATAGCAGTGGTATCCGCAAAATTTTCGATCTAGCTGCTAAATTAAAAGACCCCATCAATCTCTCCATCGGGCAACCCGATTTCGACGTCCCGCCAACCATCAAAGATGCATGTATCGAGGCCATCCAACAGGGCAAGAATGCCTACACGCTGACGCAGGGAATTGGCCCTTTGCGCGAACGCATGCGCAGCCATATCCAGACTCGTTACGGACACCCGGATCGCGACGTATTTATCAGCTCTGGGACAAGTGGCGGATTGGTCCTAACGATGCTCAGTTTAGTTGACCCGGGCGATGAAGTGCTTATCTTCGATCCGTACTTTGTAATGTATCCACCGCTAGTTCAACTCGTAGGTGGTGTTCCGGTAATCATTGATACGTATCCCGATTTTCGGATTGATATCAAGAGAGTCGAGGCCGCCATAACACCGCGCACGAAATTGATTCTCTTTAACTCGCCCGCTAATCCAACCGGTGTTACCGGCACAACCGAAGAGGTGCGAGCACTTGCCCAATTAGCGGCGGATCGTCAAATTGCACTTGTGAGCGACGAGATTTACAGCCAATTTGCCTATGACGGCCAACTAGCAACACCTGCTGATTTTAACCCACAGACAATTGTCATTGATGGCTTCTCCAAAAGCCACGCGATGACAGGCTGGCGCGTGGGGTGGGTCCATGGTCCGACCGAAGTAATTCAGACGATGATCAAACTGCAACAGTACAGTTTTGTCTGTGCTCCGCAACCAGCCCAGTGGGCAGCTTTGGCGGCGATGGACGTCGATATGGCGAACTACCGTCAAAACTATGCCCACAAGCGAGACATGTTGGTCGATGGGCTGAAAGATGACTTCGAATTCACGGTACCGGGCGGCGCATTTTACTTGTTTCCCAAGTCGCCTCGCGGCACGGGAGACGAATTCGTCCGTCGAGCGATCGAACGTGGTTTGTTGATTATTCCTGGGAGCATTTTTAGCCGCCATGACTCACATTTTCGAATTTCGTATGC
>CAZVBC010000234.1:0-11326 GCA_964625155.1 uncultured Pirellulaceae bacterium
ATTACATTCAAATAGCTTGCGTGCTCGCGCTCGACTGGGGCGAGTGGTTTGCATACCACGGGCCAGTCCACATACGCAGCTAGAAAAACAACACATGATTAATGAAGCCTAAAATGCGCGTCAGCGACCGAGATTCCGCGTGGGATTCTCGATCGCTTGACTAGCAATTACTTATGATTCCCGGCGAATCCGTGCATCAGCGCGACAGAAGGAACCGGGAACAGGATCGCTTACAACTGGCCAGCGACCGACGTGAATGTCGCGCTTGCCTTGGTGCCGATCGAGGTAATCGCACCCAAGCAAACAACAACGATCAGCGCCAGCATAACCGCGTATTCAACAGCGGTTGGGCCGTCTTCTGACTTCAAGAAACGATTGATCTTCGACGCGAAATTCTGCATTGCAATTTCTCCGATTGCGAGGCCGCCGCGACTTGGGTCGCAGGCTAGGGAAAGGAATTACCAACCGTGAACCTCACTGCTGCTCGGCTTCGCCACCGCCGCTTGCCATGAGCTTTCACGCAACGAACCAAAGTGACCAACAACACTCGCAAACTACGCCACGTCGCTTGCCTTGTCGCGATCACTTCGGCTTGACACTTGAAACCTAGAATACCTACGCCATTTGTCAAACAAATCCGACTAGGATTGGTCTATCGATTAAGAAAATTCTCATAGCTCCGCATGAAGAGTGGCACTTACTAACCGTACAGATCCTACTTTCGTTACGGTTGGAACACCTTCAACAGCTACCGTAGCCGGCTACATGAACTTCGTTGGGCTCGATTGCTCCGCTGCACAAATTTGTGCGCCAGGGAAGTAGAGAGGCCATGCGGCTGTCGATGACCGTGGGCTCAGTGAGTGTCGTGATTTCACTCGACTGTGGCTGGAAATTGCGGGAGGAATCGAGAATAATGCGCTCGTAATTATAGTAAATATCTTTCTCGCTGGTGGCTGGCCTATGATTGGGTTGAAGCATGCTGTACTCGCTTTTGATCGTTATGTTTGTGATGAGCCACTTTTGCATGGCTACCGACCTTGCATCAAAAGTTGCTTTCCAAGAAGGAGCAATCAACTCGGTGTTGGTTTCGTCCGAAGGTAAGGCGACGGCAATCTATGGTGTTGCCAATAATGCGATCGAGAATTGCGAGCAGGTCCTGCTGACACACCATCGCCGTGACGTCGTCTGGAAAGCTCAACCGGCCATGATTGCGGGGGTGGCAGTCATGGCACCTGAGGCGGAGCGCGAATGGTTGGAGAATACAGCCACGTATTGGAACGGGTTTACCAAGAGCCGGTTTCACGACTATGCGTGCTTGACGACAAAAATTGTCCCGCACGGAATCAATGTCTCTCGCTGGCTCAAGGAAGGGGATGTGGTCCAGTGGCGAGGGTTAGAATTTAAGGTGCTGGACACACCGGGTTACACTCGCGGAGCGATTTCGTATCTGCTCGAGTGCGATGGCAAGAAGCTGGCATTTACAGGGGATTTGATTTACGGCGATGGCAAGCTGATCGACCTTTACAGCTTTCAGGACGCGATCCCAGAAGCTTCGATACGAGGATATCATGGCTACGCGGCACGCCTGTCGCAGTTGGTGGAGAGCCTCAAGAAAATTGCCGCTTGCCAACCCGATATGTTGGTACCGGCTCGAGGTCCAGTGATCACCAATCCACAAGCTTCGATCAAAAAATTGCTTGAACGAGTAAGTGCGATCTACGGCAATTATCTTTCAACCAACGCACTACATTGGTATTTCAAAGAAGAACGCATGAAGAGTTGTGGTGAGCGTGTGCTTGGAAAAGGTGCAGCTATCCAGTTGATGCCATACTCGTTGCATGAGAAGGCGCCAGAGTGGGTGTATGAAAATGCTACCAGCCGATTATTGATCTCAGAAAGTGGAGCTGGCTTTTTGCTTGACTGCGGATATCAACGGGTCATTGATGCAGTCCAAAAACTGGTCGAATCGGGTGTAATCAAAGGTGTCGAAGGAATTTTCGTAACGCATTACCATGACGATCACACGGACATGGTGCAAGCTGCGGCTGAAAAGTTCCGTTGTCCCGTCTACGCGACACCCGAGTACGTAGATATCTTGAAAAATCCAGGTGCGTATCGGATGCCTGCGCTGACCGCCAACGGGATTCGCGATATCCAAGTCGTCGAAAGTGGTCACCAGATGACGTGGAATGAATTTGAACTAACGTTTCATTTTTTCCCAGGTCAGACGCTGTATCATGGAGCGCTGCTAGTTCGCAAGCCAAACGAACGCCCCATTTTCTTTATCGGTGATGCCTTAGCGCCGTCGGGTATTGATGATTATTGTTTGCTGAATCGCAACCTCGTGCACGATGATGGTGGGTTCAACCTGTGCTTTAAAAAACTGCGCGAGATAAGCCAACCAATTTGGCTGGTCAATGAACACATTCCGTTTGTATTTCAGTTTTCCGATGCAGAGTTGAGTTATCTTGAGAGCCGCTATCGACAGCGCAACGAAATCTTGAAGGAATTGTTTCCTTGGGACGCTCCCAACTATGGCGTGGATGAACAGTGGGCTGTGTTCTATCCCTATGCAGTCACCGCGCCAAAGAATCGGGCGATTGAATTGGCGGTGCAAGTTACCAATCATTCGCCAATTCGACGTGATTTTGTTATTGCGCCGAAGGTAACGAACAGCAGCATGCGGTTATCGTCAGCGCAAGAGTCAATCACGCTGGAACCGGGGCAACAAGGGAGCGTACGATTCTCTGTGAACGTGGGCTCAGCCACGGGAAACCACCTCGTAACCGGTTCAGTGCGTTCGGCTGGTATGGAATTTAACGAATGGATCGAAGCGCTGGTTACAGTGGAATGAGCATTCGAGGCAGTAGACAAAGTGGAATGAACAGCACATGAGAGAGTGCAAGCGAAATGGTCGTCAGGCAGCTTGGCCAATCTGCAATTGGTTGGTAGTTCTGGTTGCAGTACTTTTTTGGTTAGGCCTTTGCGTTTCTGCGCGGCAGTTGGATGCTCATCCTATTTCGCTCAGCTCGGCAATTGTCGACGTGCGCGAGGATCAAGTGTTGATCGAAATGCAGATTATGTTGGAGGACCTGGTCCTGTACCATCAATTGGCTGCGGATGGACAGATGAAGTACGCGGCTGCTGAGTTGCAAGCGGCGGCCCAAAAACATCGACAGTTTGTGCTTGATTACTTCACGATCCTGGACGCCGATGGCAATCGATTGGTAGGCAACATCCAGGAAGCAATTCTCGATCAAATCGATAATGCGGGAGTGGCTCAAAATGAACTAATGCAGCGAGCCATCGGATTTAACATGATTTACAAGTTAGTCCAGCGCAAGCCCAAGTTCCTGACTTTTGTGCAGAACTTTGGAGGTCCAAAGGCAGTTTTGCCAGCGGTCATGGACCTTCACGTTTTACATGCTGGTCGGTTTTTCGAAAAATCGACCCAAATAATCTATAGTCGCCCTCACACCGTCAGCTTCGACTGGCAAAGCAAACAAAATGGTAAACAAGAATCATTTGTCGAACTTCGCAAGAAGCGCGACGAGCAATTGCGCAGCCGGTTAGGGATATCAAGTTATACCGGTCTGTTTTCGTTTCTGTATATCACTCGATTTGAGTTGCGTCATGAGATTCTCATTCCATTGTTGACTTTGGAGCAATGGTTGCCGATTCCGAGGAAGCAACCCGAATTCATCGAAGTGGACGAGCAGGTGGCTTTGCATGCCGCGATTGAACAGTTCTTTCGACAACATAACCGCGTAGTCATTAACGGCCAGCCAGTTGAAGCCAAGTTGACTCGCCTAAATTTTTTCTCATTGGACATCAATGACTTTGCCCTCAATGCCGAACCTCGTCGAGTGAGCGTCCATCAAGCTCGAGTCGGGGTGATTTTGACTTTTCCCAGTCGCCAGACACCTCGAACGGCAACGGTTCAATGGGACATCTTCACGGAATTCGCGCCGTTTATTAATTCCGTCTTGTTAATTGGTAATGAAGCCCCGGGACGATTTTATTTCCACGATTCTTCCAGAAGCTACGAGTGGACCGGCGACTTAATTGGCCCAAAAGTAACTCCTGTGGTAGCAATCGATGATACCTTGGGTGAATCGCAACGACTCAAGACCATTGAACTGACTCTCACCAACCTCTATCGAGCTTTCGATTTTCGCGACGATGAAGATGTCTACGACGCACTGGCCGCTAGTGTCACCGGAGAATTACTGCGTGAAATTTACCTGCGCGTAAAGCGGTCACTGTTAATGGCTGAACAGGGAGGTGCGTTGTCTCATGCCACGCTCGTTCAAGTACAACAAGTTGATCCGATTGCGGGTAAGAGTTCTACTGGCTTTGACGTTCGCTGGCAAGTTACAGGCGTATCCGAACACTGGGGACATGTGCATAAACGTGTTAGCGAATATCGAGCGCGGTTGAATCTGGGACGTCACGATAACGCTTGGAAGCTTGAGCGTTTTCAATTGCTCGACGAAAAACGACTCAAATTCGAAACGAGCATTCGCAGCCATGATTCAGATCAATGATTTAGATTATTCCTATAACTCGTCGAGTTTCCGGTTAAGTATCTCTGCCTTGACGGTTGAGCAAGGCGAGAAAGTGGCGATCGTCGGCCCGAGCGGATCGGGTAAGTCAACGTTATTGAGATTGGTCGCCGGAGCGGTCAAGCCACAGCGAGGCATGATCCGGCTGGGAGACGCGCGCATCGACCAACTATCTGATTCTCAGCGGCGCGCATTTCGCATCGCCAACATCGGATTTGTATTCCAAGAATTTGAGTTGCTCGATTATCTGACGGTGAACGAGAATATACTCTTGCCTTTCTATATCAATCGTGCTTTGAGACTAAGTAACCAAACGCGTTTAGCAGCCCAAGAGCTGGCCGTTCGAGTGGGGTTGGCTGCGAAGCTCAAACGTCGTCCCGACCAACTTTCGCAAGGAGAACGTCAACGAGTTGCGGTATGTCGCGCTTTAATTACTAGACCCAAAGTATTGTTGGCCGATGAACCGACAGGAAGTTTGGATCGCCAATCGGCGGGCGAAATTCTCGACTTGTTACTCGCCCAAGCCGCCTCGGAAGGAACTACGGTGTTGTTCGTGACTCACGATCACAGCCTGTTACCGCAGTTCAATCGGACGATCGATATGGTGGAGTTCCAGATCGATACGCCTGAAATTTTGGAGGCGTAAATGCGGGGTGCTTGGCTGCTGGCATTTAGGTATATATCTCATTATCGAGGTCGCACGTGCATCTTAATTGCGGCCGTGGCGGTGATGTGTTACTTGCCCTTAGCAACGCACTGGACCATCGAGCGTTTCGAGCAGCAGTTATTTTTGCGATCGAATACAACGCCACTAGTTGTGGGAAAGAAGGGGAGCCGATTTGCGCTTGCCATGCATGCGCTTTATTTTCGTGGCGAGGCGACACCTGAAATAACTCGTAGTGAAATCAAACGTATTGCCGATAGCCAACTAGCCCATGCCATTCCAATTTTTGCTCGCTTTCGAACGCAGGGCATTGCAATTGTTGGGACCTCAACGGACTACTATCGCTTTCGCAATCTGCGGTTGGGGCAAGGTGGGCCAATGCAACGATTGGGTGACTGTGTCGTCGGTGCTGGCGCAGCTCGCAAGTTGGAGGTTGTCCCGGGTGATCGCTTGTTGTCAGAACCCGAAAACTTATTCGACTTGTCCGGTCCTTCGCCACTCAATATGCGAGTTACGGGGATACTGCAACCCAGCGGCTCGCCCGATGACGACGTTGTTTGGTGTGACCTCAAGACTACTTGGATTATTGCAGGTATTGGCCACGGACATTCAACGCAGCCCGAAGCGCTTAAAACGGACGATCACCAGCATGCGGCTGGGCGCGAGAATATGCAGCAGTTTACCGAAGTTACCGATGACAATGAAAAATCGTTTCACTTTCATGGGTCTTCCGACCAATACCCGCTTACGGCCATTATTGTCGTTCCCAATTCGGTTAAGGCCGAGACTCTGCTAATGGGTAGATATTTGTCTCCGGACGAGTCGCATCAGATCATTCGACCAGTCGAAGTTGTTCAAGAATTCATGGATATTGTGGTCCAGGTGCGGCAGTTATTTGATGCAGGGTCGTTATTGCTTTCTTGTGCAGCGCTGTTGTTGCTTGGCTTGGTGTTGTGGCTGTCGACTCGTTTGCGCCAACGGGAGATGCGGACTATGTTTTTGCTCGGCAGCAGTCGTGGCACTCTATTCCAATTGATTGCAGCCGAGTTGGCCATCGTCCTTACCAGTGGAGTCATGTTGGCCGTCGTTGCGGCTGTAGTTACTGCTCGTTATGGCGATATTATCCTCGCGCGGGTTACCTGACGCTGGAGTTTTGGTTAGAGCGTTGGTCATGGAGCTGGCAGGTCTATTGGTAGTACAATAATCACGATATAACGGTACGCTTGCAGTTTTATCCCTTGGAATTCAGGTAGACATTGCTTTTCATTAAGCGACAGAGCTGGCGTTGTTGCGTGCAAGGATAAGAACAGTGTTTTTTGCTGAAATTGGTCCGATTGCGGTTCATCTGCCGGCGCGAAGTGAGACGAACGCTCAGTTGCAAGAACTCTTTCCAGAGTGGGATGTTCCTACGATCGCCGAAAAGACTGGAATTCAGTGTCGTTATATCGCGGAACCTGACGAAACGTCAGCGGACTTGGCACTCATGGCCGCAGAAAAGTTGTTTCGGGAACATGATGTCGATCGCGAATCGATCGATTTTTTGCTGTTGTGCACACAAACGCCAGATTATCCCTTGCCCACGACGGCCTGTTTGCTTCAACAGCGTTTAGGGTTGCGCACCAATACAGGCGCCTTGGACTTTAATTTGGGATGTTCGGGATTTGTGTACGGATTGGCGGTCGCCGACGGTTTGATTCGCGCGGGTGCTGCCAAGAACGTTTTGTTGATTACTTCGGAGACCTATTCGAAGTACATCGATGCTGACGATCGGAGTTTGCGTACGATTTTTGGCGACGCTGCGGCGGCAACGTTGATTTGCGCTCGCGACTATCCGTCGTTACATGCGTTCCAGTTTGGTACCGACGGAAGTGGCGCAGATACGTTGATCGTCGGTGACGGAGGGTGTAGAGCAGCTCGCGATAGCATCAAACCGCGTCATCGAAAACGCTGGAAGAGTCGCCTGTACATGGATGGACCGAGTCTGATCAGTTTTTCTGTTTCGGCAGTTCCCAAACTAGTCGATGATGTTCTCGCGGCTGCGCATTTGACTTTCGACGAGATTGACGTGTTTCTTCTTCATCAAGCAACCTATAAAATGTTGTCAATGTTGCAAGAAAGATTGGGGCTGGACGATTCGCGTTTGCCGATTCGATTAGCTAGGTTTGGCAATACGGTTTCTAGTACATTGCCGATCTTGATTTGTGATATGCGTCACGAACATCGTATGAGTGCGAATAAACCTAGTATGTTAATTGGGTTTGGTGTCGGTTGGTCGTGGGCAGGTTGTGTATGGCGCGACACCTGGTCGCAGAAATCGACAAGTTGATTAGAAGGTAAGCCCTGACGTGAGTAGTCTTGAAGGACAGGCGCTGGTTGCATCTCCCTATCTTCACGATCCAAACTTTGCGCGCTCGGTTGTATTTATCGTCAAGCACAATGACGAAGGTGCGTACGGATTGATTATCAATCGTGCGACGCAAGTTACAGTTGGGGAATTACTGGGACACGTATTGGAACGTGAAGTCGACAACGCGTCACTTATTCATACCGGTGGGCCAGTCGATGGACCGCTAGCGGTATTGCATGAGCGCGATGACCAAGCAGACGTGACGTGTTGTTTGGGGATCTACTTGACGACTGAGCAAAAAAAATTTACCGAGATCTGTGAACACCCGGTAGGCAATTACCGAGTCTTCGACGGTTATTCTGGATGGGGCCCAAAACAATTGGAAGACGAACTAAAGCAGGGAGGTTGGTTGGTCTGGCAACCGACTCGCGAAGAAATTTTCTCGGCGAGCGATGAAGTTTGGCAACTCGCGGTCCGGCAGATTGGACGTGGAATAATCACTCAGGGTATCGATCCGGTGCGCATTCCCGAAGACCCATCAGCAAACTGAGTATCGCGTATGCGCACTTTAGTTATCGGCGACATACATGGCTGTTGCCAAGCCCTGGTTGGATTATTAAATGCGATCGCGCCTGGAAGGGACGATTTGGTAATTTGCTTGGGAGATTACGTCGACCGTGGACCCGACAGTCGAGGTGTTATCGAGTCGTTGTTGCAACTGAGCAAAACTGTACCCACTGTGTTTTTGCTCGGCAACCACGAGATCATGTTTCGCGGCGCGCTCAGTGGATTGGATCCTCAACCCTGGCTGGAACTGGGTGGACAATCAACGCTGGCCAGCTATGGAGGCGACTTGAACAATGTGCCCGTCGAACATCGCGATTTTCTCGCCAAGTGCCAGCCTTTTTTTGAAACGGCGTCTCACATTTTTCTTCACGCGAACTACGCCCCCGAATTGCCAATGGACCAGCAGGACGAATATTCGCTGTACTGGCAACATTTGAACGAGCGACTACCTGCGCCTCATTGTTCAGGCAAAACCGTAATTTGCGGGCATACGCCTCAATTAGATGGCGAAATCGCTGATTTTGGGCACTTGGTTTGTATCGACACCTTTTGTTTCGGCAATGGCTATTTGACCTGCCTCGATCCTGTCAGCGGTCAGACTTGGCAAACCGATAACGCTGGCAAGCTTCGTAAAGCTCGTACCTTTTGGCAACGACTCGGCGGGCGAAGTTAATTCATTGTCGCTCGCCCGTTCCTCGCAACTTTGTTCCTTGCAACTTGTACGCGGGCGCAATCACTTTTGCGACAGGTACTCTGACAGCCAGGGACAGGTTCAGCGAAACGACCTTGAGAAATTCCGTTCGGTTCGAAAGCTCGTTTTTTCGATACAGTCTTGACCATGTTTTCAACATTCTGGCCTTAGCATTGAACAGATTTCATGTCGGTGGCGTCTAACATTGCAAAAGGCTCTATGTATTCGAGAAACTAAATGCCACCTTCGCCACCGGACGATGAATGGGTTTGCAAGCACTACGCTCGCATTCGGCGCGCTGCGTGGTTATTGATTGGCGATGCTTGGGGTGCCGACGATTTGGTACAAGAAACGTTTGTTCGCGCGATCGAGAAATGGGAACAGTACGATGGTCGCGCAAGTGAGGCAACTTGGTTGTATTCGATATTGTTAAACGTACATCGCAGTCAACGGCGGTCGTACATGCGAGCCGAACAGCTCATTCGCCGTTGGATTTTATTACGCGAAGATTCTAATCAATATTCCAATGATCCGAGGTACGAATTGGCGGAGCGAATGTGGAAAGAGAGCGTTTGGGCTCGAGTCCGTAATTTGCCCATCGCGCAACAACAATCGATTTTCCTGCGTTTCGGTGAAGACATGAGTTTCGACGAAATCGCCAAGCTACAAAAATGTGCCGTGGGAACCGCTCAGACACGCGTTCACTACGGTTTGAAAAAATTGAGACTGGAAATGGAGAGCATTGACTGGGCGCCACCCAGCGCAGTTTGGCCCGTTGCACCTACTTTAAATTCGCGAATCGCACGATGACAGATGGTACTGAGCCTCAAGGAATTCCTGAGATTGGCACGGAGCGTTTTGGCTTGGGGGGTTATGACGAGCTCCCATTTTCCCAACCTCCAACAGTAGCTGAGTTGTATCGCCGACGCAAACGCCTGCGCTGGTTTCGATTTGGGAGCGGTTCGGTAATCGCGGCGACTACCATCGCTTTTGTGGGATTGGTTACTTCATCGCGAAATCACGAAACGCCTGTAAACTTCTCGGTTCGAGATACGGTGGTAAGTCCCAAGTTGGCGATTGAGATAGAACAACCTGAGATTGCTCCCTTTAGGATGAACTTGGTTTGGACGGCCGTTGTACCTGTTGGCGAGACTGAACCAAATAGCGCGATTAATTCCGAATTCGAATCGGCTGGTCAACGATGGGAGACACGCGAATTTATTGTACCAGCCGACCTAGACCGATTGGATGCGAGAGATCGCGACTACTTCCTGAAAGTACTGTATGAGCCGTCAGCAAAAGATGCATTTGAGCTGTAGACGAACGGCTGTGAAGAGTTTACCAGATGGCTTGCGCTGGTTCCGCCACAACGTAAGTGCCAATTGGCGTGAGCCCAGCGTTGGAAAGTTCCTTTTTGCCGCTTGCGTTAGTTGGAAAGTGCCACGTTCGTTCAGCCGGAACGCGTTAGCGTCCGGTTTTGGCCGCGAAATCAAAGGAACCGGGGCTTACGCACTCCGGTTAATTGTGTCGCCAAAAGCCATTCACTTGATCGAAGGTGGTCCTATCCAGTTAAACACTCTCAAATTCTTAGACTTCACTTTTTAGAGAGCTTGTGATGAATAGAATCAAACTTGGGCACGTTTTCTGTTTGTTGCTAGTTTATTGCCAGGCGCTAGCTCCAGCCGCAGGTCAAGTTAGTGACGTGTCGGTAGCGGCAGAGAAAATTGAATCGTCGCATGTGACCATCGAGCTAGAAACGTCGGTCCCTGTCGTGGCCCTGCGTGGTTACCAAATCAATGAACGCAACGGTTCGGGTATAGCTCTTCTACAAACTCAGGAGGCAAAGGAATCTCAAGCTAAGCAAATAATCCATAGCCAACAATCGGGTGTCGTCGTTGTGGATACCTCGACAATTTTGACCGTATTGCCGTGCCGTCCAAGCGAAGGGAACAAATACTCGGTTCGACTAGGCGCAGGGAAGCAGGTTGCAATTCAGCCGATTGTATACGATGAAGTGACTGGGTGTTCGTTGCTTAGAAGTGCCGAGCCGATTACCGGATGCAAGCCGATCGCAATTGCACCGACCGAAACTCAGCTCGGAGCTCCATTGGTCGCATCTTTTTTTGGTGGAGCGGCAGGTGTTGTCGTCCGTCAAGGAATTGTTGCATCGCGTGATTACTGGGACCGAGACCTGGCAATGGTACTGTTTGAACTGGATATTGCACTCCCTTCGTATGCAAATGGCGGAGGCGTATTCAATCTTCAAGGAGAACTGTTGGGATTGGTGGTTGAATCATTTTTAGCACCCGGACCGGCTACTTTGAAGAGTTTTCAAGGGACTCAAATAATTCCGATTTCTGCCTTGGCACCGATCTTAACTATCTCGGACTTGAACACGAAAAAGACTCTTTATCGCGGAATGTTCGGCGTCAAACTGAAAAACCCGGAAGACGCGTCTGCCCAAGGCGTCCTGATTGAATCCGTACATCGAG
>CAZVBC010000235.1:0-11242 GCA_964625155.1 uncultured Pirellulaceae bacterium
AGTTCGATGAATCAAAATTGGAGAAAGAACAAGAAATGGCAACCACAGAAAAAAACACTACGCAATCCAGGAAGCCTGTTTGGTTTATCACGGGATGCTCTACGGGATTTGGACGTCAGATCGCAACTCATGTACTGGAATTGGGATACCGAACGGCTGTTACGTCTCGCGACCCGAACGATGTGAGCGACTTAGCCAAGTTGGGTGATGCATTAGTGCTCAAGCTGGATGTGACCGACAGGACACAGGCCGAAGCGGCAGTCAAAGCCGCAGTCGACCATTTCGGATGCATTGATGTTTTGGTCAATAACGCTGGCATTGGCTACTTTGCTGCGGTGGAGGAAAGTGACGAGCACGAAGTGCGTAAGATGTTCGATGTGAATGTCTTCGGGCTCAGTCGCATGATTCATATTGTTCTACCTGGCATGCGAGAGCGCCGTCAGGGCTTTATCGTGAATCTTTCTTCGATAGCAGGATTGCGTTCATTCCCAGCCCTTGGCTACTACAACGCAACGAAATTCGCAGTCGAGGGGTTGTCAGAAGCACTTTGGCAAGAGGTCGAACCATTAGGCATTAAAGTCATGTTGGTCGAACCGAGCGGCTTCCGAACAGATTGGGCTGGGAGTTCAGCAAATGAAACAAAGCATCAGATTGCAGACTATGCAAATACGGCTGACAAGAATATTCGCCAACTAAGGGCTATCTCAGGCAATCAGGATGGTGACCCAATTCGAGCCGCCGCAGCGATCGTGCAGGCCGTCGAATCCCCAAATCCACCTCATCGCCTGTTGCTTGGCAACGATGCGTACGATGGCGCGATCGCCAAGATCGATGAACTTCGCGAAGAGTTTAAAGCCTGGGAAGAAGTATCGCGTGGCGCGGATTTCCCTGAACCAGCTCCCGCAGCGATGGCATGATGCTATTTGGCTCGTGCTCTTTCAAGTCTTCGTTTTGGGTAGCTGGAATCGTCAGACTTCAGCTACTCGCTAGGCTCTCGAACTCGGGCGAGTTCGGCTAAAACGCGTCCATTAAGGAAAAGAGAAGTGTCAACTGCAACTCGAATCAAGTCTCGACAGATCGAACTGAAATCGCGCCCCGACGGTGTTCCAACAAAAGCAAACTTTCAGATTGGTGAAGAGACTTTGTCTCCAATCGCTGAAGGCGAGTTTCTGGTCCTAAACGAGTGGATGTCGGTCGATCCTTATATGCGCGGACGAATGAACGACTCGGCCAGCTATGTGAAACCATTTCAGATCGGCAAACCGCTTGAAGGCGGTTGTGTCGGCAAGGTGATCGAATCGCTCAATGCGGACTTCGCAGTCGGGGACTACGTGCTGGGAAGCCTCGGTTGGCGCGAAAAATGGAAGTCGACTGGGGAAGGAGTCTCCTTAGTAGACTCAAAATTGGCTCCCGTGCAAACGTTTTTGGGCGTGCTTGGTATGACCGGCATGACAGCTTGGGCGGGCCTGACTCGAGTGGCACGACTCAAGTCTGGAAGTACGGTCTTCGTTTCCGCTGCTTCGGGTGCAGTGGGCTCGGTCGTTTGTCAGATCGCGAAGTTGATGGATTGTCGAGTGATCGGAAGTGCAGGCAATGCAAAGAAGATCGCTTGGCTGCGTGAGAAAGCGCACGTTGATGAAGTCTTCAACTACAACGAAACCGAAGACCTATCTGGTGAGCTTGGTGCTCTGGCTCCAAACGGTATCGACGTCTACTTCGATAACGTCGGCGGTGAACATCTCGAAGCTGCACTTGATCACATGAACATTCATGGCGTTGTCGTTTCGTGCGGAATGATCTCCACCTACAATTCGACTGAGCCTGTACCAGCACCACGCAACCTGTTCAAGATTATCGGCAAACGGGTTCGTATAGAAGGAATGCTGGTCTCTGATTTTCTCGATCAGCAATACGCGTTTCTAAACGATATGTCGGGATGGATAAAATCAAACGCCCTTGTCTGGGAAGAGACCGTCACCGATGGACTTGAGAACGCCCCCAAAGCGTTCATCGGCTTGTTCAAAGGCGATAATATGGGCAAGTCACTGGTCCGCATCGCGTGAAGTATGCTGGTGGAAACGAGGAATCGACACCTGATTAATAGCCGTCACAACGCCCGCGTTAATCCAGGAATTGATGGAAGCACCGTGGTAGATACATCCGTTGCCTCATCTTCTTGACGCCCGCCTTCGTTCTCCCAACGTTCAATCGCATGCCACTTCATTTCTGACAAAGACTTACTTTCTTTGAGTGAAGCGATTGGAAGTGAATTCTGCGGCGTTGAATTCCATAACATGATCGATCGAGGTGTTCCATGTTCGCGGTCAAAGCTAAGTATGCTCACTGAAGCCGTATTTAGTAAAAGGCACTTGGCATATTGCACAGCCAGTCCGAGCCAACGTGCGGCAAGGACACGACCGAGGTGGCCATGTGCAACGATTGCAACGTTGCCATCAAGCTCACTGAAGCGAGCTACTAATCGATCTGCCCGCGTCTCCATATCAGATGGCATTTCGCCGTTGGGGCAACCGTCACGGAAGATATTCCAGTTCGGACACAGAGCAAAAATCTCAGCATGTGTCTTGCCTTCGTAGTCGCCATTGTCCCACTCTGCCAGATCATAATCGATCAACATGCTCTTAGATAACCCCGCTAGCTCGCACGTTTGTATTGCACGAATCAGTGGGCTGCAAAATACGCGAGCGAATGATATCGGCCGAATCCGTTCGCCCAACTGCCGAGCTTCAGATTCACCGTTTCTAGTCAAAGAAATATCAGCTCGGCCAGTATGCTGGCCGGAAAGTGACCAAGCAGTTTCACCATGACGCAGGAGGTAAAGACGAAGTGACATTGAATACTCGGATTATAGCTTCCTGTGACACCAAAAAGGGAATCGACAACATAACCTTGCCAGAGATTTTTAAAGTTACCGAAGCCTTGTGATTGCGATTGTTTCGATGAAAGCTTCTTTCAAACATCGGTTCATTCCCGAATAGGATCTGGTGGAATCAACCAGGACGGATAACCAATCCGCCAAAACGTGTTTGGCGGAAACGTTGATCACAGGTCGAATCCGATATTCTCCACGCATAGCTACAAGATTCAAAGCGTGTAGCGGAAACCGCCATGTTGCTTTGGCTGTTTACTTGATGGCAGAGATTGGGCAAGTACTCAAGAATCTAGTCACACGGTTTGGCGGAACTGTTTTGCCAAGCGTTTAGATGATCGAATCTGTATTGAAGGAGTGAATCGATGTTACTACGAAATGTTGCATTGAGCTTAGTTGCTTTTGTTGCATTCGCCTCAATTGGCCTGGCTCAAGTCCCCAGCGGAAAGGCCGAAAAGCACTTGGACAAGGCGTGTTGGACGTGCGCTGATACGTGTCTTGAGTGCATCGACGCTTGCGCAGTGGCGATGACAAAAGTTCCAGCCCGCTTGGAGTGTTTACGGGCATGCGTGGCCTGCAATCGAGAGTGTGTAAAATGCGCCCGTAACTGCGAGGCCGGTACTTGCACACCAGAAATAATGAGCAAGTGCGCGGAAGTAAGCCGCAAATGTCTGGCTGAATGCGAAAAGTACGCTAGCCAAGATCCCAAATGCAAAGCATGTGCGGAAGCCTGTCGTGAGTGCATCAAGCACTGCGAAGAGGGTAAGAAGTAGGCACTCAGACTGCCATGAGGTAAGCAAGCGATTAGCAAGAAAACGAATCACGAAAACGACACACTGTTGGACACGATCGAGAATTCGATTACTGGCCAAGATGAGCCGATAGGCGACGTTCATCCTAGTGCTCCGCTTTGGCTAGAGATGGGAACCTATCCACTGGTCATGCTCTTCGTGATTGTTATAGCTTTGAGTTACTTCGCGTATACAAACTTCATCAATGACGGCACACCAACGGAACCCAGCGTTCCATCGACAGTTAGGTAAATAGAGGGACTCGCGCAGTCTTGGTGTCTCCTGCAATGGATTGGAGCATTAGCTCGGCTTCGACTAAAGCGTCAACGAAGATATGAAGCGGTTAAGGCATTTCATGGCATTCTCGCTGTGGTAGACAACGCAGTTAAGCCTCGCGGTTGAGGAAGTGCGTTTTCTGCTTAGGCCTAACGCTATTGACTAATAAATGCCCCCAGAACAGATTGGAGTATCTGCCATGTCAACTGAAAACGCGTTGCTTAAAGAGTACTCGCAACGCGAATACCAACACGGTTTCGTTACCGAGATCGAAGCGGATGCTATTCCGCCTGGCTTGAATGAGGATGTCGTTCGGCTTATCTCTGAGAAGAAAGCTGAACCCGGCTGGCTTTTGGAATGGCGACTGAAGGCTTATCGACATTGGTTAACTCTCAAAGAGCCAAAGTGGCCAAACGTTCAGTATGCGCCCATCGATTACCAGAAGTCAGTCTACTATTCGGCACCGAAGCAGCGTCCAAAGCTAACAAGTTTGGACGAGGTCGATCCCGTATTGCTGGAGACCTACGCGAAACTGGGGATTTCTCTGGAAGAGCAAAAGTCTCTTGCTGGCGTTGCCGTCGACGCGGTATTCGATAGCGTATCCGTGGCAACCACGTTTCAGCAGACGCTGGAGAAACACGGTGTCATCTTCGGTTCGTTTTCAGAGGCGGTTCATAACCATCCTGACTTAGTACAGAAGTATTTGGGTTCGGTCGTGCCCTACTCGGACAATTTCTTTGCAACTCTGAATTCGGCGGTATTCAGCGATGGCTCCTTCTGCTTCATTCCCGCCGGGGTTCGCTGCCCAATGGATCTGTCTACCTATTTCCGCATCAATGCGCAGAATACAGGCCAATTCGAACGTACTTTGATCATCGCGGAAACGGGTGGTTACGTCAGTTATCTCGAAGGATGCACAGCGCCGAGGCGAGATGAAAACCAACTTCATGCAGCGGTTGTCGAATTGGTGGCGTTGGAAGATGCTCAGATCAAATACTCAACAGTGCAGAACTGGTACCCGGGAGACGCCGAGGGTCGTGGTGGTATCTACAACTTTGTGACCAAGCGTGGCGCTTGCCGAGGCAATAATTCCAAAATCTCTTGGACCCAGGTTGAAACTGGATCGGCGATCACCTGGAAGTACCCCAGTGTCCTATTGCAAGGAGACAATTCTGTCGGTGAATTTTATTCCGTTGCGTTGACCGCCAATCGACAGCAAGCGGATACCGGCACCAAGATGATCCATATCGGCAAGAACACCAAGAGTACTATTATCTCGAAGGGCATTTCGGCCGGTGAGGGGCAGAACAGTTACCGGGGGCTGGTGAAGATCCAAAAGGGTGCCGCTAATGCCCGAAATTTCTCGCAGTGCGACTCGTTGTTGATAGGTGATCAATGCGGTGCCCATACATTCCCCTACATCGAAGTCCGAAACACGTCGTCCAAAGTTGAGCACGAAGCTTCGACTTCAAAAGTGGGAGAGGACCAGATTTACTACTGTCGGCAGCGCGGGTTGCCCACAGAAGATGCCGTGAACATGATCGTCAACGGATTCTGCAAAGAAGTCTACGATGCTCTTCCCATAGAATTCGCGATGGAAGCTCGAAAACTCCTTAGCATTAGCCTCGAAGGCAACGTTGGATAAGCAACACACCTGAATAAAATTGAAAATGCTTGAAATCAATAATCTACGTGCTCGTTCCGAGGATCGAGAAATCCTCCGGGGAATCAACTTAACCGTAACTGCTGGCGAAGTCCACGCGATCATGGGACCAAATGGTTCTGGCAAGAGCACTCTGGCTCACGTCCTGGCTGGCCGTGAGGACTACGAAGTGACCGAAGGTGAAGTAGTGTATTGCGGCAAGAATCTTTTGGATATGGATATCGAAGCGCGAGCGGCCGAAGGGATCTTCCTAGCATTCCAGTACCCAGTCGAAATTCCCGGCGTTAGCAACAAGTATTTCCTGAAAGTCGCCATCAACTCCATTCGCAAGTATCACCAACAGCCGCTGATTGAAACCGTTGAGTTCCTACGCTTACTGAAGGAGAAAATGGCTTGGCTGGGAATGGACAAGAGCATGATGGAACGCTCTGTCAACGAAGGCTTCTCGGGCGGTGAAAGGAAGCGGAACGAGATTCTCCAAATGGCCATGTTGGAGCCCAAGCTAGCTGTTCTCGACGAAACCGATTCTGGTTTGGACATTGACGCCTTGAAGATCGTCGCCGAGGGAGTGAATCGATTGCGAAGCACCGATCGCGCCATCATTGTTGTGACACATTATCAACGCTTGCTTGATTACATTGTGCCTGATCACGTTCATGTGCTAGCGGACGGAAAAATCGTTCGTTCCGGCGACAAGTCGCTGGCTCTCGAACTGGAAGAAAATGGCTATGCCTTTCTGGGACCTGCCGCGACTGCAAGCGTTTGACGGTCCCGCAGCCTATCCGGTGGAATGAGCTCCACAATTATAAAAACTTTGAAATGCTAATAGAGAGATAGCGATATGCTGGCTACGGAAACTTTGAGCTTTGAACAGCAACATGCAAGATTCCGTGAACGGCAGTCCTCTGCAGTTCCGGACTGGACGAATTCACTTCGTCTTGAAGGCATGAATCGATTCGTTGAGAAGGGGCTGCCCACGACTCGCGATGAGGAATGGCGGTTCACCAACATTGCTCCACTGCTGCGTCATGCCTTCCACCTGCCGACCCACGATTCAGCGATCGATTCAGTCCTCGGCCCGTTGATTAAGCAAGCGACATTGACCGAGGATTTCAACCGCTTGGTGTTCATCAATGGTCGCTACAGCGAGCGTTGGTCGCGACACGCCTTGCTTGATCCAGAGGTCGCTGGCAGTCTGGCAGAATCCATTCGGGACGGCCAAGCTTCCGTTCGCCAAAGGCTAACTGGTGCAAGCTCGCATCCATCGGCGTTTACTTCTCTCAATTCGGCATTTATTGAGGATGGTGCCCTCATCGATGTCCCAGCTGATGTACAGTTGAGTCAGCCAATTCATCTCATTTTTGCTACCGCTGGCGGCGGACAGTTAATCGCTTGCCATCCTCGAAACTTGATTTCGCTTGGCAGGAATAGCCAAGCGACCATTATCGAGAGTTACGTCGGCGTAGGTAACAGGGGCTATTTCAGCAACAGCTTCACGGAAATCAATCTGGCCGAATCGGCGGAACTGCATCATCACAAGTTGCAGCAAGAACAAATCGACGCGGTACATGTCGCGACGACGCGCGTTCATTTGCAATCTCGCAGTGCCTACCATTCCCACTACTTCGCTTTCGGTAGCGCGCTGGCGAGAAATGAGGTCGATTGTTTTCTAGACGGCGAAGGAATTAATTGCACGCTGAACGGACTGTACATGCCTGTTGGTGATCAATTGATGGATTGTCGTACCAGAATCGATCATGCCAAGCCTAATTGCCGCAGCAATGAGTTGTACAAGGGGATTCTCGACGACAAAGCCAAAGGTGTATTCAATGGCAAGATCTACGTTCATCCGCATGCTCAGAAAACGAACGCTATGCAAAGCAATCAGGCCATCTTGCTTTCCGATGATGCGATCATTGACACCCAACCTCAGTTGGAGATCTACGCGGATGATGTCCGTTGCACACATGGTGCAACGGTTGGCGAATTGGATGCTCAGGCGCTGAATTATCTGCGCTCCCGCGGCATTCCTAAAGAGTTGGCCAGGGCCATGCTGATCTTTGCGTTTGCCAACGAAATTGTTCAAGGTGTCAACGTACCAGAAGTTCGAAAGTATTTGGAATCGCTGCTGTTGGCTGATCGCGGATTACCGGAAATTTAAAGGTTTTACTGAAAAAGAAGTTCGTTACCAAGAATTGGGAAAGTAACCAAATGAAAGCCACAACACTAGGAAATACCGATTTACTCGTTAGCGCTGATTGGGTCGAAGAACATCGCAACGACCAAGACGTGAGGATTGTCGAATCCGACGAAGATGTGCTGTTGTACGGACAAGGTCATATCAGCGGGGCGGTGAAGATCGATTGGCAAACGGATTTGCAGGATCAAACGATCCGTGATTATATCTCGAAAAAGCGATTCGCCGAATTGTGCGCATCGAAAGGTATTTCCAACGATACAACAGTCGTTTTCTATGGCGACAAAAGCAACTGGTGGGCATGTTACGCGCTCTGGGTGTTCAAGCTTTATGGTCACGAAAAGTGCTTGATCATGGATGGGGGACGGAAGCGATGGGAACTGGAGGGTCGCGAATTCGTTCGCCAACGTGAACCCAGGTATCCTAGCGGATTATATGTCGCCAAAGACCCAGACCTTGCCATTCGCGCATTTCGCGACGAGGTACTCAAGCACCAGGCCGCTGGCAGACCGTTGATCGACGTCCGCTCGACGGGTGAATACACAGGCGAGCTACTGCACATGGACGATTATCCGCAAGAGGGAGCACTGCGGGCCGGACACATTCCAGGTGCGGCCAGTGTGCCATGGTCGCGTGCGGTTAACGAGGATGGAACCTTCAAATCCGACGCCGAATTGGAACAAATTTACCTGAATGAAGCAGGCTTAAAGCGCGATGGCAAGTTGATTGTTGCGTATTGCCGGATCGGCGAACGTTCTAGCCATACGTGGTTCGTGTTGAAGTATCTTCTGGGCTTTACGAACGTAAAGAACTATGACGGCTCGTGGACGGAATGGGGCAACCTGGTTGGCATGCCCATCGAGAAGAACGTATAATTGCAACGGATAAGGGAATCTGTGAACGACGAATCTTCCAGCGAAAAAAGTAAGCTAGATGAACTGATCAGCACCTTCTGCGATCTGGATGTATCCGATCGTTTGGAGTTGTTGTTGGAGTATTCCGAGAACTTGCCCGACTTGCCACAGCGTTTCCAGGCGAAACGTCTAGCAGGTGAGAACCGAGTCCCTGAGTGCCAAACTCCGGTTTATCTCTGGATCGAGGTAGTTGACGGACGAGTTGAAATCTATGCCGATGCACCACGTGAATCTCCTACGGTACGCGGGTTTATCAGTTTGTTAGTCAGCTCGCTACGAGGAACATCGCCCGCTGAGCTACTTTCGTTGAACTCTGGCTTGCTGCGAGAACTAGGACTTGCCGAAGTACTCGGAATGGTTCGGACGCAAGGACTGCAAGCCATATTGCAAAGAATCAAAGTGGAAGCGCAGCGTGTAGTTGAAAAGAAACTCCAAAAATCCGAATACTAGACGATTGGTTCATTCCTCGATCCTGGCGGACGAGGCCGCGAAGATTGCAAGGTATACCGCCAGCCTAGGCTGGCTCGAAGGTTACTTGTTCACTGGTCGACACGGGTTCTTCTCATGCTACGAGGCTTTTATTCATATCATCCATTCGATGGATGCCATTGACCGAGTTCCCGGCATGGCCGACGAGCGACTGAAGTGAGGTGGCGATGGTCGACAAACGAGCCGAGCACAAACGCTACATCGCAGTACACGAAGAAGATATGCCCGAAATCACGGACTGGCGATGCCGAAGTGAACCCACCGCGAACGAGTCATGTAGCCCGTCATGAATCACAGTCACACTCTCCGATCCGCCGATCGCAAAATTGCGAAATCCGACACACAGCCGATTGCAAATCCTTTGTGGCATATGCTCCCGATCGAGGCAGTCACAGAAAAGCTACAAACCGATGGGGAACGCGGTCTGACGCAAGTTGAAGCGGCACGAAGATTGGTGCAGTATGGCGGAAATATGTTGGTGCAGGCGCAACAACGTTCGGCGTTATCGATTCTTTTTGCTCAGTTCCGCAGCATCATTGTGGCCTTGCTGGTCGCAGCCACCGGGATCGCTTTTGCTATGGGTGACAACTATGAAGCGGTAGCCATCCTGGTGGTCATCGTCGTCAATGCCGCAATCGGCTTTTTCACGGAGTGGAAGGCATCGCAAGCCTTGTCTGCACTACAGAAGCAGTCGGTACGATTAGCCCATGTGATTCGTGATGGAGCAGAAAGTGAGATACCGGCGGCCGATTTAGTGCCGGGTGATCTGATTGTTTTGGCTGCCGGGGCAAGAGTTGCTGCCGACGGCCGGATCGTCGAATGCGCGCGATTGCAAGTTGAGGAAGCTGCGCTGACAGGTGAGTCGCTCGCGGTGACTAAAACATCGGATGTGCTTGAGGACAAGGAGGCCTCTCTAGGGGACCGCCTCAACATGGCGTTTCTAAGCACAACGATCACGGACGGACGGGGGCGATTGCTGGTGACAGCGACTGGCGCTCGATCAGAAGTCGGCAAGATTGGTATACTGATCGATGAGGCGATCGTTCGAGCCACGCCTTTGGAGCAGAAACTGGCTCGGCTTGGCCGTTTGCTCATTGTGATCGTGTTGGTGCTGTGCGCAATAATCGTGCTAGCGGGCTGGCTTCGCGGTGTCAGCGACTTTTGGCCCATGTTGGAAATTGGTCTCTCGCTGGCGATTGCTGCGGTCCCCGAAGGCCTGCTGGCTGTAACCACGATGACGTTGGCGCTGGGGATGCAACGCATGGCGCGGATGCGAGCACTCGTTCGCCGACTCCCTGCTGTCGAAACTCTAGGTTCTGTCACCGTCATCTGCACCGATAAGACGGGGACGTTAACTAAAAACGAGATGACCGCCTGCGTCTTTGCGTTAGACCAACGCCGCGTCGAAGTGACTGGTGCGGGGTATGCGACCAAAGGGACGTTTCGAATTGGCGACAAGCTCGTCGATCCGCTCGCTGATGAACCGTTGGCTATGGCGCTACGGATCGGCATGTTGTGCAACGATGCCAAAGTCGAACGCGCCGATGGCCATGACACCGTGCTGGGTGATCCGACGGAAGTGGCGTTGATCATCGCGGCGGAGAAAGCAGGGATAAATCTCACCGCGTTGACGCAGGAATTTCCGCGTCTAAGCGAATTGCCGTTCGACAGTTTCAGTAAGCGCATGGTGACAGTGCATCAGACACCGCAAGGTCCGATACACGCGTTCTTAAAAGGGGCACCGGGGACGTTGATAGCCGCCAGCAGTTCTCAGTTAACAGCAACGGGAGTGACTCCTTTCGCCACGCAGGATCGCCAGCAGTGGGAAGCGATGAATGAAGAGTTGGCCGGTGCGGCGCTGCGAGTTCTCGGATTGGCTTATCGTGAATTGCCAGAGGCTTACACAGAGGCCGACATGGATAAAGAACTAACATTCGTAGGCCTGGTTGGCATGAGCGACCCGCTGCGTGACGAGGCCAAAACTGTCATCGCCACTTGTCGTGAAGCTGGTATTCGTACGGTGAT
>CAZVBC010000236.1:0-11184 GCA_964625155.1 uncultured Pirellulaceae bacterium
ACGAGCGCGACCGTACCATAGGCGTTAACCGTCGCGGTCACCGACGACTTCATGCCAACATTAAACCAAACCCCTGAGGCAATTCCCCGTCCGCGAAATCGACCAGGTTTGGGAGAGCGATAATGTTCGCTATCTCGAATGGCTTCGACTGTCTCGACCATCCCGATCCGCGCGAATACCGGGCCATCGACTCGGCGCGTACCTTCTTTGGCAGCGTTTAAAAGCCGGAATTCAGCCGCGTCCATGTTGAGCGTTCGGCAAAGTTCATCAACCACGGATTCGACGGCAAACGCCACTTGGGTCGAACCTGGCGCACGATACGCGTTGGTTCTGGGCTTGTTCACGCAGACATCAAAGCCTTCGACGCGAGCATGTGGAATATCGTAACAAGCGAAGATACACATACAGCCCGGGGCAATTGGTGAACCAGGAAACGCACCTGCCTCGAAAGCAATCCAGGCTTCTCCTGCAGTGATTTTGCCATTCTTTTTTGCTCCCAGTTTGACACGTATATGTGACCCGGGAGTTGGCCCGGTGGCTTCGAACACCGCATCGCGCGTCATGATAATCTGAACGGGCAAGCCGCATTTTTTGGATAGCAATGCAGCCACTGGGGGCAAGTAGACTGATATTTTGCCGCCGAACCCACCTCCAATTTCCATGGGGACAATTCGTACCGTCGACACGGGAATGCGCAGCAGCTCCGACATCTGTAGTTGGACCGAGAACGAACCTTGAGTGCTCATCCAGACGGTTAACTTGCCGTCAGCATTCCAGAATGCAGTAGCGTTGTGAGGTTCGATATAACCCTGATGGACCATGGCCGTATCAAATTGGCGTTCGACCACGACGTCCGCTTCTGCAAAACCGGTCGCCAAGTCCCCTTGGGAGAACATGAAATGTTTGGCGATGTTCGTCGGGCCACTCCGCTTTTGCTGGTCAGCGGTCATCCCTATCGACTCGGTAAAAACGTCATTGTTTAACACCGGTGCCTCGGGACGCATGGCCTGCAACACGTCCAATACTACCGGCAACGGCTCGTACTGGACCTCGATCAGCTTGATAGCCTCCTGCGCGATGTGGACCGAATCCGCCGCCACGGCCGCCACGGCATGTCCCTTGTAATGAACCTTGCCACGAGCCAAAATGTTGCAACTAAAGTGGGGCATATAAGCAGCCCCTTCGCCCAGTTCTACAGTACGAGTTTCTTGATCGGGCAAATCGGCAGAAGTCACGATCGCGCGCACTCCCTGTAGTGCGGCTGCCTTCGACGTATCGATACTCAAGATCTTTGCATGCGCATGTGGGCTGCGCAAGATGGCTCCGAAAATCATGCCGGGCAACTTTATGTCCGCGCCATATTTAGCTCGGCCTGTTACCTTATCAACCCCATCGTGGCGCACCGGACGTGTGCCTATGACCTTGTATTTCTTTTGTGCAGAAGTCGTGCTCATATTCGAATAATTCCTGCGTTAGCTGTACTTAAAACTTCATGCATGTGCCGCTTCGCGACGCATCTGGGCAGCCTGCAACACTGCTCGAACGATCTTGTCATAACCTGTGCAGCGACACAAATTGCCGGCTAAGTAGAATCGTACCTCTTCCTCGGTTGGATTGGGGTTCGACGCCAAGAGGGCCTCGGTTTGCATAATGAACCCCGGAGTACAAACGCCACATTGCAAAGCGGCACCTTCCAAGAATGCTTTCTGAATTTCGTCAAGCTGTGGACCGCGAGCCACACCTTCAATTGTTCGCACGCAACGTCCCTGCACTTCGACTGCAAGGACCAAGCAACTCACAACAGGCCGACCGTCCAGCAGCACCGTACAGGCTCCGCAATTGCCGTTTGCGCAACCTTCTTTCGTTCCTGTTAGATCTAGCGTTCCTCTCAGTACCTCCAACAATGTTTGCCGGGGCTCGCATAGAAACTCAACCAGATGATCATTGATCGTTGCAGTAACAATTCTCTTTTTCGACATTGATCGCACTATTCCCAGTTAATTCTCGTCACCATGTATATCGGATGTCCATCGCAACCGAAGTGCCTGCGTCTTCAGGGATCATCACCGACTCGCGAATAAGTCGTCGAGCCTTTGCTTCAGCCGCTGAGTATATCCGATCGCCAATTCGTGTTTTTTAATGACCAGCTTTCCAAGCCAACGATTCACCTCGAGCGCGAGCTACCGCTGCCCAAAGCACACGCTGGGTCAGTACACCAACCAGATGAATACGATACTCGCGCGTGCCACGCATGTCGGTTATTGGGGATACGATCGCCTTCGCAGATTCGGCGGCGCGCAGAATCGTATTGTCATCGATCGACTGGCCGGCAAGCGATGCGCTGGCCTCTTCGGCCAGCAGAGGAGTGGGTGCAACCGCTCCCAGACCAATACGAGCGGATACAAATTTCTGCCGAGCATCGTCCAGTTCGACCGACGCTGCAACACCCACAACCGCAATGTCCATCTCATTTCGAGGAATAAAACGTCGATAATGAGAACCACTGTTTTTGGCGCGTGGCGGAATTCGAAATTCCACAAGCAATTCATCATGCTTTAAGACGTTGCGACCCGGCCCAGTGCAGAATTTGTCGACCGGCACTTCTCGCCGACCATCGGGGCCAGCGATGATACAAGTTGCACCCAACGCAATCAGGCTAGGAGTTGAATCGGCTGCGGGACCGGAATTACACAAATTACCGCCGATACTCGCTCGACTTTGTATCTGAATACCTCCGATGATGTGACTGCTATCAGCCAATGCAGAATAATTCCCCACGACCTCCGCGTGTCCGTACACTTGCGAGCAAGGTACCGCCCCGCCAAGCACCAGCCCTGATGGATCACAGCGCAGCGACATCATTTCTGGAATTTTCTTCAAGTCGAGCACCCCGGCTGGCACATGTACCCCCAGCCTCATTTGATCGATCAGATCTGTCCCTCCGGCCAAAGGCTTTACGGTTCCTCCTCCGCGTGCCATCAATGCTAGCGCGTCGGCCAGCGTTAGTGGGGCTGAATAATCAAAATCATGCATAGCCGCAGTTCTTCCCTTTCACCGTTACCACCAGCCCATCCCACGCAACACGCCGTGAGCGAGGCCACAATTGTGTTGCGCACGAATCAAACCATATCATTTAACAAAATATGAGCAGGGATTATACATCGATCGCAGGCAGCTCCATAGCCGCCCACAATGAACGCCGCAGGTTCGTGAGATTAAGACGATTGACGTCCGAGAAGGCAATAATTCGCATCCCTTCAGCGCGCGTTCGTGGCCGGTCTTAACCGCAAAATCAACGGAAATCAGGTGCCAACGCACTCCTTCAAATTGGCCTGCCAACCGCATTTAGTTTATCAAAAGTAGTGCTGGCCAAAAAAACGCTCACAAGAGACTGAAAGATCGGCTCAAGCAGCGCTGCGCATTGATGGCTCGCATGGCCACAAGAGTTCCTCGAATATTCGAGCAGATTTGAGCCAACAAAAACGAGATAGATCGACTTGTGGATGCGGGGCGGATGCGGCATTTACGATGGCAGCACACAAGCCGGCAATATCGGCGGTGGCTGCAGTGATGACTTTGTCTCCACCCACTTCGCGCGAGATGGGATTATCGGGTGGAATCACCACCCGCGCACCGCAGGCCAGCGCTTCAATCGTCGACAAGCCAAAGCCCTCCACAGCCGACCAATTCACGACCACATCACTTCCGGAATAGACCTGCCGTACCACATCATCGCTGGCGTATCCAAGATAGATCGCATTTCCCTCGCGACGGGGCTGGCCATGCCCCACAAACACGGCGTAAGCATTCAGTTGCTGAACAGCGGCTTGAATTTCAGTAAATCGTTTGCGCGGGTCCTGCGTACTGACCGCCGCGACCAATAGTGCATCGGCGGGAATGCCCAACCGCTGGCGAAACGCAGGATCAACTTCGGGGAAAAACGCTTCAGCATCATAACCCCATGCCGTTAAATCGACCTGCACAGTTTGCCGTGCAAACGCATGGAAGAATTCATGAATGTCTTGAGCCACATGCCGCGATGCAGTAACGAAACGCCCTCGCGTGGCGGCACCACTAAAAGCCAGTCGCGACATGTTGTGAGCGAACGCGCTGACCAACTCGGGACTACAATAATGCGCATGATGTAGCGGAATCAAATCGTGCAAGACAAAAATCGCCTTGTCCAGCGGCATTCCTGGCGGCGGTTGCGAAGGCAAAACCCCGGCCGAAAAAGAAAGATACGCGTCCGCAGTCGTGCACAGCGCGCGAGGCTTACGAAACCAAGTACGGACTTGCTTGCGCCAAGCCGTGGGAACGAATCCGCGTACTCGTCGAGCCAGCGGAGCATAAACTACACCACCAAATTGTGCTTGCCGGACCGCCCGGGATGTACGCTGGAAAAACTGTCGAAACTTACTCGTGATCTTGGAATCTTCAGGGCGACGGCAAGTGGCGATTTGCTCCAACTCACTTGTCACGCGAACTGCGTCATAATCACCGGTCCAGCGAGTCAGTTCTTCCAATCCTTGCGCGACCTGACGCACTAGTAGGAGATCCCAATGACGTCGGGCAGCGGCGGCAGCCAAGTGTGGAATCACGCCCCACATCACGCGCTGGATGCCTGTCTTCTTATATCCCCATAACGCAGTGACATCAAGAGCCAGCGTGGGAAAGACAGTCGGCTCGCCAGTCCGCTTGGTTGACAATCGGAGTTTGCTCATGCAGCTTGCTTATGAAAATTGAGTCGGCCGGCGCGCGACGTGGGACGGATTTCAACCCGAATCAACGCCACTCCCAGACGACGTCGGTCGGGCAAGCCAGAATCGAATGGAATAAACGGCTGGCAACGCCACGACAGAATGCTGGCGGATGGCCGGCGAAGGTCGGCTGGAACGCCAACCGTTACCATGCCAGCCTCCTCCGTAACCGCTGCATCTTCGATCCGTTGACCATTCAGAAATAACTGCGGTCGACGCACGAGCCAACCTCCCGTGGGACGCACATCCAAGATCACTTGTTGTTCGTCTGAGGAAAGGGGCAACATGATCGCTGCGGACGGTTTTGACCAACAGTAGGTCTCTCCCTCCCAAACTTCGCAGGGAAAGAATCGCTTTCCAACAGACGAAAACTCCGTCGCAGCAATCTGTCGGTAGTTAAATAAAGACTTACGAGGACTATCGGCAGTTTCCTCTTGACGAAATCGAACCGCTCCAATTTCGGCGCAGGTGTTTCGCAACTTCCGGTAACTTTCGACAAGCGAAGCAGACTGTCGCGGATCGTTCCATCGCTCGGTAACGTGCAACTTCCATAAGATACGCGAATATTCAAACTGTACTCGCAGCCAAACGCGGAACCATTCGCCGCGCCAACCCGTAAGTGCCGTGAAACATGTAGGCAGCGCGAAGGATACTAATCGATGCGCTGCGTGCCAACGGCGCCGGACCAAGGCACTGGCCACCGCCTGCCATTGTTTGCGTGCAATCCTGGGATCGATAAAGCTGGCTACGTCCGAGGGCATCGGAGACCGAAAAAAAGTACCTGCTAGATCGGGTTCGGAGTTCCAAAATCGGCACGCTCCTTGCCTGCCTAATGCCATCGCTGACAAAAGTTCGCTGAGGGAGTCAGTGTCAAAATGTTGGACAACGACATCTGCAAATTCTTCCAATCGATATCCCCTGTCGATCAAGTGTATCGCCAGAGCAGTTTCCGCGAACCGAAAGTAGCGCTCGTCGAAAGTCCCCAAGGCCTTAAAAACCGATTGGCGAATCAGAAAACCTCGCAGCCCTACGGCTCGCCATAATCCCAGGGCGCGCATCTGAGACGATTCTCGTTCGCACAGTTCAGCATCGACAGCCGCAAAACGCGAACGAATTCCATGCGAAGAGCCAAGCACTGCCGCATCGACCGACGTAGTCCCATGAATGAGACGACGGAATAAAGCCGCTACTGTCCCGTCGCAAGGCAGCACATGCGACTCGGTGAACACGATCCACTCGCCCAGCGCCGCAACAGCGCCAGCATTGTACAAGACCGCTTCGTTGTCTCCGGTCGCCGAAACTACCTGGTCTCCAGGTTGCAGTTCTTTTGCAATTTCCAGCGCTAGTCGTTTTCGACCAGAATCGACCACGACGATCTGAAAAGGAGTGAACGTCGTTCGCTGCTCGCACCAAGCTCTCACGGCGCGCTTTCCCACCCCTCGCTGATCGTGCAAAGGAATGACAACCGTGAACAGGGGAGAGAGGTTAGGCATACTTTTCCTTATCGTCACACCTTGCCTGATCGCTACAAACGAATCGGCAAATTCTCTTTTGACACACATAGTCATCCTCACCAGCCCCCCGCAACAGGCTACTGGCGTCAGCAGCATCTTTCAAATTGGTTTCGTTGACTGCATTTATTGGTGCCGATGGCGAGCGACTTTCGTGGCACTTGCATCGCTGTGCTAACCGTTTGATAATGAGCATCGCAGGGTCGCAATTCAAACTGCGCTGCATCTGCCAATTTGCCTACTGCTCCGTCCAGACTAATTGTAGGGTCTGGGAGGGCGAAGCTCTGGCTGAGCCACCTGAAAGTCGGCTCGGTCGGATCCTCGCCCTCCCGTTTCTGCAAACCTAGAAATATTGCCTGGACAAAGCAATCCCTTCCTACCTACCTGTTGATCCGCAGCAACTTCCGATAAGAACTTTGTATGCGACTGGAAAATGCGGAGCCATCCATGACCGGCTCAGAATCCCGAGTTCCCAATAACTGCTTGGTGGCCATTTGCTTTGCATCTGTCCTCATTCTGCCAACTAGGGCGGAGGATGCGCAGAGTGCTAAGCCATTATTGACCTTTGAACAGCATATTCGGCCAATCTTCAAGGCATATTGCCTGGACTGCCATGGTGCTGAGGCCGAAAAGAAAGGAGGACTCGACCTTCGACTCAAACGATTGATGATCGCCGGTGGCGATTCAGGTGCGGCGCTCAAGCCTGGAGACCCAGAGAACAGCTTGCTGTACCAGCGCATTCGCGACGGCGAGATGCCTCCGCGTGACAAGAAACTGTCTGAGAAAGATCAGCGGACAATTCTCGATTGGATCGTTGCGGGGGCTCAAGTTCTACGCGACGAGCCCGCCAAAATTGGCGAGGGTATCGGCATCACACCTGAGGACCAAGCCTTTTGGTCATTCCAGCCAATTCGTAGACCAGCAGTTTCGGAAATGCACTTCGATCAATCGGTACGCACTCCCATTGATGCTTTGTTGCTGGCCGCCATGCAGCCGGTCGGGTTGGCTTTCTCGCCGGAAGCTGACAAGCTGACTTTAATGCGTCGCGCGTTCCTTGATCTGACTGGCTTGCCGCCAACTCCAGCCGAAGTTGCAGATCATTTAGCGGATGACTCGGAACAAGCGTACGAAAAGCTGATCGATCGACTATTGGCGTCAAACCGATACGGCGAGCGTTGGGGGCGACACTGGTTAGACGTCGCCGGTTACGCAGATTCCGAAGGGGGCTCGACCGCCGATGTTGTGCGAAATTTCGCTTACAAGTATCGTGACTACGTCATTCGTTCGCTCAATGCCGACAAGCCCTTCGACGATTTCATTACGGAGCAATTGGCGGGAGACGAATTGGTAAAACCACCGTACCAGGATTTGGGTCCCGATGAGATTGAAAAACTTGTCGCCACAGGATTCTTGCGAATGGCGCCAGATGGTACGGGCTCGGGCGCGACCGATCAGGAAGCAGCTCGCAATCAAGTTATCGCAGATACGATCAAAATCGTCTCAAGCGCCTTGCTTGGTTTGACGGTCGGTTGCGCACAGTGCCACGATCATCGACACGATCCAGTTTTGCAATCCGACTACTATCGCATGCGGGCAGTTTTCGAGCCGGCACTTGACTGGAAGGAATGGCGAGTTCCAGCACAACGGCAGATCTCGCTCTACCGCGAAGCCGATCGAGCACAGGCGGCTGAGATCGAAAAAGAAGCATCTGTCGTCGCCGAAGAACGAGCAAGAAAACAAGCTGAGTCGATCGCAGCGGCCTTGGAAAAGGAGCTTGAGAAATTCGAACCATCGGTGCGCGAGACTTATCGCACGGCGTACTTTACTCCCATCAACATGCGCACCGAAGCTCAGCAAAAAATCTTTGCTGAAAATCCAGTTTTATTGATCAACTCGGGGAATCTCTACCAGTACAACCAAGCGGCAGCCGATGAGCTGAAAAAATATGATGAGAAAATACAGGCCATCCGCAATAAAAAACCGTTCGAAGATTTCCTGCGTGTCCTCACTGAAATTCCGGGCAAAGTGCCGACCACTTACCTCTTTCATCGCGGAGATCCTAAACAACCCAAGGATCCGATTGTTCCAGGTGGCTTAGCGATTTTGGCGCCAAACGCTCAGCCGATATTGATTCCAGAAAAAGCTCCGGGGCTATCGACGACGGGACGGCGACTGGCATACGCCGCCTGGCTTGTTTCGGCAGACAATCCACTTGTCGCCCGTGTGCTTGTAAATCGCGTATGGTTGCACCATTTTGGACGCGGGCTGGTCGATACTCCTGCGGACTTTGGCGCCATGGGGGCTCCACCATCGAATCCACAGCTTCTTGATTGGTTGGCGTCCGAGTTTATTGAACAAGGTTGGAGTTTGAAATGGCTGCACAGGATGATCTTGAGGTCGACGGTCTACCGGCAATCCTCGGCACGAGACGCGGCCAGCCACGCGCGAGATCCCGCAAATCGATTTCTGTGGCGCAAACCAATCCAGCGGCTGGAGGCAGAGATTCTTCGCGATCGCATTCTTGCCGTCTCCGGGAGCTTAAATCGCGACATGTTTGGCCCACCAGTGCCAATTGTCGAAGATGATGTAGGTCAAATTGTGGTATCGCCAGGCAACGATGGATTTCGGAGAAGCATCTATATCCAAGTGCGACGCAGCACACCGGTGTCCATGTTGCAACAGTTTGATATGCCAATCATGGAAGTCAATTGCGACAAGCGTTCGACGTCCACCGTTTCAACTCAGTCGTTGGCGTTGATGAACAGCGACTTTGTTCTCAAACAAGCAGAGGAATTTGCGGACCGAGTTGTTCGCGATGCTGGGAATGACGCCCAACTTCAAGTGAATTACGCTTGGCAGTTAGCTTTTTCACGGTCTCCAACCAATTTGGAAGCCGAGCGTTCGCTCGTATTCCTCCGACAGCAGATGGAATTTGTAAGGAGTCGCCAACTTTCCTCAGTTACTCAGGCCGATAATGCAGCCAAAGAGTCGGATGCGAAGAAAGAAGGTGCGAGCGAGAAACAACCCAAGCAGTTGGAACCCGCTGTGCAAGCGTTGACCAACCTCTGCCAAGCCCTGATCGGATCGCACGAATTCCTGTTCGTGGACTAAGCCAAGAATGGAAACCACCAGATGAATCCAATGCACTTTACAAATCAATCGCGCCGCGAGTTCCTGTCGCGAGGAACATTGGGTGTGGGAGGTGTGGCGCTGGCCTGCTTGCTGCAGCAAGAGCAGGCTTTGGCGGTTCCCGCCAACGTCTCGCTGGAGCCGAAGGTCCATGACTTGACTCCCAAAACACCCATGCTGCAACCGCGTGCCCAGTCACTCATTTCGCTGTTCATGCATGGCGGACCAAGCCAGGTAGATTTATTGGACCCTAAACCGGAATTGACCAAGCGGGATGGTCAGTCCTATGACGGCAATGTTGTGTTCAGTTTCTTCAATCGCGCGACCAAGCGGTTGCTTGGCAGTCCCTGGCGTTTCCATCAACATGGCCAGTGCGGTACGCCGGTTTCCGAGCTGCTGCCAAATATCGCGCAAATTGTCGACGACATCTGTGTAATTCGCTCGATGCACACGGACACCAACGATCATGGGACGTCGATCAACAAGCTCGTTACGGGGCTCAACCAACCGGATCGAGCGACGTTGGGAGCGTGGCTGACCTATGGTTTGGGAACGGAGAATCAAAATCTGCCAGCGTATGTTGTCCTGAGCGATCCAGGGGGACAACCGACATTTGGCGTAAAGAACTGGTCGAATGGTTGGCTGCCATCTATCTATCAAGGAACGGTTGTCCGCGCGCAGGAACCGCGTATCCTCAACCTCGATCCGCCGCCACACTTGAAAGGCACGTTACAGCAGCAGAACTTGGCCTTTCTGCAGCGATTGAATCGCGATTACCTTGAACGTCATCCTGGCGAATCGGACCTTGAGGCTCGCATCGCCGCTTATGAGTTGGCCGCTCGCATGCAAGTCGATGCCAAAGAGGCTTTGGATGTCTCGCGTGAAACCGAAGCGACGCAGCGTCTTTACGGAATGGACGATCCGGTAACCAGGGAGTACGGCACGCGTTGCTTAATCGCTCGCCGCTTGGTAGAACGCGGAGTCCGTTTTGTGCAGTTGTTTCTGCCTGGTCAACCTTGGGATTCTCATACCGACATTCGCAAAAGTCTGCCAGAGATCTGTCGCAAGACGGATAAGCCGAGTGCTGGACTGGTCAAAGACTTGAAAGACCGCGGCCTTCTCGACTCCACGCTGGTACATTGGGGTGGCGAGTTTGGTCGTTTGCCGGTCAGCGAAGGTGATCCGAGCAAAGGCGGTCGCGATCACAATGGTGAAGGGTTTAGCGTTTGGCTCGCAGGGGGTGGCATCCGTGGCGGCATGACCTATGGCCAGACCTGCGATTTTGGTCATCGATCGATGGTCGACAAAGTGAATCAAAACGATTTTCAAGCGACACTCTTGCACGCGTTCGGGCTCGACCACAACAAGTTGACCTACCTCCACAACGGCCTGCAGCAAAAACTGACTGCCGATCAACCTTGCCGCGTTGTACGTGAGATTTTTTGTTGAGCCTCCGGGTTTGAGGTAACTGACCGCGTGGTTGTCGGTGGCTGACTTTCTGCCGATCAATCGAACAAACGCGCCCATTCGATGGCAATCTTGCAGTTCGGCTGGTAATCCAACACAATCTCCAGGCAATCACCGATGGTATGCGTGCCCGCTACCAAGCCGCAGACGAAATCAATCGACTTCGTTTGTGGGTCTACCAAAAAATAATGCGAAACCTTGTTTTCTTCGAAGATTGCACGATTGATGGTCAAATCTCGGGTTCTAGTATTTTCCGACATGACCTCTACAGCCAAGTAGGGACGTCGTTCAAGATGGCGTTCGGGTTGTTCACCGCAAAC
>CAZVBC010000237.1:0-11156 GCA_964625155.1 uncultured Pirellulaceae bacterium
AATCCCGCAGGTGTATCTTGGGCAGTTAGAATTTCGATCTTGACTCAAAATTGAGTTGCGCATGTTTGTTCCGCATCTACCAGGTATGCACAGGTGCGAACCGTCCCGTTGTAAGAGCGTCTGTTCGCATTGGCTTCATGTTATGGCCTCATCATTGCGTGGGCACTTCGGCCATTATCCAAATGCTCTGCGTACCAAAAGCAGGACGATCACCAGGGCCAGTACACCAGCAATTCCCCAGACGATTTTTTCGTGGCGTGTCACCATCAAATCCTTGATCAACGTTGTGCGGGCTCGATGAATGGGCAAGAATTTTGCTTGTACTTTTTTACAGCTCATTTTTTTAGGGATCGGAAGGGCCAAGCTACTGCTGAGTCAATTTAGGAGCGGCTGGGTAGGAATCTCGCACTCCCGTCTCCGCAAACCCTAATTTTTAGCTGTAACAAAGCATTGGTCCTATTCGTAATGCAATATGCGTTCCCAGTCAGTGATACAAGCCAGCAGGAACACGAATGCCCATCCATAACCTTGATCGAATTTTTTCTCCTCGCTCGATCGCAGTAATTGGGGCAAGCGAAACGCCAGGCAAAGTTGGTTACTCGGTACTGAAGAACCTCATGGCTGGCGGATTTGCTGGCCATGTATACCCAGTAAATTCTCAACGACAGGTCGTTCAAGGCTTACCTGCCTTTGCCTCGGTTGATCGCCTGCCGTATGCGGCGGACTTGGCAGTGATCTGCACTCCGGCTCACACTGTTTCGCAGATCGTCGAGCAATGTGGGAAGTGTGGGATCTTGGCGTTGGTCATTCTGACCGCAGGTTTTCGCGAACTGGGGCCGGCTGGTCGAGAATTGGAGCGTCAATTACTGGAACAGAAACAACGCTTTGCAGGTATGCGTATTGTCGGACCAAATTGTCTTGGGTTTTTGCGTCCTCCTATTTCGCTCAGCGCCAGCTTTGCAGTAGGTATGCCGCCACGGGGCACAGTCGCCTTTCTCTCTCAAAGTGGTGCTCTATGTACCGCTGTGTTGGACTGGGCGATCGACGAAGGTATTGGGTTTTCGCATATCGTCTCATTAGGCAATATGCTCGACGTTGGTTTTGCAGATCTCTTGGACTATTTAGCCGACGATCCACAAACTAGTTCCGCAGTGATGTACATCGAATCGCTGCGCGAGGCGAAGTACTTTATGTCGGCTGCACGAGCGTTCGCCAAGAACAAACCAATCGTTGCTTATAAAGCAGGTCGGTTCAGCGAATCGGCCAAAGCAGCAGCAAGTCATACCGGTGCAATGGCGGGAGTCGACGCAGTTTATCAAGCGGCTTTTGATCGCTCGGGCATTGTGAGAGCACACGATTTGGAAACATTGTTCGAGTGCGCTGAGTTGCTTTCATGCCATCCTGCGAGCATAGGTCCTCGAGTAGCAATTATTACTAACGCAGGTGGCCCAGGAGTCATGGCCACCGACGCCCTGCTCGAACGCGGAGGCACATTGGCCAATTTGTCCAGCACTTGCCTGGCAGAGCTAGATCGTCTTCTACCGGAAAACTGGTCCCACGGAAACCCCATCGATGTTTTGGGAGATGCCGACCCCGAGCGATTTGCGAGCGCTGTGCAAATTGTGCTCAACGATCCGCAAGTGGATACGATCTTGGTATTACTGACTCCACAAGCTATGACCCTGCCAACCGAAATTGCGATTCGCCTTGCCGAATTGGCCCGAGATACTCGAAAAACTCTGCTGGCATCTTGGATGGGTGGCCAACAAGTGCGCCAAGGGATCACGGTTCTTCAGTCCGCCAAAATTCCTACATACTCAACTCCGGAACAAGCGATCGAAGGATTCATGAATTTGATCAACTATGCGCGAACACGTGAAGTGTTGTTTACCACTCCGCGTGAAATCAAGTTGAAAGCAAAAAACCGCGAACCCCAGATTCGCGAACGGTTCGCTCGCTTGCTGGTATCCAAGTCTCCGCTAACCTTGTCCGAAATCGAGTCGAAGGAATTGTTGAATCTGTACAACATCCCCACAACCCCCTTGCGATTGGCCGCAGACATCACGGCAGCCACTCAAGCAGCAACTGAACTGGGGTTTCCAGTTGTCATGAAAATTCACTCGCCTGACATTTCTCATAAAACGGAAGTAAACGGTGTAGCATTAAATCTGACAAGCGTTGACGCAGTTCAACAATCGTTCAAACAGTTAACTGAATCGGCGGCGCGTCTTCGCCCAGATGCGAGGCTTCGGGGCGTGACCATTCAGCCGATGATTACTGCCCTCAATGGTGTCGAGTTGATTCTAGGTGCAAAACGGGATCCAGTTTTTGGCACCGTAATGATGGTTGGTATGGGAGGTATAACAACCGAATTATTCCAAGACCGCGCTTTGGAGTTGCCTCCAATTAACGAACAACTCGCCCGAAGGATGTTGATGTCATTAAAGATCTGGCCGTTGTTAGCTGGGTTTCGTGGCAAACCTGCGGTGGATATCGAGCGGGTAATCGAATTGATGTTGCAGTTTTCACAGCTCTTGGTAGATCGGCTGGAAATAATCGAAGCGGATATCAATCCGCTGGTGACAACTGCGAACTCGGCGATCGCGCTCGATGCGCGGTTTGTGATCGCTGATACCGGCGCGCCCACGTCACGCCCATACGCTCACTTGGCGATTCAGCCTTATCCAGTTGAATTTGAGCAAACGCTCGCGTTGTCCGATGCGAGTAATTTGTTTCTACGCCCTTTACGTCCAGAGGACGAACCTCGGTGGCGAACCTTATTGGGCCGTTGTTCACGCGAAACGCTTTGGTCTCGGTTTCTCAGTTCGTTCAGTGAAGTCTCGCACGAAATGGCAACGCGATTCTGCTTTCTCGACTATGATCGTGAAATGGCAATCGTCGCATTGCACCAGGACTCGCCGGAAGCAAATTTCTTGGGAGTAGGACGCATTGTGTCCGGAGCGGATCACGATACTGCCGAACTAGCGGTATTGGTCGAAGATGCTTGGCAAGGTCGGGGCATTGGGACCGCCTTGGTTAACCGCTGCCTTGACGTCGCTCGAGCCTGGAATGTTCGCCGTGTGATCGCCACCACACATCCGGCAAATCAATCGATGCTCTCCATATTAAAAAAAGCTGGTTTTAGGTCCTCAGAATCTCCAGCCGCTGAACAAATTACCTGTGAATTCTTGTGCAATAAAAGTGAGTGATGATACACGCAAGTTGACATTGTTTTCCCGGTTATCACTGGCAGAGCGTTGCGGCCAGGCGCCACAAGAAATTTCAGCGTTTTGGGTAAGTACGGTTAAACACTCAGGTATTACAGCTAAGTTGCGAACTCGAACATGCGACTGATCAAGCCAATCGAAGGTTTCGTGCGAGTTTGGTAATACAAATTGCCAGGGCCCGTAAAACGGTTAACCAGCCCCTCGCCAGACATAAGCGAGTCTTTCATGCTGGTGGTTGCTTTGACTAACTGGTAACGGATCGTATCGCTGAAGGCTATGACGTAGCGATTGTCCAGCACATAATGTTCGTCTGGCTGTAAAGTCTTCTGGATCACTGCGCCACTCGCTTGGCAAAAGACGGTCCCCGTCCCTGCCACATGGAGCAGGAAGACGCCGGTCTTCGACATGATCCCTTTTAATCCACCGTACTTTATTTGCAGCCTGCATTCACCAATATTGGCTAAGTACGAACCACGTGTCAGGTAGTAACCCGCCGATTCCTGCAAGTCTAAGGAAAACACATCGCCGTAGCTTTCTGGTGCCAGCGTCAAAGATTGCTGATCGCGTTTGGCCCGAAACTCGGCCGTAAACATACTCTCTCCACCCAGCAATCCTTTCATGCCAGACCAAATTGCTGAGCCAGCTCCGCGTCGCCCCAATTTGGCTGAGAGCTGCACGCCAGGTGTCATCGCCAACATGCTATCGGGCTGTGCTTCGACCAGTTCTCCCTCGTTAAATGAGAACTCGAGAACTGTGAAAACTGGACCGTGTTTTAGCGAATACTCCATCAACTTTCAGCCTTTTGCTGGGCAACTTTCCGCGCGCATCGCTGTCCAACCAGTCATGTCGACCAAACCGTCAGGGCGGCGCGGACGAGTACTGCGTTCAATCGTCGGCTCCAGTCGCCCATCGCTGGCGCAACATATAGCCGGCAAAGGTAATTACCAAGAGAATGGCTAGGAAAATAAACATCGCGACGAACTGAGATACGCCAAAGATCTCCATAATAAACTGTAGGCAGATTTGGTAGATGATGATTTGTATGAAAAAGCGAATCATCTCGCCAATAAAACCACCACCTCTTCGGCGTTGTCCAAACAGTACACCCGGTATCATCTTCAAAATCCTATATTACTGGTTAACTTACCCGCTACATCAACGAATCTTGCCATGCTTGCATTTCGTAGGCACTCGTCAGAGATTGGGAAGGACGTATTGTTACTCAATCAGGAGGGTTTTGTCAAATTGTGCTGTAGCTTGTTTCGGTTCGGTTCGTTACGATGCAGTAGGGTTTAACGCCCAAAGGAGTTGTAATTGTAAAGCAGAATGCGACGGCAATTCCTACTTGGCACTCAAACTCAAGCGCAGTCATTGTAGAGTGTGGAACTGTTCGATAAGTGTATTACAGCGGAGCATCTTTCGTTAAGGAGCTCTTACGGAGAAGTCCGCTACCCGATCCATAAGGTAAGCGTTGCTCGACAATTGCGGCGTGGATTGAACATCTCCCGTGAACCGGCACATCGAATTTCAGGCGACGTCCCAACGCATCGGACGCCTTCGGAGGCGGCCGCAGGTATGGAATCCACACTTTTGAACTCTCACGGAGGGACGTACTAATGCAACCACAAAGTCGTCGAAGTTTCTTAACTCATTCAGCGTTCGTTGGCGGAGCATTTCTCGCTGCCACATCCTCCTTCGCGCAACAACCAAATTCGTCCGAACCTGCCGCGCGCATTGCACGCAATGATACGGTGCCCACGGACACTACCGCCCACCCACTTGACCCTGCTTTGCAAATTGCTCGTCAGAGTTTGTTGAACATCCGCGAAAATGTGGTGGACTATACCGCCATCATGATCAAACGTGAGCGTATCGGTGAGAAGTTAGGTGACTACGAATTCATGTTTGCCAAGGTGAGAAATCGTAAACTTCAGGACGGACAACTTAAGACGCCTTTTAGCGTCTACATGAATTTTCTTAAGCCATCGAGTGTCAAGGGACGCGAAGTAATCTACGTCGAGAACCGCAATAATGGCCAAATGGTCGCGCACGAAGGAGGCTTCAAAGGGAGGTTTCTCCCCACGATGGATCTGGATCCAAATGGGATGATTGCCATGACGGGCCAACGTTATCCAATTACGGAAATGGGGATCGAGAACCTTGTCGTCAAGTTGATCGAGAAAGGCGAACGCGATCGCAAACATGGCGAATGCAATGTGCAATTCAGCCGCGGAGCCAAAGTTGGCGGCCGTCCTTGTACCGTATTAATCGTGTCCCACCCAGTCGCTAGGGCGTATTTTGATTTTCATATTGCCCAGATCTTCATTGATGACGAACTGAATATTCCCGTGCGTTATGCCGCGTTCTCATGGCCTTCGATTGAAGGTGGCGAGCCCGAGTTGATCGAGGAATACACCTACCAGGATATCAAGCTGAACGTTGGGCTGGTTGATGCAGACTTCGACCGCAAAAACTCAAGCTACAATTTCTAAGCCGCTGAGCTGACAATTGTTGAACTAATTGTTATTTCCTACCACTGCTGGCGATCAAGCCTCTCCAAACTCCGTGAGTTTCTAACCCTGATCGCAAGCAGTGCTCAACTGAGCTTAGTACTTCTATTTCCAACGGAACCTCGGATCTGGGCCTGCGAATTGTGGCAGCTCTCGCTGGGCAATCGCTCCCGCTAGCTAGTGTCGAGCCTGCCCTCCGAATCGTTTGACAGTTCGCCGTAGGTGCACTCGGACGTAAGGAGATTGTAGTTATGTGATGATTTGTTGAACGACGTTGCCATGAACGTCGGTCAAACGAAAGTCTCGTCCTGCATAGCGATAGGTGAGGCGTTCGTGATCCAGACCCATTAAATGCAAGATCGTGGCGTGCCAATCGTGAATATGGCATTTGTCTGTTACGGCTTCATAACCGTAGTCGTCGGTTTCACCATAATTGAAGCCGCCACGTATTCCGCCACCTGCCATCCAGATAGTGTAGCCTTTGTGATTGTGGTCGCGACCGTCGCCATTGGGGGCATCGGGCGAACGACCGAACTCGCCTCCCCAAATCACCAGTGTGTCTCGTAACATATCGCGCTGTTTGAGATCGCGTAATAGCCCGGCGATAGGCTGATCCACTTCTCGGCAAGTTTGCGGCAATTGAGTGGACAGCCGGTTATGATGGTCCCAGTTGCCGTGAGTAATTTCTATGAACCGGACTCCCGCTTCGGCGAATCGTCGAGCAAGTAGGCATTGGCGACCAAAGTTGTCAGAGTCGCCGGTTCCGATGCCGTACATTTCTAACATCGCGGATGATTCTTGCGATGTATCCATCAAATCTGGAAGAGTGTCTTGCATCCTGAACGCAAGTTCGAACGATTCGATCACACCTTCGACTCCGGGTTGGTGTTTCTCACGAGCCAGCTTTTGACGATTAAGCGTTTGAATAAAATCCAGTTGACGCCGTTGAGCTTGTTCGGACAATCGCGGATTGGCGATGTCGGGTAATTGCTGTTGGGTATTGGGTAACATGCGCGCTAGCGGCCCACGTAATGCACTTCTGCCCACGGTAGTCCCCTGATAAATCGCCGGCAAGAAAGCGCTACCGAAATTCTGCGCGCCACCTGGCGGCGGATTCATAGAAATAAATCCCGGCAAGCTGTCGTTTTCGGTTCCGAGACCATACAGCGCCCAAGCTCCAAGGGATGGTCGGACGAATTGGGCGTTGCCTGTATGCATTTGAGTCATCGCACGCGGGTGCGCAGGTTGGTCACAATGCATGGAACGAATCAAACAGATATCGTCAGCATGTTTCGCGACTTGCGGAAAAAGTTCGGAAATCCACAGTCCACTTTGTCCATGCTGCGCGAACTTCCATGGGGAAGCCATCAGCTTGCTACCGTATTTTCCCCCTTTGCCTCCCGATTTACCAAGCTTGGGTTTGTAATCAAATGTATCGACGTGCGATGGACCACCCTGCATGCACAAGAAGATAACTCGCTTGGCCTTTGCAGGAAAATGTGGTGGCTTGGCCACCAGAGGATTAGTCGTCCCTTTGTCGCTACCTTCGGCCCTGAGTTTGCCGCTGAGCGTACTGCTCAGTCCTGCAAAGGCCAAATAGCCGAATCCGGCGGAGGCTGATCGCAGCATTTCGCGTCGTGAAAGCGAGTGATCGAAACTGCTCATGCAAAACCCCTTTGTCGATCCAAAAACACGTGATTGATCTCAAGGTCTGAATTCGGAGAAAAATCGAGTCTCAGTTTACGAAACGAAACTCCGCAGAAGCCATCAGCGCTTGGCACAATTGGCTCAATCCAATTGCACTTGGAACAATACCAGGTCGTACAGTTGACTTCTTAGTTTTCACTGAACCTGCCACATTGCGAAGAAATTCAATGCTGGCAGATTGCTCCCCAGGTGTGGCAGGGCGCCCGTAAGCGATCAAAAATGCCGCGCGGATTTGCTCTGCCGTACTAGGAGACTGACGGGCAATTCGCTGAGCCATTGCGTCGCTCAACTCGATCACCATGGGATTGTTCAACACGTACAACGCTTGCTGGGAAGTGTTGGATGTCTCGCGTTCACCGACAATCATGGAAGGTTCAGCGAAATCAAAAACTTCTAATGCTCTTGGAACCGAATTGCGAGAAATGGGCAAATACACTGACCGATTTTTGGATGCAACGTCTGTTACAGAAGTTGGTCGCGATTGAGGGCGCTGAGCGCCTTGCATAAATGTTTTCAGGCGATTGAGTTTAGTCGGTGGCCCCTTGGTCATCGGCGAACCAATTAACGGATTCTCGCGACCTGTGATAACCACTCCGCCGGGACCAATGATGGTTTGGCCAATGGCGGCAATTGCCGAAGCGCGAGGTCGATTGTAATCGAGTTGTCCGGCAACGTGCAGCATGGCATCGCGAATCGCTTCGGCGTCCAGACGCCGCGGGTTTGCACGAGCCATAAATAAATTGTCCGGGTCTTTCTCTTCCAAGTCTTGGCGGTAGGCGGACGATTGGCGATAGGTACGTGAATTAGCGATTTCGCGGACCAGGCTCTTGACGGACCAACCTGAATCCATGAAGCGGACTGCCAAATAATCAAGTAACTGGGGGTGAGTTGGCCCAGGGCCTGACGCACCGAAGTTATCCGTTTCACGAACCAAGGCTTTGCCAAACATATGCAACCAGATGCGATTGACCATGACTCGCGCCGTAAGTGGGTTGTCGCGACTGGTTAGCCAATGCGCAAGCTCCAAGCGACCACTCGAATCTGCAGGGATGTTAACCTCGTCGGGCCCAATCACTGAGACCATGCCACGCGGCACTTCTTGAGCGGGTTGATTGATCTCGCCCCGTACCAAGACTCGAGCGTTGCGAGGTTTATCGACAGCCTGCACTCCCATGCAGAATGATAAAGGTTGCCCATTATCGTCGACGCCATTGATTCGATTGACTAATTGACCGATTTGCAGCTCCAAGATACCGACGTTGGCTGGACGAGGCGTCGTGCCATTTTTGCTCTTGACCGTGTTATTTCCCATTCGTTGCGCACGACGCGCTTCAAACAGCTCCTCCCTTTTCTGTTGCAGTTCATCCTTCAGTTTCGCTAGTTCGGTTGGCGCAATCGCTTTGTCAAAAGGGTTTAAGTCTGGCGCTGGCAGAACCAACAAGTCACTCGACCGTCGAACTCGCTGGCTGGCAATCGCACCAAAGTAAGTTTGTGTGTTTTCAAAGATCCCGGCTAAGGCGTAATAATCGGTTTGCAGAATGGGATCAAACTTGTGATCATGGCATCGCGCGCAAGCTACCGAGATACCGAGAATCACACGAGTCGTCGTGTCAATTTGTTCGTCGACGACATCGGCTTGAAATTGGCGCGGGTTCTGTTCAGCAAGCGTCTTGGGACCGAGGGCCAGAAAACCTGTCGCGATGAGGTTGCGAGTCCACTCCTGATCGGTCTTGACGGGCAATAGGTCTCCAGCAATCTGTTCGAGGATAAATTGATCGTAGGGTTTGTCCGCATTAAACGCATCGATGACATAGTCGCGATAACGCCACGCGTGAGGAAAAGCCATGTCGACCTCCTTACCGCTGGACTCGGCATAACGGACGACGTCCAACCAATGTCGCCCCCAACGTTCTCCGTATTGAGGTGTATCCAGCAACCTACCGACTTCCTTGCCAATTGCCTGGTCGCGATCGTCATTCCATGCGTGAACAAATGCTTGCACCTGTGCAGAAGTTGGCGGCAAACCAATGAGGTCAAAGTACAGTCTGCGAACAAACGTGTAAGCATCTGTATCGGCGCTGGGAAGGGTCTGTTGGCGATCGAGTTCACTGAGAACGAAATGATCGACCTCCGTTTTGGGCCAACGTGGGTCGGACACACGTGGAGTGGACGATCGCTCGGGCGACTTAAAAGACCAGAACTGTTTACCTTTTTCGATATCATCCGCAGAAAGTCGAGCAGGCAAGTTGGTAATATCTGCGACTCGTGGATCTGGGGCTCCCATGAGAATCCACTGCCGAAAATCTTCGATCACTTCGCGCGAGAGCTGCTTCTTGGGTGGCATGCGAAAATCTTGAAAGTTAATCGCGTTCCAAAGCAGGCTATCATCCAGATTCCCTGGCACAATCGCTGGCCCGGATTCGCCACCAGAAAGCAAGCCTTCGCGACTGTCCGCGATCAACCCACCACGGACACCTTGCCCATCATTCGAATGGCAACCATAGCACTGCTGTGCGAGCACTGGTCGAATCTTGGTTTCAAAGAATTTGAGCTGGTCGTCCGAAATAGGCTGGTCGGCCAGCAATTCAGGAGATGTAGCCAAGAGGATGATTGCGCAGGTGGCAGCAAGTCGTGGATGTTGCCGTTTCATTTTCGTTCACTCGCACGCATAGAATGAAAATCGCAGTCGTCTGATCCGTTACTGCAGGATTAATAAGGGAAAACAATTATTCAGGTCGCTTGGGTTTAACGCCTGAACCACCCTGCTGTTCGTTCTTCTTGCCTTTGGAAAATTGGCCACTGAATTTAGCGGCAGCGGCGTCCAACTCAGATTTTTCGAGAGCACCGTCACCATTTGTGTCGACCCTTTCAAGTATTGGTTGCACCCGTTCAGGTACTTCGTCACCGGTTAGTTTGCCATCGCGATTGGTGTCCCGTTCGTCGAAAAGACGTCCGAGCATTTGCAGCCCCATTGGCCCGGCCTTATCGCGCAGGCTTTCCAATCCCCCGCCACCTGGACCGCGCAAGTTAGCTAGATCTCGCAAACTAGGCCGCAATTCGTCTCGCGAGATGGTGTCGTCGGCATTCTTATCCAATTTCTTAAGCGCGGCTGTCGCATTATTGATTTCTGCAGATGACAATGCTCCGTCACCATCTTCGTCAAGGGCGACCATTAGGGGTAGAATCTTCATTATGCCTGTGATATCCGGGCCACCTGGGCCGCCGGGTCGTCCCTTTTTTGACGATTCTGGGGATTGCGCGACGGCGTGAGTCAGGCCGAAGGCTGAGGCGAAGGCAACTGCCGCAAGAAAGAAAATTGTAATTTTCATTTACTGATATCCTGTTTAGGAACTGTTGAGTTTGATACGGGTTAGATTGGCACGAGCAATTGTTTGGTGGAATATTTTCAGGAGTCTTCAACCGCCAATTGCCTTATAGAAACTGTACCGTTTTCTTTGTTGCATCATCCACAGCAGGATCTTGGAATTTCTGGAAATAATTCACCAGCATGACTTCACCCGAATGCGCAGACACGCTTGACCTACGCCGACGAGGAGAAATCGGCTTGGCGGAGGCTTTTTCGCGATATCGCGTTCGGCTGGAGCGACTAGTTCAGTTTCGCCTGGATCCGCGCATTCGAGCCCGAGTCGATGCTGACGGCGTCTTACAAGCAGCATACATTGTAATGTCTTAATGCTTAGGCGATTTCCTG
>CAZVBC010000238.1:0-11150 GCA_964625155.1 uncultured Pirellulaceae bacterium
CTGGCCTGTGGCTTTTATGGACGTAAGGCATTGCTAGCACTCGGCGGTTGGTGTCCTCAGCTCGAACCGCAGGTAGCGGGTGTCGACATGGCGCAAGCGCTGTCGCATTTGGAGTTGCTGTCGGTGGTCGAACCGACTAGCCAAGTTTGCGCTAATCTTGAAATGGTCGAATCCGAACTTTCATTCCTCGCACAGAAGCAACTGGCGACTATCCTGCTCGCCTACCAACGCGTGAAGGCTGATTGGCCGGCAAGTTTACTGCGTTCCATGCACCAGATCATCCGTGGAGGTTTTCTACCGAAACAATGGCTTGCTGCGATCGCAGGTTGGCAAGGATTGCACGATCGAGCCACTGTGACATGTTTGAGGCGCCGTCTACAAGCCGCTCAGCAAGAATTAGAATCGCGACTCCAACCAACCGCCGAAACCCTGCAATTACCAGCTCGGCACCGTGCGACGCCAGGCAGCGCTGCTTCGCAATCCCAAGGTCGCAAAGCAGCTTAGTGCTGGGTTGTTAAGAACCGGATGTTGATGTGAGTTCTTGATGCGCAGTTTTTGTTCCGCGCGAATCGTCCTGATAGGGACGACGCCTAATGTTAAGTCTATTAAGCGGTGGCTCGGTTGCGATTTCCAATGTATGGCCTACTCAGTGAACCGACTGTGTACTGGCGAACTTCAAAATTGAGTTAGCAACTGTGTGCAGACACTGAACAACTTGGACACGTTGCATTGATGGCATCAATCATCTGGCGAAAACAACCAAGTTGCTTGCGATCAAATAACAGTCGCAAGCGTGGCAGGTGAGCCAATTCCGGTTCATTGGATTCTTCCGGCATAGCTTCGATTTGTTCGATCGAGCCTTCGACCAAAATATGTGAAAACCGACTGTTCAAGTCTCTCAACTGGTCTTCCGAAAGTCGCTGATAAATGCGCAGCACTAGATAGTCGTTAACGTATCGCATGCTGTGATAGACCCGATAGAAATTCAAGACTTCATCGATCGCCTCTGTCACGCTGTCGGTGATCTTGAACAGCGACTTGTCTTCAGGGCTGATCCAACCTGGCTCCAGCAACTGTTTGTCGATGAAATTTGAGAACTCTGTCCACAAAGTCCCACCGGGCTGGTCAAGCAGTACCATGGGAATCATCGTCTGCTTGCCCGTTTGCAACAACGTCAAAACTTCGAGAGTTTCGTCGAACGTACCAAAACCGCCTGGCAAACAAATCACTGCACTACATTCTTTTACGAACATCAGTTTTCGCGTAAAGAAATATTTGAGCGTAACCAATTTCGGGTCGCCATCGATGACGGAGTTAGCTCGTTGCTCGAACGGCAATAGAATATTCAACCCCATCGAGAGGTCTCGTCCGGCACCAACGTGGCCGGCTTCCATAATACCTCCACCCGCACCAGTGATCACCATCCAGCCGTGGCCAGCCATAGCCCGCCCCAGCTCGACAGCTTGCTGATAGGCCGGATGGCTTGAGTGCGTACGAGCGGAACCAAATACGGTTACTTTGCGGCGACGTCGGTAAGGCTGAAAGACCTTAAATGCGTATCGCAGTTCGCGCAGCGTCCGATTGAGTATTTTTAGATCGCCGCGTGTAGTTCCATCGGATGCCATGCGTGCGATGGTGCGTTGCATCATGTCCAATAAATCTCCATGTTCGAGCCCGCCTGGCGATTCGTCCGCTGGTTGTGGACGCTCCTTTTCATCTTCTCCTTGTGCTTCGGGAAACCTCTGTAAATCATCGTTATTCATTAGGACATTCCGTGTTCATTGGGCGATGGGTATCGAACTTATCTGCAATGGCAAATGTCGTTCTCTGGGTGACACTGATGGCGACTTTTCACACCTTAAAAAGTTATCGCGTGCAATCTGTCGAAACGGAAAAGTCTAGCATAAGATCCTCGACTCAAAGAAATAGTCGGAAAAATCCGAACACTATCTGCGTGAAACTGTGGCAGTGGCCTTTGTTTCATCTGGTTTAATCGCCAAAATCGTTCTTTCCGTTATCGAACCGTTCATCGACATGCATAGATGGGGACAGTTTCCTCGATGTTTCAGGCTGTGAGTACCGACGTCCGCTTTCCTGATCAGGAAATGCGAATTCTTGAGTTCTGGAAACGTGAACAGATTTATCGCAAATCGCTCGAGCAGCGCGCTGAGGCTCCGCCTTTTGTATTTTATGAGGGCCCTCCGACAGCCAACGGCATGCCGCATCCTGGTCATTGCCTAACGCGAGCAATTAAGGATTTGTTTCCACGCTACCGCACGATGCGAGGATTCCGTTGCGAACGCAAAGCCGGATGGGACACGCACGGCTTACCAGTCGAAGTGGAAGTTTGCAAAGAATTGGGCATCCATGGAAAGGACGAGATTGAAAAATTTGGCGTTGAACCTTTTATCCAGAAGTGCCAGCAAAGCGTGTGGCGCTATATGCAAGAATGGGAGCGTTTGACGGAACGCATCGGTTTTTGGATTGACCTCAGCCAAGCTTACGTAACCTACCATCAAAGTTTCGTCGAAAGTGTATGGTGGTCGCTCAAGAACCTGTTCGATCGAGACTTGCTGTATCGTGGCCATAAGATCGTTTGGTGGTGGGCACAGGGTGGAACCGCGTTGTCCAGCGGTGAAGTCGGCCAGGGTTATCGCGAAGTGGCTGATCCAAGCGTATTCGTCAAGTTCACTCTGGTGGATCAACCAAATACGTCGTTGGTCGTGTGGACCACAACCCCTTGGACTTTACCCAGCAATATGTTTGCGGCAGTCCATCCAGAAGTCGAATATGCCGTTCTTTTGGATTCGGAGTCCGGGGAGCAATTGGTGGTCGCCGCTGCACTGGCTGACAATCTGGCAGAGAAAACAAAACGCACTTGGTCGCAAGTTCGTTCCCTCAAGGGTGCAGAATTGGTTGGCTGGCGTTACAGGCCACCGATGGATCATTATTTCAGTCGGTTGTCAGGCGCGCAAGGAACGTTGTCGCTCAACGGGCAATCGCAACGCCTGTACTGGCGAGTCGTGGCGGCCGATTTCGTAACACTCGATAGTGGCACGGGGCTGGTGCATATTGCACCGGCGTTCGGAGAAGTCGACTACGAAATCTTGCAAGCGGAACGCGCACGATTCAGCGATACAAGTAACAAACCCGAACTGCTAAACGCCGTCGGTCCTGATGGAAAATTTACTGCGGAGGTCCCCGAGCACACTGGAGTTTGGGTCAAAGATGCTGATCGTGCCATCATTCGGCAATTGCGAGATAGTGGGCGTTTGTTATGGCAAGAGCAATACCTCCACGATTACCCGTTTTGTTGGCGAGCTGAACAGGACCCTTTGATTCAATATCCACGTGAAAGTTGGTTTATTCGTACGACGCGTTTTCGCGACCAGATGCTGGAGAACAATCGGCAGATCGGTTGGTCACCGGACCATATTCGCGACGGCCGCTTTGGTAATTTTCTGGAAAGCAACGTTGATTGGGCACTGTCCCGAGAAAGATACTGGGGAACTCCACTGCCGATCTGGGTTTGCGAATCGTCGGGCAAAATGGAGGCGATCGCCAGCTATGCGGAATTGATGGGCAAGACCGACGTTCAAGGAACGGAGGTGTGGACCAAAGCCAAGCAAGCCAAACCAGATTTGGTGGATGACCTGCGAGTGCACAAACCGTATATCGATGCGATTACCTACGCATCTCCATTTGTGGTTGGGGCACGCATGAAACGCGTTTCTGAAGTAATCGATTGTTGGTACGACAGTGGTGCGATGCCCTTTGCGCAGTGGGGTTATCCTCACAGTGGGCACGCGCAATTCGCCGACCAGTTTCCTGCCGATTTTATCAGCGAAGCAATCGATCAGACACGTGGTTGGTTCTACAGTCAATTAGCAATCAGCACCATGTTATTCGGTCGCCCCGACCACGCGGCCGCAAAGGATCAGCCTTGCGATCCGCCTGCCAAACCCTACCCTCATCCATTCAAGAACTGTATTGTGCTCGGTTTGATGCTCGCCGAATGGTATGAGAATAAAGAGGACAATCGGCAACGTTACTTGAACGAGGACGAGGCCAAAGCGAATTGTCCAACGGGTTACGTCAGCAAGGTCGGCAAGATGTCCAAGCAACTGCGGAACTATCGCAGCCCGCAGGAGATCTTTGATACGCATGGAGCCGACGCCCTGCGCTGGTACTTCTTTGCCAGTCAGCCCCCTTGGAACTCAATCATTTACAGCGAGCGGGCCATACGCGACAGCATTCCCGAATTCCTCCTGCGCATGTGGAATGTGCTCAGCTTTTTCACGATTTATGCAGAGATTGATAAGTTTCTCGGGCCCGCCAGCATCGCGGGGAGCCTCGAACAACTTACGCCAGACGAACTTTGCCGCGCGGATGGGTATCAACCGATCGCTGAGCGAGCCGAACTAGACCGTTGGATTCTCAGCGAGTTAGCACAAACCACTGCGGAAGTTGTTGAACGTATGGATCGCTACGACAACTACGGTGCCTGCCAACGCATCAACCAACTGGTAGATGGGTTGAGCAATTGGTATGTTCGCCGTTGTCGTAACCGATACTGGGGCGAGGGGACCGCCGCAGTCACCGATAAGGCCGACGCCTACTGGACACTGTACGAAGTACTGATCGAACTGAGCAAATTGGTAGCACCGTTCGTCCCGTTTACCGCAGAAGCAATGTGGCAGGCTTTGACCGGGGCTGTGCGCGCTCAGGTGCGTCAAAGTGTTCATCTATGCGATTATCCAACTTGTAACCCCCAACGCATCGACGAAAAATTATCGCAGCGTATGCTGGTCCTGCGCGAAATCGCCTCGCTTGGACGCAGCGCGCGCATGGATGCCAAACTGAAGGTGCGCCAACCCCTACAACGCGTCGAAGTCAGCTTGACGACGGGTGAGCATATTGAGTGGTTAGTCGACCACGATCAAATTGTTCGTGAGGAGTTGAATGTCAAAGAAATCGCATATAACACAGGAAATAGTCCGTATATCGAGTATCAAGTCCTGCCCAACTTCAAGCGATTAGGCCCGCGCGTCGGTAAATTGCTGCCACAATTGAAACAGGCTTTGGGGGCTGCCAATGGAGCTCAGTTGCTCGATCAACTCAATCGTGATGGCCGCATTCGCTTGCAGCTCGCCAATCAACTTGTCGAACTCGACGGTGACGATGTCCAAGTCCGTTTGCAAGCTAAAGCTGGCTGGACCGCCTCACAGGGCAAACAATGTGTAGTCATCTTGGCAACTGACTTGAGCCCCCAATTGATTCGCGAGGGATTGGCTCGAGATCTAGTGAGATTGATCCAAGACCTCCGCAAAAAGAAACAGTGTCGCTTCACTGACCGCATTCGCGTCACAGTAGAAAGTCCCGCCAGCGAGCTGCCTGCCGCCATCGCGGAAAATCGAGCCTACATCATGGGCGAAACTTTGGCGAACGAACTAGTGCTCGCCCAAATTCCCCACGATCAGCCCAGCGATCAATTCGAGCTGGCAGAACAACCAGTCAAGATCGCGATTAAGGTTGAAACCCAATGCCGATAGTATCGTGGCAACCTTAACTTCCATGGTACGCTGTCGACCCGGGTTCGCCTTAGGATAACGCGGGGACGAGCGCCATGTTGTCGCGATGCACGACTTCTTCGTAGGGACATTGGCCAAGAATTTCCTCGATTTTTGGCGAGCGACAGCCTCGTATTTGGCGCACATCCGCAGAGGAGTAGTTCGTCAGTCCGCGAGCGATTTCGGTATCATTGGGATCGACGATCGAGACAACATCACCTTTCTCAAAGTCACTACTGACTTCGCGAATTCCGATCGCCAAGAGGCTGCGTCCATCGTTGGAAATAGCCTTTGCTGCGCCTTCGTCCACTTGTAGTTTGCCGGTACACTGCGCTGTAAAACCAATCCAGCGTTTCTTGGGAGCGACGTTGCGCCCTTGCGGTAGGAACAGTGTTCCCAGCGGTTCTCCTTGCTGAATGCGCACCAAAACGTTCTCCTGCCGACCTCCCGCGATGATCACGGGGGATCCGCTATTGGTCAGAGATTGGGCGGCTTTGAGCTTGCTAGCCATGCCTCCTTTGCTCAGCCCCGTCCGGCGATCTTTGACTAAATCAAATACCGCTGCATCAATTTGTGCAACGGTATTAAGTACCTGAGCCGATGGATCGCTAGGATCGCAGTTGTATAATCCTTGCACATCGCTAAGAATGACCAACAGTGGTTTTGGCAATAGTCCAGCCACCATTGCGGCCAACCGGTCGTTGTCGCCAAACGTGGTCATCAATTCTTCGACGGCAACCGTGTCGTTTTCGTTGATGATTGGCACAACACCAAAGCGCAGCAATGACATAAGCGTATTACGCACATTCAAATAGCGCGTCCGATGGTCGAGATCATCGGCCGTCAGCAACATTTGTCCTACATGCCGCTGGCGCTCAGAGAAAAAATGCTCGTAAGTTTGAATCAGATGGGCTTGCCCCACGGCAGCAACAGCTTGCAGTTGCGCTAAATCAGTCGGCCGACCTGCCAGGCCCAAACAACCGATGCCAGAAGCCACTGCGCCGCTGCTGACCAACACCACCTGCTTACCTCGATTCGCAATGGCAATCAACTGGTCAGAGATTGCGGCAACTTGCTTGCGGTCCAGCCGACCACTCGAGTCCGTAAGGACTCGCGATCCAACCTTCACTACCCAGACTTCGGCAGCATCAATGATCAATTGGCGGTTTGTGTCGTTCATCAAAAATCGTTATCGACAATGATCGCTTCGCCGGTTGCCATCAGACAATCCGAGCAAGTAGCTCCTCTAGAAAATCGCTGTAGCATGACGTAGCGGAGCGATCGTCTCGGCATTGTACTGCACAGCCACAGCGGGTGCCAGTGAGTTTGGCATCACATGTCACGACAGCACCCTGCCAAATGCGCCAGTTCTAGTGGCAAACAAACCAGTCTCTGTGTTAACTGCTCTTCTTTCTTGAGGATGTCATTTGTTGGCAGTATTTGTCTAGGTGCTTGATGGAATGGCGAATTAACTTCTTCAGAGTAGGGATGTGCAGATCCTCAAGGCGTTTGACATACAAACAACTTTTTCCAGTGGTATATTTGCCTAGCTTCTCCATGAGGTCAGGCACGTCGTCAAATCCGGTCATGACGTACAGTGTTAGGTTTTGCTTGCGTGGTGAAAAACCAGTTACAAACCAATCTCCTTCGCGGCCGCTGGCATATCGATAATGATACGAACCAAAACCTACGATCGAAGTTCCCCACATTGTCGGTTCAGCTTTGGTGATGTCACTCATCAATTTAGCCAACGCCAAGCAATCATTGCGTGATTGTTCGTCAACGATGCGGGCAAAAAAATCATCGACACTCTGAGCATTCTTCTTGGTCTTCAGTTCGGCCACAGTACTTTCTCCTGCTGGTTGCGAACGTTTTTATTCGGATGCGATTTTTGCGTCGCGCACAAACTTGTTCAACCATTCGATTGTTTCGGCTTGGGTGTGCAATACCGATTCGCGGGCCCGATAGCCGTGGCTCTCGAAGGGTAACATGACCAAACGTACCGTACCTCCGTTCCCTTTGACCGCTTGGTACATCCGTTGAGATTGGATGGGAAAGGTCCCCGAATTGTCGTCGTTTTCTCCGTGGATCAACAATATTGGAGTGGTAATCTTGTGTGCATGGCGAAAGGGAGACAGGTTTAAGTAGACATCAACAGCCTCCCAGAACGGCCGCCTCTCGGATTGAAAGCCAAAAGGAGTAAGCGTGCGATTATATGCGCCACTACGTGCGACTCCGGCGCGAAACAACTGGCAGTGTGCGAGCAGATTAGCAGTCATAAACGCACCGTAGCTGTGACCACCAACCGCCACTCGACGAGGATCGGCAACTCCCAATTCGACGGCCTTGTCAATGGCAGCTTTAGCCGAGGCCACGATCTGCTCCACAAATGTATCGTTCATGGTTTCGGGATCACCGACCACGGGCATCGTCGCGTTGTCAAGAATCGCATAGCCTTGTGTCAACAGTGTTAAATGAGATGTACCCAGCATGCGTGTAAATTGCGAAGGACTGGTGGTCACTTGCCCAGCAGTGCTTGGGTCATTGTATTCTAGTGGGTAAGCCCAAATCATCAGCGGCAATCGCGATCCCTCGCGATAGTCGGCTGGCAAGTACAAAGTTGCCGACAACGGAACACCATCAGCTCGCTGGTACGTAATCAGTTGTTTGCGAATTGAACGAATCTGCGGCGTGGGGTCGGCGAAATTAGTAATGGACCGGTTCACTCCAGACGACAGGTCGCGCAATCGATAGTTGGGTGGAGTATGGGGAGACTCGTGGCGCGTGACGATAATCGGCTTGCGCCCAGCACTGCTTTCAATGACAAGCACCGGAGATTCCAGGCTACCTAACTCACAGCGCCACAGACGATCGCTCTGACTGGAGGACAGACTCCTACGATCAAAAAACGGCAGGTTTCCTTGAGGGTTGGCACCTGCCCCAGCAAAATAGATCCACTCGCCGTCCTGCCTGGCAACAGATCGTCCATTTTCATTGGTGGTCGTTACGATGCGGCCTGGATCACCGTACGCGTCACGAGTACTGCGGTCCATTAAGACAAGTGGTTCGGCCGTCAAGTTGCTGCGGTTGTATAAACGCGTGCGGATCCAGCGGCGATCGCGATCGTAGTCGGAAACTAAAACTAGATTGGGATCGGAAAAATAGGATTTTCCCGCTGCCCGATGCTCAATTCTGATCAACTCCGAAGGCTGGCTGCGAAAGGGGGCTGCGTAGGAAATTAAGCGATCTCGATGTGGTACTTTCTTGCGAGGGTCGCCTTCGTCCAGTGCCTCAAACCAGTGCAAAGTGGCTGGATCACTGGCAGTCCAAGAAATTGAACGCGGGCCAAGTGGAACTCCTTCAATGGGAATGTTCTCTTCCATAGGAAGTCTGGCGATGGAAATTTCGGTCTTGCTTGCAATATGCCAAACCGCCACAGACTTGGGAAAACTCGACCACGGGAGCAAGTACGAGAATGGACGCTCGATCTTAGTTGCGAGCACATGTTCAGCATTCGGCGAAACATCAATCGACGATATCATGGCTGGCTCGCCGATGGGAGTAATGTCCCCAGCAGGATCGATGATCACTGTTTGGGTCGTTAAATAGTGCTCAAACAAGACTTCGTCGTGTGCGCTGGTAAGTAGATCTTGATAGGTGCGTACCGGTGAAGTATTACCCACGGATTCCTGAATGTTCGGGCCGGCTGGCTGTTTCGGCTGATTTGGTTCGCCCGATCGATTGTGTGGAACAAGGCAACATATGAGTCGCCGTCCATCGGGCAAAAAATCGACGCCAGTCAGAATCGTGGACAAACGGTCGGTCAGCTTGCGTATCTGAGTTGGTTGGTCGGTGCTCGCATACCACAGCTCCGTGCCTCGTTCGGTAACCAAGGTAAAAATGAATGCGTCGGACCGATGTGACCACTGCACTCCACTCAACTTTGTACCCGGCTCCAAAGGAATTCGAATCGGTTTGTCCTCGGAAGTGGGCCGCAGGAGCAGGCCACTTGCAAACTCGGTCTGAAAACGGCTCTGTGCGGCTGGATCGATTCGTATTCCCCCCAGCTTCAACATGCGGCGAGCCAACACGTCGATTCCGGGTAAAGCATCGCTTTCTACCAGCAACATCCACTGTCCATTTGGGCTGAAACGCACCGATGGTTCTGGCTGGGCGTCGATAATGTCCACAACTTCCTGAGGTGGGAGTCGATAGGGAGATTGGCCGTACGATAATGACATGATGACCCAAATAAAGCTGACGACGAAAAAATAACGAAACATGCCCAGCGTCCTAAGTCTTAAGTGTTGAGGCATAATAGCAACCATACGCTGACTCCTTTTTGCCGAAATACGACTTCGTCGTAAAAGAGCAATTTATTGGATCCAAGTTCTATCACGTCCGACCGTGAGCTTGCCACAATTCGAGCAACTCAACTAAGTGTTCGACTGCCACAGCAATTTCGTTTAATGAAACGAATTCAAGCACGCTGTGTATGTTGTGCTGGCCAACAGAGAGGTTGGGAGTCCTCAAGCCTCTCTCCGTCAACATTGCACCATCAGTACCTCCGCGGATGATGTCGAGCTTGGCAGGATGCCCCAAGCGTTCGTGCGCGAGTTGCGCGAGCTTTATAACTTGCGGCGAATCCTGCATATAATCGGCCATGTTACGATATTGCCGCGTCTGCTGGATATCGAACTCTATGCCAGGAATTTGACGGGCAACCAAATCCGCTTTCTCCTTAACTAAGGTGGCGTATGATTGGAGCTTTGCGGTCTCAAAATCTCTTAGCAGTAATTTCGCTTCTGCTCGAGCGACATCGCCACGGATCGAGTAGGGATGCATAAAGCCTTCGCGGTCGCAAGTTGATTCGGGCGACATGTTGTCTCGCGGCAACTCCGCCAAGAGCATGCTCAGCCCGCGCACTGCGTTAACCATTCGGCCTTTGGCTATCGATGGGTGAATGACTTTGCCGATAGCTTGCACGGTCAATAGATCCGCCGAGAAATTCTCTCCTTCGATTACCCTGGCTCCGCTGCCATCGAGCGTATACCCGGCCACAGCCTTTACCTTGGCCAAGTCTACATATTGAGTTCCATGTCCAATCTCTTCATCGCACGTGAACAGAATCCTCACTGGGCCATGTGGAAGGTGTGGATACTCGACCAGATGATGAGCCAATTCCATAATGGCGGCCACGCCTGCCTTGTCGTCGCCTCCCAGTAGTGTTGTACCATCCGTCGTCACTAGGCAATGCCCGCGCAAACCTTCGAGCGCCTGACATTCACTTGCGCGGATAATCTGTCCACTTGGCGATAGTGGTATATCACCTCCTGCGTACGACTCAACCACTTGCGGTTTTACTCTGCGGCCCGAAGCGTCGGGGGAAGTATCGAGGTGAGCGTTTAAGAGGATGGTTGGTGTAGGACCGACGACGCTGGCCGGAATAGTTGCCCAGACCAAACCGTGATCGTCCTGTTCGACTTCGTCCAGCCCCATCGCCATCAATTCGGTTAGGAGGATTTTCCCCAACTCCAATTGACCAAGCGAACTCGGGTAAGACTGCGCATCGGGATTGGC
>CAZVBC010000239.1:0-11143 GCA_964625155.1 uncultured Pirellulaceae bacterium
CGATGCGTATTTCAGCGATCGAGACGCTTGGCAAGTTACAGTTGAAAGAAGACGAAACTGCTTCTATCGTCCAAAAGGGATTGGAGGATAGCGATTGGACCGTACGCAAAGCGGCTATGTCGATTGTTGCAGTCACTGGCAAAGCAGGAAGTGTGTTTGTTCCCAAGTTGCTGGAGTTGCTTTCCAGCGACGTGGATCGAGACGCGGTGCGCGATGCGCTTCGCCAGATTGAGTCTGCGGATAAGAGTTTGCTCCCCGTGATGTTGGAGGCGCTCAAATCTGAGGATAGTAATAAACGCTTTTACGCAATTTTCTTTCTTGGTAAATTGGGGTCTGATGCCAAAGAGGCTCTTCCAGAACTGAAACGCTTGCTCAAGGAACGTGAATTGCGTGGGCGAGGAATCTTGGAGCGTACCATTCAGAGCATTGAAGGTACAACGCCCAAGCAGTGAACTGAGGGGACTTGGCACGCAATTATTTGGCGCGCTTAATTGGGCGTACCGGATTGATTCGTCCTGAGGCTTCATCTTTAACGGCTTGGTGAATGCACTCGACGTAGCGAGCCATGCTGTGATCTGCCAGATAATCGATTTGCCACTGACCAAGTGCTTGGATCAACCCCCGCATTCGGTCGTTAAATCGTCGCCATGGAGTATCCTTACACAAACGCCCCGAAGAGTTGAAATATAATTCCATTCCGGAATGCGAATAACCAAACCACTGCGGTGGTACGCGCGGCACAATATCGTTGTTATTCACCCATCGATAATGCGGAACCTTGACGAAGTTGATATAGCGTCGATTACCGACTCGCGGGCTGCCAAAAGTGAATAACGACTCGGGGTTAGAGGATATCTCTGACAGTTTGCAGCGGCCTGCGCAAATCGTCGCCATGGCACCGCCGAGCGAATGACCAGTAAAGTATAGCGTTTTGTCGTTTTCTTTAAGCGCTTTTTCCATGCGAGGCCACAGATCGTCGACTTCGCGTTTGAACCCGCGATGCACGCGACCAACAGTCTCTGCGACAACACTGATCGCGTCCACGTCGGCCTTCACATCGTTCCATTCGTGCGGCTCAGTCCCGCGACAAGCAATGATGCAGTCATGTTGGTTAGAAACAAGATATGCCTGCGCACCATCGCGCTCGAAAAACTCGATACGGTCAAAGCCCACCATTTCGGCAGCAGCCCGAACCAAATCGTCGCGATAATAGGCGACTTTGGACACTTCGGCAAACAGCAGTGATTGACGCAAGACGCTCAACTCGGCGATTGGGTGTTTGAGTGGATCGGAAAGAAACTCGAATGCTTCCTCGATGATCTGTTCGGCCATTTGCTGCTCTTCCACCCTAGGACATGATCCAATCCACGGTTACCTACACGAAGTGTGGATGTGCCATACGCCAGCGATCGACTTGGTGAAACCGATTAGGCGTTTCGCCACCAGCGATTCTAACAATTTTGCAGTAATCTGTTAGGTGGTTTTGTGTTGAGATATACTGCACGACCCGGCGTTTTCAGCAGCGAATCGCTGGTGGTCCAGAACAGACTTAGATTCATCCAAATGGGACTTGGTACATGTACACATTGATCTGTCGCGGGTTGGGAACGTGATCTATTTGGACAATCATGCAACGACTCCCGTGGACAAGCGAGTGGTCGAGGTCATGGTACAAATGATGACGGAGTATTATGCCAATCCTGGCAGTGTGACTCATGCGGCTGGCCGTGATGTCGCTGAACGTGTCGCCATGAGTCTGGATTTGTTGGCCTCAAATATCGGCGCTCTGCCTGACGAGATTGTTGTTACTAGTGGGGCAACTGAGAGTAATAATCTGGCCATCTTGGGGTATTGCTTGCATCCGCTCCAGAAGCGACGAAAAATCATTAGCTTAGTGACTGAGCACAAAGCCGTCCTCGATCCACTTGAAAGGATGCGACAAATAGGATTTGAGGTTTTGGCATTGCCCGTACTTAGCAACGATTCGGTAACCCCAGGGCAAGTCGACCTCGATCTGTTGGAAGCTAGTCTTGATACCAATACAGCACTCGTTTCCGTCATGATGGCCAACAACGAAATTGGCGTTATTCAGCCGCTTGCACAGATCGCTCCCATGTGTCGTAAATATGGAGTTGCATTGCACACGGATGCAACTCAGGCGGTAGGCAGTTTGCCTGTCGACGTAAACGATCTAGACGTCGATCTTATGAGTTTTTCGGCACACAAGTTTTATGGCCCAAAGGGCGTCGGCGGACTTTATGTTCGCTCGAAACCTCGTCGCATACGTCTGCAGCCACAGATTGTGGGCGGGGGCCAGCAAGACAATCGTCGTTCCGGAACACTGAATTCCGTGGGCATTATTGCGATGGATCTTGCGCTGAGGTGCTGCTTGGCTGATATCGCCGAGGAATCTCGTAATTCTACCACTGGTGTACTGAAGCTCAGCAATCCGCGAGTCTGCGCGCTAAGAGACAAATTGTATCATGATCTATTGAGGGAACTTCCATTTGTAACACTCAATGGACCGCAGCTTGACCAAGCGAACCGTCGGTTAGTTGGAAACCTGAACTGCTGTTTTTATCCATTGGAAGGTCAAAGCATTATGCTTGCATGTCCAGGCCTGGCGGTCAGCAGTGGCAGTGCCTGCACCTCAGCCAATCCGGCTGCCAGCCATGTGCTGCAGGGGATTGGTTTGACAGAAGACCACGCTCGTAGCAGTTTGCGGTTTGGCGTGGGACGATTCAATACTGTCGCGGAAATCGAGCAAGCTGTTGAGTGGATCGCCGATGCCTGCCAACGCCTACTCAAAATGTTGTGAGCCAGTAAAACATATCTGACAGCTCGCATCGTTTCGCTAAATCAAGTAGCAGTATGGCGCGAGCCCTCCAGCGCGTTGGAAGTTTTGCTTTTACTGTTCGTGTAACTTGATACAAGCCTTCGCATTCATCCTGTAGGCAATCCTGGGCGAACGAGCAAATCTGAGATTCAATGTTGTCATGAATCTTTCTTAATTGTCATAGGTTAGTTTTTTTTCAGATTAGTCGGGCACCGCCACTTTCAATCAGCCGGCACGCTGGCTGATTGTTCCCAGTGATGGCTTTCACTTTATCGAACGTGGCGCAGTTCAATTTAGATTCTAGGTGAGGATTTAAGGACTCAGATGTCAGCTAAAATGAAGAACTGGTGCGGTACTTTTTTGGGAACTATGGGTTTAGTGAATCGTTAGCTGGGCAAAGCTGCGATACTTGACAGCTCTGGTTAGTCAAAAAGCAGTGGCGCTTTTAAGATCGTTGGGGTGTGAACTCACGGACCGCAGCCGGAAGAGGTGGTGATGTCGGCAGCGGAGAAGTGCACCACACTTTGCCTTCTTAACTTCCGTGCGGCCTGTAGAATTCGAAATTCTTCGAATCTAGGTACGTGCGACAATGTTAAGCATGTTCGTTGGTACATTGCGTTAAGTGTTGCCTCGGAAGGACGCTAACTTCAATTGCAATCAGATTTTCCCAAGTTGATGAAGCTCTCTGTGAAGGCAAGACAATTCAGATGATTATGAGAAACTATCCCGGACGTCAAAGTGTTATGGAAGGTGAGCTTGAAATGGCAACACCTGATCAGGAGACTCGATGCATGCGTACACTGGTAATCGAAGATGACGCGGTACTTGGGAGTACCATTGCGAGAGGGCTATCGGAAATAGGGTATGAGTGCGAATTAGCTGATCATGGACAGCGCGCCGAAGCGATTTTAGAGAAGGGCTCATTTGACGTAATCGTTTTAGATTTGATGTTGCCTGATATTTCCGGTATCGATTTGTTGAAGAGGATTCGTGCGTGCGGAATTGATACTCCTGTATTGATCCTGACAGCGCTGGGGTCGGTCGAAGATCGCGTGAACGGGTTAAACGCTGGTGCGGACGATTACTTAGTCAAACCCTTTGCGTTTGCCGAGCTCACGGCGAGGATTGAGGCAATTCGTCGCCGTAGTAGTAAAGCAGTGGCTACCAAACTGAAGATTGGCGAATTGACGATGGAATTAACGACACGGAAAGTCGATCGGGCGGGACGTCAGATTGATTTGACACCCACAGAGTTTAAGCTGTTAGAATTCTTGATGCGCAATCATGATCGGGTGGTAACTCGCCAAATGATGTGCGAGCACCTCTGGGAATCCAATTGGGAGGGAGTAACCAATGTTATCGAGGTGCACATTAATAGGTTGCGGACTAAGATTAACTTGGCTAACGAAACTCAGATGATCCACACTGTTCGAGGCAGTGGGTATGCTCTTCGCCCGACTTAGGACAGCCACTAAAACACTTCGCTTTCAGTTAATGTTCTGGAATGCGTTGGTGGTATTTGTCGCAACAGCCGGAACGTTGTTGCTGATGCGAGTTGGTGTTCAATTTGCGCTGGTGCGAGAATTTGACCAAGCGCTTAAGAACGACTTGCGTGAAATTGCAGACATGTGTGGTGTGTTTCACTTTGAGGGACGCGGACGCGGCGACTTGGCTTTTCTGCGCAGGAACTTGGACCGCAAAGCCAGGATACACACACAAGCGGGTTGGTTCTGTGAGCTTCTCGAGCCAAGGCCTAACCCAGAAACAGACAGTGGTAAATTTCTGCAGCCACGCAAAGTTTATGTATCCAGTGGCAATGTGCCTGAGGAGTTGGCCGATTTTTTCTTCCCTGATTCGGAGCCACAAGAGCTAGCCAATTATCGAGTGTTTGCGGGTACGACCTATTCCAGGACTCGCGAGCCGGTGCGCATTCGAGTTGGGGCGTCGATCAATTCGCTGCAACACACCCTAAAGGTACTTGATCGAATTCTGATTTTGAGCGGGCTAGGTGGGCTGCTGATTGCTTACCTAGGTGCCTATTGGCTGGTAATTCGCGCAACTCAACCGTTGGCAAAGATCATCAGTTTGAGCGAGCGTTCGCGACCATCCCATTTGGATGAACGATTGCCAATCCGTCATACGGGAGACGAACTGGACCAGTTGTCGCTAGCTCTTAACTCCATGATGGATCGCATCGCGGATTACATTGCAAAGAATCACCGTACGCTTGCAAATTCAGCTCACGAGCTCCGAACTCCGCTGGCTGCGCTGCGCAGTACTGCAGAAGTTGCGCTTGCCAGCGAACGGACTGCCAAAGAATACGAGCGAACATTGGAGTCCATCGTCGATGAATGCAAGAATTTGGAATCCTTAGTTAATCAGCTTTTGTTGTTGGCGGAAACAGAGAACATCGCCCCCAAATTGTTACCAGCCGTTGATTTGAGCCAATTAGTGACAAGCGCTTGCAGCATGTTTGAAGCGTTGGCTGAAATTCGTGAGACGCGATTTACGTGTGATATTTCAGAAGGAATCTACGTTTCCGGCAACCGCATGCATTTGCGGCAATTGATCAATAATCTATTGGATAATGCGTTCAAATTCACTCCCCACCAGGGCTCGGTGACGGTTCGTTTGAACGCCAGCGACTCAAAATCTTGTTGCTTGAGCATTAGTGATTCTGGATGTGGTATTTCCCCAACCGAGATGTCGCGACTGTTTGAGCGTTTTTATCGAGGTGATCCCAGCCGACGCCAAGAGACGCCTACGCGTGGGACAGGCTTGGGATTGAGCATCTGCAAAGCGATTGTCGAGTCCTACGGAGGACGACTGGAAGTAGAAAGCAAGCCTAGCGAGGGAAGCTGCTTTAAGGTTATACTTCCTCTGGCGTCTAGCCCGCCTGAAGAAACTCATACTTCCATTCCATCGCTTCAACATGTACCTAGTTGAAAATCCGGTGATGCAACGCGAGTTGGTAACTAACTTGCGTGCAAACCGTTCCTTTTTGCTGATGCTGTTTTATCAAGTGGCTTTGGCTGGGGTATTGCTAGTTTCCTATCCGCAGGAAACAAGGGTTGACCTGACTAGCGATTCTTCGGCCGCTCGCCGATTGGTCGACTTCTTCTTTCTTGGTCAATACATACTTGCCTCGCTGATGGCACCCACGTTTGCTGCGGGAGCAATTTCGGGAGAAAAAGAACGCAAGACCTACGAAATGCTCTTGGCTAGTCCGCTACGGCCATGGGCAATTGTCATCGGCAAGATGGTCGCGTCTCTAACTCATCTGGCAGTACTCATTGTTGCTTCGTTGCCAATTATCATGTTGGCGCTGCCGCTTGGTGGCGTCAGTATTTGGGAAGTTTTCGCCGCCTATTTATGGTTGATTGTCTCGGTGATTCTGTTTGGATCGATCGGATTGGTTTGTAGCAGTGTGTTTCGGCGTACAGCCTCTTCGTTGGTCGTGTCGTATCTATTGATTCTGCCACTCGTGATTGTGGGAGCTCTGTTCTGGCGAGGGCTGGAAAGCCAAGGGTCGATTCGATTTCAGATATCGACTTTCTTGTTACCACCAGTGTATTTGACGATCAGTCTATTGCTGTGCAGTAGGACGGCACAGCGACTGATGTATCCGCCAGACGTGGGTAGCGAAGGAAAAGAAGTTGTCGACTTGGAAGAGGAAGCCAAAAATGCGGTCGGAATGGTGATTCAACGCGATCAATTCCCAGATCGGTTGTTTGCGCCACCGCGGCGCACATCATTGATGAAAGATAATGCCAATCCTGTGTATGACAAAGAAATCCATGCCGAACTTTTCAGTCAAGGTACGTTGATGTTGCGCATGGTCATTACGATCAGCATGGTATTAGCAATCCCGCTGATGGCAGTGACGCTGTTTATCTTTCCAGCCAACAGCGGGCCGGTTTATTGCTTTTGGTATATTTGGTACGTTTTGATGTTCAATATCCTGGTCGCCCCCGTATTCTCGGCCGGAGCGCTGACCAGCGAGCGCGAACGTCAAACGCTCGAATTGCTGCTCACCACGATTCTGCCGCCAGGCAAGATACTTTGGGGGAAGCTGCTATCTGGTTTTCGCGTGTCCTATGTTTTGACGATGTTCTTGATGTGGCCTGTCGTTCTAGCATTTTTGTTGGCACTGAACATTTATCAAAGCATTTGGTTGTCGATCTTTGTTTACTTCCTGATTGTGTTTTTGACGGCCGCATTCAATTGTGTGGGAGCATTGTTATGTTCGACACTGTGTAAAAAGACATCGGTGGCCTTGTTGACTTCGTACGCAATTTTAATCGTGATCTACTTTTTACCATTGGCGGCGTGGTACATTGGCCAGAGCGTTACGAGATCGACGGAGACGCTTGATCGCATCAAGTTACTCGGGATTGGCAGTCCATTGATGGCCGCATATTGGGTTCCACGAATTGAAATGACCTCAGCGGCGAGTGCTACGGGTACCAATATCGTGTCAGGCGATTGGCAGATGGTCATTTTCTACTGCATTTTTACGATGCTAGCTATTCTCACGATGTTCGCTCTGATGGCGACTTCTCTAAAACATCGTTGGGGCATGACCGGTCGTTAGTCAATAATGACGATTTCGACTCGGCGAATTGGGCGCGCAGAATGATGTTTCCCACCACTCGCCTAAACGACTTTCTACGGCAGAGCGTTGCATCGAGCTAGCAAGAGTACATTCGATAATTCTCGATGCAACTGGGCAATCTCGGTAAAGTTTTCCGGAGCGGCTAAAGATTCTAAAGTTCAAGTGCCGATAATTGTAAGGCATTGGATTTCAGTTGTTCGAGCGATTTCTGTAAGGCCGAAAAGATTGTTTTTGGCGGTTGCAAGTCTCGGGAAAGGAAGCCTGTCCATGAAGCGTTACCGCCCATTGTTAGCATGCATGATCACGTCATGCTTAATTCTCTCGACCGGCTGCATATCGGTCAGCGAAGTGCTGGGGCAGAAGCGCAAGGGAACTCTCGACACAAGCTATCTAAAACAAGCGGGATATTCGATTCCTCCCGGAGGCATGCCCAAGCCAGTAAGTCCGAATTCCAGCCATGGGCCGGCAATCGTTCTTGAAGTGCGCGGAGACGAAAACCATTTAGAAAGTATTCCGTTGCCTGCCAACAAACCTACGTTTGTCGAGGAATTGGTAAACCAAGCTCAATTGCATGAGAAGCTCGGTGCATTATCGATTTCTATCATGCGTCCCACCGGTCCTGGTTCACCGCCGGTACGCTTGGATGTACAAATCGACTCCAGTGGCAAGGCGAAGAACGTGGGGCAAAACTATGCACTATTGCCTGGCGATCACCTCGTCGTCCTGCACGACCAACGCACATATTTGGAACGGTTTATCGAAAAATCTTTGAAAACTCGTTGAGACATGAACTGAGCTAGTTACGTGATGGACTCGCTTTTTCTAGGCTCTCGCGCTTAATCACGTCCTTGGGGTGTTTGGAAAACGACTCGAATACGTCGCCGACAACTCGGTCAGTTAGCGATCCCAATTCTTTCAGAATCAACGCCTCGGCCTCGGGTGTCAATCGCGAAGTGTTGGGTTCGTAACCGCCGACATCATAGGCTGCTGCGGTGGCAATATAGCCGACGTTTCCATTGGCATAGCCGACGATGATTGGAATTGCTCGATCTGCGATAGCTCGTTCGAGATTAAATCCATACTCTACCATTGGTTCGCCCGGCATCGTCAGAAACAAGAATGGGCCAATCTTCATGGCTTGCAATTCCGCGCGGATGCTTTGAGTTTTGCCTGGAAGTTCCAAGATAGAAGAAGCGACACGAATCTGATAGTACTTGGCACGATGCCGAAGTTCTTCACGCGTAACGCTGCGGGCGAGCGAGCGAGTGACGGCGGACCCCAAGTCGCGGCCAGCCCATTGAATGTCTGCTTCGTCCGCACAGCGATAAGGATAACCGGGCAGATTTGGACGTATATCTCCTGCACAACCTTGTAGAAACATGGCTTTGGTGGAGTGGCGATAGACGGCTTCGACAAAGGTTTGAGCTTCGCCCGGAAAGTCAGCGCTCATTTTTGGGTAGCCCGACGGATAAGGTTGCGAACCCTTGTCTCCCCAAGTAAAGAAACACGGGTGGCACACTGCATGCATCAGTACGGCCATGGGTTCCAGAGACTTGCCGTCATCAAACCTCAATACTTTGACGCGTGGATCGTTGAGACCCTCTGGATTTAAGCGTACAACTGCGCGTCCATCGATCACTTTGCGGCGATTGATACCAAACCCGATACGATCTTCGCTGTAACCTATGGAAACCAGTCGCAAGTTAGCGGCGGCCTGTCGCGAGGCCGAGCCAATTTTTTCAATCAGCTCATTGGCCCATTTAGGATTCTCCGTGAATCCAGGGCCGGAATGATTGTGCGAAGCCGCCATCATGATATTGGAAATCGGCACACCGGTTTCGCTGGAGATACGCTGCCGAGCCAACACGACCATCTCATCCCAGGCACCAATAGTATCCATAGTAACGATGGCTGCTTTCGTTTCACCATCGTCCAAAATTAAGACTCCCGCGCGAATCGGGTCGCGCACTCCGTTTACTTCCCGGCGGTGCCCAGTAACCACCATTCCAGCCACTTCCGCAGGTGTAATGTCTACCTTGGCCACTCCTGCTCGCAAGTTCGATTCAACAGCAAACGTACCGTCCTGCGCCACACTGTAACTTGCATGCCACCCCAGGGCACCTCCTATCCAAGCCACGCAAAAGAAACGAATATAGAAATCCTGTTTGTGTGATGTTCTAACAAGTGTGTTGGCTGTCATGCGAGCGTTACTTTCTATCGGATGGCATAAACATCGAAATGACGACACTTTCTCAATCGGCTGGTGAAGGGCGCGCAAGCATTATCTAGGCGAGTGGCGATTGCATATTTACCTTGTACCAGAGTGCTTGCGTACTTTCGCGATTATGTCTAGCGGTACTGGGCAGGTTGCTCGGTATGTTTTTTCCACCGTTCGCCTTAGCGTACGAACTGGGCAACGAAATCTTCGCCCAAGCCAACGGATGCAAAATGCCGACGGCACATTTCTATTTTGGTGTGCACGTCGTCGTGCCCCAGTGGTTGGTCTTGGTCACCATAATAGATCAGCGCTCCGAAAACGTGAAACAAAGTTATCATTTCTGCATCATTTTCCACAACCAATGTATGTACTTCCCCCGGCGGTTCAAAGACGTAGTCTCCCGCTCGCGCGACCCAATTGTGCTCCAGATATCGCCACGAACCTTTAATGACGTAACCGTGTACAGGCGCCGGATGCCGATGCCGGCTGAGAACTCCAGTTCGACGCACGCGTAACAAATTCACCCATGAACCACCAGTTGCGTCGAGTAACAGTGGGCGAAACCACACATTAGTCGCTTGGGGAACCCACAATCGCTCGTCGTCAGGAATCGCCTGGGTCACAAAATCTGGTACAGCATGTGAAAGGGAACTAAGTGGAATAGACATTTGAATACCTCTTGCCGGATGTGATTTGCCTTATCCTAAGTCATATTGGGTTGGCTGGGCACCGGTGGTACATGCCCTCGAAACATCATTTCCGAGAGTCCACCAATGCTACAGCAGCAATGTTTCCGAGCGCAGTTGTACTAATCGCCCAATTCGACGCGTGGTAGACTTTAACTTGCGGTTGGTAAAACGGTTGGTGAAACTTAAGTGCATCGAATAATCTTTCGACAGCGTGCAACATCAGGTGGAAATGGGACGAGTTTCAGTCTCAACGAAATTCGAGTAAATGATATGAAAAAACGCGGTAGAACAGACATGCAAATTGCGTCATCAATGTTCGTAAACGCGGTCGGACTTGCGTCGGTTGTGCTAGCCGGCTGGGCATGTGCGACTGAGCCGTCGGATTTCAGAGCATGGGTGCATAAGCAAACGGGAAATTTGCCAATTATCATTTCAGCCCCTCATGGCGGTACTGGAAGTGTACCCAACGTTGATCAGCGATTGGGAGAGAATATACCAACTGGCGCTAAGGGGTTTGTAACTGCTCGCGATATCGGGACAGAAGAACTTGCGGTCGAACTGTCGGCAGCGTTAGCCTCTCGTTTTGGCGAAGTGCCATATGGAGTTTGGTCCTTGGTTCATCGCAAGTTCATCGATCCCAATCGCCCACCGGAAATTGCGTTTGAAGATCCTGATGCGCGCCCTGTTTATGACCATTATCACTCGTCACTGGTTACCTATTGTCGCGAAGTAACCAATCGTTTTCACAAGGGCTTGTTAATTGATATCCACGGCCAGGGCTCGCG
>CAZVBC010000240.1:0-11008 GCA_964625155.1 uncultured Pirellulaceae bacterium
TGGCGGTGTTGGCTTGGCAGCGATCCAAATTGCACAACTTGCTGGCGCGACTGTGCTGGCAACTGCCGGCAACGATGAGAAACGAGAATTTGTCAGCAAACTCGGCGTAGCGGCTTGCGTCGATTCGCGTAGTTTGGATTTCGCCGATCAATTGCGAACGGCAGCCGGCGCGGGGGTCGATGTCGTACTGAACTCATTGGCGGGTGAAGCGATTCAGAAAGGGATCGGCTTGCTGAAAGTAGGTGGACGCTTTTTGGAGATTGGCAAGCGTGATATTTACGCGGATGCGGCGATCGATTTGTATCCTTTCCGCAATAATTTGGCTTTTCATGCGATTGACCTCGATCAGTTGTTTAAACTGCAACCCGAACGCATGGGCCACATGTTACGCGAGATCGTGGACTTGTTTGATCAGGGGGCGCTTCGTCCACTGCCCGTCACAAAATATGCGGCTAACGAAACCACGTCTGCGTTTCGGTTTATGCAACAAGGGAAACATATAGGCAAGGTGGTAGTCGATTTTGTGGATCGACCCACCGATATCTATCCGGGTTCCTATGCTCCGATCACTTTCAATTCACAAGCGACCTATTGGATCGCAGGTGGCTTGGGTGGCTTTGGCATGGAGATCGCTCGTTGGATGGTTGCCCACGGTGCCCGGCATTTGGTATTGAGTGGTCGACGTAAATCCATCTCATCCGACGGCAACACTTTATTGGCCGAGTTAGCTAAACAAGGCGCGCGTGTGACTGCGTTTCCGGCAGATATTACTTCCGCAGACGATGTCAGGTTCGTGCTGAATTGGATCGATGCAAATTTACCTCCCCTGCGCGGCGTGATGCATGCCGCAATGGTATTGGAAGATCGATTGCTGGTAGACCTCGACCGCGACACCATGGAAAGAGTCATCAATCCTAAAGTGCTGGGAGGTTGGAATCTGCATCACGAAACGCTGGGCAGAGAATTAGATCATTTCGTGTTATTCTCGTCGTTGTCCAGTATTTTTGGACACGCAGGTCAAGCCAATTACGCGGCTGCCAATGCACTGCTGGATGGACTTGCCCATTTTCGTCGCAACCGCAGCCTACCAGCACTGGTAGTGAACTGGGGTCATCTTGGTGAAGTAGGTTATTTGGCACAACGCCAACAATTGGGAGAACGATTGGAACGCCAAGGTGTTTTGAGTTTCACCGTTCAACAGGCAACTGACTGCCTCGAATATGCGATGCAAACTCAGGCCAGGCAGCTCAGCGTACTGCGCATGGACTGGACGATCTGGCGCGGCTTAGGAGTGACCAATCGAGTTTCGCCGCGATTTGCTCACCTGCTGCGTAATCGCCCGGCGGCCAGCGAGACAGATGCCGAACATGTCACACCAGACCAACTTCGGTCCGCACCGTCCGCCGCATGGCCTGGGTTGGTCGAACGGATGCTGCGCGGCAAAGCTTGTGGATTATTAGGAATCCCGGCTGCTCAGATCGAAGCGTCCGTGCCGCTGCTGGAATTGGGGTTGGATTCATTGATGGCTGTCGAACTGCGCAATTGGATTGAAAGCCAAATCGGTGCCAGCGTACCAATCTCGACATTGATGCGCGGGGCCAGCCTGCGCGGCACGACCGATACGATTTGTAATTTGCTGGGGGCAGAACTTCCAACAGCCCCCGATGCCTCTTTGACCATGACGAACCTACCGTCAACCGGATCCGCAATTTCCAATCAACAAGCCGAAATGCTGCTTGAACAACTGGCTGGCCTACCGGACCATCAAGTCAGCGAGCTGCTGTCGCAAATGATGCAAGAAAATGTCACCACAGGAAGCTGAGAAAACGACCAAGTCGGTAAATCTATCCAATCTATCTCAGCAACAGCAGCGTGAGTTGCTGCAGAAGTTGTTACAGCAGCGAGTTCGCGAAGAAACGGAATTTCCACTCTCCGCTGGTCAACAAGGATTGTGGTACGCCTACCGCCGCGACCCAGCTTTTACGCCGTTCAACGTGTTTTTACCCACACGCATTCGCTCGGAATTGAATGTCCCTGCGTTGCGCCGGGCGATCGAATTCCTCGTCGATCGGCATCCCTGTTTGCGCACGACTTTTTCGGACAAGAACTCGACCCCGCGCCAGGAAGTTCATGTCAGCCTTCCTCCAGAATTCGTCGTCGAAGATGCACAGGGCTGGGAACTCGTCGACGTTCAGGAGCGCATACAACTAGAAACGCAACGTCCATTTGATCTCGAGCGGGGGCCTTTACTGCGCATCCATGTTTATAAGTTGCATTCCAATGACTTTGTAGTATTAGCGACCACGCACCATATTGTCGTCGATTTCTGGTCCCTGATCCTGCTGCTCCGAGAACTACAGATTGTTTACCCCAGTTTGTCTGCAGGTCAAACGCCCCAGTTACGTCCGGCGTCTGGAAACTATTCCGTGTTTGTGCGCGAGCAGGAAAGGATACTAAATGGTCCGTTGCGCCAAACACTTTCCGACCAATGGCGTAAAACCTTAGAGGGCGTTCCCACTGTCTTGGAGTTGCCTACCGATTTTGCGCGGCCAGCAAATTTCTCTGGGCAAGCTAGTGTGATGCCATTGGAGTTTCCTCAATCGATCGCTGCACGAGTAACTCAATTTGCGTCAGGTCAACAAGCAACACCATTTGCGGTTATTCACAGTGTGCTGCAAGTCTTACTTTCTCGCTACTCTGGGCAAAAATCGTTTCTGATCGGTAGCCCATTTTCTGGAAGAGGGCACCAAAAGTTTGAAGATACGGTGGGTTTCTTTGTCAACATGCTTCCGTTGCGAGCAAACTTGGAAGATGACCCTTCGTTTTCCACTTTGGTTGGTCGATTTGGCCAAACGCTGGCTGATGCCATTGAATATCAAATGTACCCTTTTGCACAAATCGTGCGTGATTCCGCTCCGGTACGAGACCCGAGTCGTAGCCCGATGTTTCAAGTTTCTTGTACGTTTGAAAAGGCTCAAGATCGCGAAGAAGCAGGCAGAGCGGGATTTCTTTTTCCAAACAAGTTAGAAGTGCGCAGCTTTGGTGGTTTGGTCCAGGAAAGTTTCTACGTACCACATCGCACGTGCCACTATGATATTGAATTCATTTTCGAGTTGACCGATGCCCTGCGAGGCATGATCGTATACGCACGAGAATTGTTCGACGAGCGATCGATGTCGGCCTTCGCCAGCAATTACCAAAGTCTATTAGCCAATTTATTGGACCAACCAAGGGTGCCAGTATCTCAAGTGGCTTGGCATTTTGGTTGTGAGTCGACGGCACGAGTGGCCGGGGGCGAGAGCTTGCGACCAGTCAGCCAGTTTGCTGGCGATACGACACGTCAATCGCAGCCCACGGTGTGCGAATTATTCTCCGCGGTGGCAATGCGGCGCGCAAATCAGGTGGCTGTTGTCGACGGATCGCTAACGCTGACCTTTGGAGAGCTCTTTTCTTCAGCTCAAGCGATAGCGAAGCATTTGCGGGAACTTGGTGTTGCTCGAGAGACTTTCGTACCGGTCTGTGGTCAGCGTGGCGCGAAGATGTTAACGGGTATCCTGGGGGCGCTGTTCAGCGGAGGCGCCTTTATCCCGATCGATACCAAACAACCTGCTCTAACAAACAGCCAACTTAGTCACGATACGGCGCCTCGCGTGGCGCTGGTCGATCTCGACTCAAAAGAATATGCCAAGGGGCTGGGCTGCAGCGTGATTGAAATCCCGCTGGACAGCAATTCTCTTTCGGGCCACGCTCGCGAAGAGCATGCTGCAACTGCCTCTGCAATAGCGCCGACTGACTTGGCCTATGTCATTTATACATCCGGTACGACGGGAACTCCTAAAGGGGTGATGGTCGAACATCGAGCCATTGCAAATACGCTCGCGTGGCGCGCTGAAACCGTTCCGCTGAACAACCATGATCGTGTCTTGCTGTTATTGTCTCACCAATTTGATGCCTGTATCGGCGTTGTATTCACGGCAGTCACTCAAGCTGCGACGGTTGTTTACGTAGATCCCGAGGCTCGACACGACGTTGAAAAGTTGATCGACCAGATTTTGCGAGAGCGGATAACAATCCTACCTGCAGTTCCGAGTCTTGTGCGCGTGTTGGTTACTCACCCTAGGTTCAAAGAATGTCAGACCATACGACAGATATGGACGGGTGGAGAAGCGATGCCTCCCGATCTGTACGATTTACTGACGCGAGTCTCTGCGGCAGAATTGTGGAATTTCTATGGGCCCACCGAAGCGGCAGTCGAGGCCACTGCATGCAAAGTGGTTGCGCACGACGCACGGCGCCCGGTACCAATTGGAACACCGATCCTCAATACAATGGTCGCAGTTTTGGATGACGATCTGCAAGAAGTGCCTGACACCGTTCCGGGCCAGTTGGCTATCATGGGGCCGGGGTTGGCACGAGGGTATCTCAACGACCCGCAATTGACGGCTGAGCGGTTTGTGACTCTGACAGTTTCAGCGAAGCCACAACGCACTTACTTGACAGGCGACCGGGGTCGCAGAATGCCGGACGGCAATCTCGAGTTCCTTGGCCGAACAGACCAGCAAATAAAACTCAGAGGCTATAGAATCGAGCTTGGGGAAATCGAGTCTCTGCTTCAAACTCACCCTTGGGTTCAATGTGCTGCCGCCAAGATCATGCGAGCCGAGACGCCCAGTGCACAGTTGGTCAGCTATGTTACTTTATTTGATCCGCAAGTTCCTCAAAACTTGTCACAGCAATTGCGCGCCTATCTCGCGGACCGCTTGCCTGCCTACAAGATTCCTGCGGCGATCCGGGCGCTGGACCACCTGCCGGTAACGGCCTCTGGAAAGATCGACCGCAAATCGTTGCCTGACATCCAACTTGATGGTCGCGATGACGAACAAATGGTCGCTCCGTCCACACCGCTGGAAGCTTACTTGGCTGATGTTTGGAAAGGAGTTTTGCAGTTCGAACGCGTGGGCGTCAATCAGAATTTCTTCGATCTCGGTGGCAGCTCGCTGCAAGCCGCGATGTTGACTGCTCAACTCAGTAGCTCGCTGGGCGTACATGTACCCACCGCTCTTCTATTTGACTTGGCTGATATCTCACAAATAGCGCAGCGACTCGTACAACTTTATGAATCGGAGATGGCAGAGCGTTTTGGTTTGGAGGCGACGACTGCATACGGCGCACGGCACGCGTTGGTTCGTCGATCGCAGGAAAAAGTGAGCGATCGGCAAGTGCATCCGTTGCTGTCGGTATTGAAGTCTAATGGAGAACTGCCCCCGATTTTTTTGGTGCATCCACCAGGTGGAATCGTTGTCTGTTATAGAGAATTGGCCAAACACTTGCCATCCAACCAGCCTTTGATTGGTATTCGTTCACGCGGTTTGCATGGCAAAGAAGAACTACCAGAATCGTTGGAACAAATGGCTGCCGAGTATCTCGCGGCGATCCGCACCTGCCAACCCCACGGTCCGTACGTTCTCGGCGGTTGGTCGCTTGGAGGAATGGTCGCGTTTGAGATGGCTCAACAACTAATGCGCCAGAACGAAGGAGTTGATCGGTTACTGCTGCTGGATACGACCATTGCGAAAGGATCGACCGATTTAGTTCCGTTTGTCGAGCAGGAAAACGCAGGCATGGAATATGGCATTGATTTGACTTTAGACGAATTAAGTCAGCTCGAACCGGCAGAACAATTGCCTTTCTTGTGGCAACATGCGCGCAATTTGGGTGTGCTCGAAAACGAAACGCCAGAGTTGGTGGTTGAGCAAGTTCTGAAAGACCTGCAAGCGTTGTTTCATCACCACGTTGCGCTCGCCACCAACTACCGCTTACAGCGATATTCGGGCAGAATCGTGCTTATTCGACCGAGGGAGACGCCATTCACCATCCACGTTTCTGAAGACCGAGGATGGCGCAGAATTGCGAATCAAGTGCAGGTCCATTTTGTTCCCGGCCATCATCATAGCATGGTCCAGTCACCTCACGTTGGTGAGCTAGCTCGCGTGTTGGTTCAAGGGTGACTCAGCGTTTGCAAGTGCCTATGGCACGCATTTCCGTGCAAGTTGCTCAACGAGTTAGCGCTTCGAAGTTTTCTCCGTCGCGCCAGGCTGCACTGACTACTGCAATTGCTGAACGTGAAGTGGCGTAGCCAGCGTGCGCGATTTGTTGAACGACATCGTCAGTCCACTGTGAGTCGATCACAACACGCAGATCACCTTCTGAATGCATTCGCGGACTGGTCAGAGAGTTGCGAATTGGTTGGTCGCAAAACAACAGGGGATACAAAGCATGCAAGATGGCGTTGGGAATGCGGCGCCCACCGCGGCCGCCTATGGCCATGATTGGTTGATTGTCACGACTCACAATGCTGGCACACATGTTGTGCAGCGGTCGCTTGCCTGGTCCAGGCGAATTTGGGTGACCGGGGCGGGGGTCAAAGCGTGACATGCCATGTCCGAGCGTTACGCCCAATCCAGGTACAGTGACTTGCGCTCCGAATCCTCCGCCATGAGTCAGCGTAAGAGCTGCGAAATTGCCTTGTGCGTCCACTGCGGAAAGATGGATGGTACCTCCAGCCGAAAGGCCATCGGAGGTTGCACGAACAGGCTTACCAGATTTCAAACTTTCCGCCACTTTTGCAGCCTGTTCGACCAATCGACGATGGTCCAACAATTCTGGCCAGGCGACTGGTGGAACAGTGCTTGGTTGTTGCGGATCGCCCAGCCGATGCAGCCGATCATCCCAACATAATCTCATAGTCTCAATGAGCGCACGAGCTGAACTCAAATCACCTACGCGCCAATCAGATTGGTCCAATTTGTCGAGAACCGCGAGCGCTTGCAACACAGTGATCCCACCGGCGGTCGGTGGTGGAGTCGAGATAGTGTAGGCACCACGTTGCCATGTAACGGGTTGACATTCGATAGGTGTATAACTGGCCAAGTCGCGTGCGTTGACCAGACCACCATTTGACTTAAACGCTGCGGCCACACGTTTGGCTGATTCGCCATGATAGAAGTCTGCTGTAGTTTGCGCATCGGCGAATCCTTGCAACAGTTTGCTCAACTCGGGATTTTTTAGAGTGGAACCAACTTCCGGTACACTTCCTCCGGGCAGATAGATTTCAGCCGAAGCTGGATCCTTGGCGAAATTTGCTTTAGCCGCCATTACTGCACGGCGCAAGCCATCATCGACACGTATTCCATCGCGCGCCAGATCGATGGCTGGACGCAGCACGTTCGAGAGCTTCCAAGTCCCGAACCGTTTAAGTATGTGCTCAAGCCCTGCCAGAATTCCGGGAACTCCAGCGGCCAACCAGCCATGCAGATGGGTGTTGCCTCTTACGTTTCCTTGTGCGTCGGCGGCAAACATATTTTCGGAACTGGCTTGTGGGGCCGTACTATTAAAATCGACCACCACACCGCTGGACGAAATAAAACTGCCGCCGTAACCACAAGGCCCGCATTGATAAGGAGCGGCCACCGCAGCGGTGAAAGCGGCGGCCACTATGGCATCGTACACATTGCCACCCTGGCGCAGCACATCCTCGCCAACCGTCGTAGCAACGGGATGGCCTGTTACTCGTCCAACCCGATCTGAGTTGCTGCGCGCCCATGAGGCTGTGGTAACGGCGCTGGCACCAACAATCAAAGCGCCTCGGCGTGTGAAATTCAGATGCATGTTTGGTTTTCGACTTGCATTAGGTCATGCGACACAGGTTACTCAAGATAGGTTCCGCTCATCGCGCCGTTTTCGTATTGTTGGATGATCGCTTCGGCGGTGGCAGCATCCAATTTGCCGTCGGTCACGCGAGCTTGAACCATCGAACGGTAGGAGTGCAACAATTGATGGCGATCGTAGCGTGCAAAGCGGATCATGTCATCAATATTGCTACCAGGCACAACGGTCGAAATCTCATAATCGCCGTTTTCGAGGATTAATACGTGAGCTTCGTTGGGATGCCCAAAAAGGTTGTGATGACTTCCCATAACCTCCTGATAAGCTCCCGTCAGAAAGATCCCCAAGTAATAGTCTTGACCGACATTCCAATCGTGCAATTCCAAAGTCTCTTTAATGTCTTTCAAATCGACGAATCGATCAATTTTTCCATCGCTGTCGCAAGTGACATCCACCAGCGTTGCATAGTCACGGGGTCTTTCATTTAGGCGGTGGATTGGCACGATTGGAAACAATTGCTGAATGGCCCAACTGTCCGGCGCCGAGCGGAAAAGCGAAAAATTGCACAGGTACTTGGCGGCCAAAATCTTTTTAAGGTTCTCGAATTCCTCGTCTGGAAATTTGCTGGACTTAGATTGGTCTAAGGCTCGGGCGCACAGCTCCCAGAACAATACTTCCCCCTTGGCTCGATCTTCCAGGCTGATCAAGCCGAGGTTGAACTGGGTATGTAACGTATCCTTGTGTTCAAGCGCGTCGTGGTAATATTCAGCATAGTTCTTGGCGTTAATGCTATCGCAGAGTTCCTTAAGTTCGGTGATCAAATCGGGATCATCTTCATCGATGGTGATTTCGGGTTTGTCGTCGGCGAAGGTTTCGATTTCATCTCGAATCGAGGTAATGAACACGGTGTGGTAAGCGGTCATAAACCGACCGCTTTCGGTGACTAAGTGCGGGTGTGGTACCTCCTCTTCGTCGCAGATGTTCATGACCGAATAAACAACGTCGTTGGCGAACTCTTGGACCGTATAATTTACACTCGACTCGTAGCGTGTTTTCGAGCCATCATAGTCGACCCCCAACCCACCACCGATATCCAGATATTCGATATCGCAGCCAATCTGTCGTAATTTGGCATACACTCGAGCTGCCTCGCGCATCGCATTTTTCACGCGTTTAATATCTGTGATTTGCGAGCCAATATGAAAATGCAGCAGCTTGAGCTGGCTATCAAGATTGGCTTCGCGCAACAAGCGAACGCAATCGAGCAGCTCGGAAGTGGTCAAGCCAAATTTGGCGGAATCACCACCTGACGAAGCCCATTTCCCCGAACCGCGTGAATAGAGTTTGGCACGCAAGCCGATCCAGGGTGCAACGCCTGTCTGCTGTGCCAACTTCATGACCATCCGCATTTCGTTTAGCTTTTCGACGATGATCGCAACACGTTTTCCAGCTTGCACGGCCAGTAGGGCGGTACGCACGAACGCCTCGTCCTTGAAGCCATTGCACAGCAGTAGCGATTCAGCGGTTTGGCTTTGTGCAACAGCAGCATACAACTCTGCTTTCGATCCACATTCGATACCAACGTTGCAGTGTGTGGGGTCGCGCAAGAATTCCTCCACAACTTCTCGGCGCGGATTCACCTTCATAGGAAATACAGGAAAGTGCTTGCCTCGATACTGGTACTCTGCAATCGCAGCTTGATAAGCTTGGGACAAGGTCCGCAACTGGCTAGTCAAGATTTGCGGAAATCGGATTAACAATGGGAGTTGTAAATGCTGACTGTTGAGTAAATCGTCGACTAAGACCTTGAGGTCGACGTGCCGAGCATCATCCTTGGCGGGATGTACCAGGATATTTCCGTTGGCACCGATTTCAAAATAACCCGCAGACCAGTTTTCTACTCCATAGATTTGCTGTATCTGCTGAAACAATTCATCATGCATAGGCGGATTTCCTCGCGGCCAGACGCTGCGTCCGCAACCGAGCTTGTTGCCGTACGCGGTGTTGTCTGGAATACTTGGCGACTGATTGGCTTGAGAACTCTGAGCGTTGAGACTGAGAGGAGCAGACGAATCTATTTTGTTTGATAGAGAAAGCTGTGACATAGTACAGCGCTCCACGAACTGTGCTGGAAAAGTCGAACAGATGTCAGCAAGCCACTAAAACAATGGATCGTCATCGTTAAACGATGCTTCGCTAAACTGATCGTTGGGATCTTGAGTGGGCGAGCCAGGTGCGCGAGCTCCCACGTACCGAAACGATGTGGCTTCGGCGCTGAGAAAGTATTTAACTTCGCTGGATGGATCTTTTTGCCATTTTCGCCCGCTCAGCCGATACGTAACTTCGACTTCGTCGCCAAGTTTCAAATCGTTTACCGTATCACATCCATCGTTGGTGAATTCCACTGGAATGTAATTCACAAAGCGTCCGTTGTCTTGCTCGACGACAACGAGTCGCTTGCGAAAGCCCTTTTGACCGTAACTCTTGGTCGATTCAATAAGGTGGATACGTCCGATTAACTTCGCTTCGCTCATCTACTGCCGTTCCCAAGTTACAATATGCAAGAGCTATCCACAGCGTAAATACCGACCCTCGGAATGGACGCCAGAGTCAGCCAACGCCACGCGCCGCCCCCATGCGGATTTCAAAATCGCCTTATTTAGCAATTGGTGGCGATATCGTACCTCGAATCCGATCGAAAGTTTAGAACTTATATCCCTTTTGTGGACCATTTTTTGTCAATGTTAGAATCTCAGGACCACTTTCGGTCATCAGGATCGTATGTTCGAACTGGGCTGAAAGGCGTTGATCTCGGGTGCGCACGGTCCAACCATCCCCCTTATCCACTTTTGTGAATCGAGTACCTGCATTGATCATCGGTTCAATGGTAAAGCACATCCCCGGAAGAATTTTCTCTTGCCGAGATTTACGATCCGGAAAGTGCGGGACGTTGGGAGGTTGGTGAAACTTTGTACCCAGCCCATGCCCCACATACTCGCGCACGACCGTGTAACCTCGCTGTTGTGCAGTTCTGACAATCGCATCACCAATGACACTGACCGTACAACCAGGGAAAAGAGCGTCGATGCCCAGATACAGGCAGTCAAACGCGCACTGAGTTAATCCTTTAGCTTCGTCACTTACCTCGCCAATCAAGAAGGTCTCTGATTGGTCACCGTACCAACCGTTGACGATCGTTGTAATATCAATGTTGACAATATCCCCTTCTCTCAGCACAGATTCATCGGGAATTCCATGGCAAACAACATCATTCAAGCTTGTACAGCAGCTATGGTTGTACCCCTGATAGCCCAACGTGGCCGGCGTGTGACCGTGGTCCAAC
>CAZVBC010000241.1:0-10987 GCA_964625155.1 uncultured Pirellulaceae bacterium
GGCCCCTTCGTCTAGCGGCCTAGGACATCGCCCTTTCACGGCGGCAACATGGGTTCGATTCCCATAGGGGTCACTGCAGATTTTTGGAAGAAAGAGATTTTTGGAAGAAAGAGATGCGAAGACATCTCGGTCTTCTTAGACGGACGTTTGAGCCAGCAAACAGTGCCTGTTTAAACATGAGCAGGCAATAAATTGAACTGGCAGGACGTTAGGATCGTCGATTAAATCTGATCACATTACCCGCCCCGTTCGTCTAGTGGCCCAGGACCCCGGGTTCTCAGTCCGGTAACAGGGGTTCGACTCCCCTACGGGGTATATGTCTATACTTTCGAGTCCTGACAGCCTTTTGGTAGCTTTGCTCCGCCTGCTTGTCACTTACGGCATCCTTGACCAGGAAGGTAACCAGCGGTCATTGGGTAGCGCCAAGGATCTTATCGATGGCTGCGCAGACCATTGATGCATGGTCAGAAAGTGGTATCTCTTCGCTCGTCTGATTCGCAAGATCTTTAATCTGGCAAATCCCTTGATCCAATTCTCGACTTCCAGCGATTACCGCGATGCGGAAACCTCTTTGGTCAGCATACTTGAGTTGGGTCCCCAGCTTTTTGGGTTCTGGAAACATTTCTACACCGATTCCACGTTCGCGAATTGCGGCCGCAATGCGCAGATAATCGTGTAAACGGTCTTTGTCGAAAAAGGCAACTAATACAGGTGCCGGAGTACGCGTCGGCTCAAGCATCCCGAGGCTTTCCATCGCTGCCAGCAAGCGATCGAGTCCTAACGATGCGCCGATCCCTGGCAAATGTTGCTTAGTGAATAGGCCAGCTAAGTTGTCGTAACGACCACCTGAACAGATGCTGCCGATCCCAGGCAGTTTGTCCAGCAGCGTTTCAAATATTGTACCTGTGTAGTAATCTAGCCCCCGTGCGATAGAAACATCGATACAGTAACGATTGGCAGGGACTCCCACAGCGTGCAATGCCGCGGTTAGCTGCCGCAGTCGCTCGACGCCTGCTTGTCCCAGCTCGTTTCCCACTAGTAGAGTCTCCAAATTCTGAAGTACTTGGCTGCACTCGCCACCGAGCGTAGCCAATTTTAGTACATCGCGAGATTGGCAATCTGTCAGTCCGACTTGCTGTTGTAGTTCGGCAACAACTCCTTCGGCACCAATTTTGCCAAGTTTATCCATCGAGCGAAGGACCGCCACAGATTTGTCGGATAGTCCCAGCTTTTGCAAAAGTCCATTTAACACTTGGCGGTTGTTAATGCGCAAGCAGAATTCGTTGATGCCAATTTCCAGTAGCAACTCGTGAATCACTAATGCTGTTTCGATATCCGACGCAACCGATTCCGTGCCGATCGTATCAAAATCACACTGGACAAATTCACGGTAACGACCAGCTTGCGTGTTCTCACCACGCCACACCGAGGCAATGTGGTAACGCTTGAACGGTGTCCCAAGAACATTGATATGCTGCGCAGCAAAGCGGGCTAGCGGTACGGTCAGGTCGAAACGGAGTCCAACTTGTCGGCCTCCATGATCCTCAAAGCGGTAGAGTTGGCGATCGGTTTCATCGCTCCCCTTTCCAGTAAGGATCTCCAGGTACTCCAGCGCAGGCGTATCAATGGGACTGAAACCATATCGCCGATAGACCCGTCGCGAAGCTTCCATGATCTTCTCCCGAGGTATCATGGTTTCAGGCAGATAGTCGCGAAATCCTTTGAGCGTACGTGGCTCAATTAATGCACTCATGCGTTTCTCGATTCTCTAAATCTTGAGTCGCCTCACGGTTTGCCAACTTGCGGCACCGAGGCAACAGGAATAACCTGAATCCTCTCCGGTCGAACGTCACATTCTAGGGATCGGGTCGAAGTTTCACCAGCAACCTTGGCGCCGCTCGGTTGTGCCAACGCCGAATTTGCGGATTTAATAGAAGTGTCTTGCAATTATTTTCGAAGTTGATTGATTTTATCGAGTTCTGAATGAAATCCAGATTGTCGCCAAACAGAAGTTCGAAACAGACGCCTATCAAAAATGTCTGCGGTGGATCGAGCCTCGTGCTCCATTTGCTGATGGTACTGCTAAGTTGGCATATGGGCGTTTGCCAGGCAACGCCCAATATCATCTTGATGATGGGTGACGATCATGGGCGTGAAGAAACCGGCTATAACGGTCATCCCCATGTGCGCACGCCTGTGCTGGATGAAATCGCCGCCAACGGCCTGAGATTCGAAAACTTTTACTCGGCGCATCCGAGTTGTTCACCGACTCGTGGTAGCTTTCTCACTGGACGGCATCCAAACCGTTATGGAACCTTTGCTCCAGGATGGTCATTTCGGCCTGAGGAAATTACCCTAGCCCATATCCTGAGCAAAGCCGGTTATCGCTGTGGTCATTTTGGAAAATGGCATGTTGGTGCGGTTAAGGCTGGATCTCCGACGAATCCTGGCGCAATGGGTTTCGATTACTGGTTGTCCCATGACAATTTCTTCGAACTAAATCCTTCATTGTCCCGAAATGGAGCTGCTCCTGAATTAATACCAGGTGAGAGTTCAGAGATCATCGTACGAGAAGCGATGAAGTTTATTGACCGGTCGCAGCAATCTGGCAAGCCTTTCTTCACGATCATCTGGTTCGGTTCGCCTCATGAACCTTACAGTGGATTACCTGCAGATTTGGCACTTTATGACTCACTGCCAGAGCGGTACTCGACCAAAAAAGTTCGCTTGACCTCGAATGAAACAGGTTCGCAAGTTACTCGGACGCAAGGCCAAGTATTGCGCGAACGCTATGCCGAAATCACTGCCATGGATCGAGCCATCGGTTTTTTGCGAAAGCATTTGCATGACAAAGGGCTGCGAGAAAATACTCTACTATTCTACTGTGGTGATAATGGTACATCCGCTGACGCATCGCTGGCCTCGCCACACCGAGGCGTTAAAGGGCAAGTTTACGAAGGGGGTATTCTTGTTCCTGGATTGATCGAATGGCCAGCTCGCATCACTAAGCCGACAAGCGTTCACGTGCGCGCCACGACCAGCGATCTATTGCCAACCGTTTGTTCGCTGGTGGGCCAATCCCTTCCCAGACGGCCTCTGGATGGAATCAACCTCGTGCCTGTGATCGACCTCCAAGTTGTCCAGCGGTCGCAGCCAATGTTCTTTTGGGAATACAATACCGGACGACTGGCGAAATCTAAACCGGAACCGTACATCGAACCGGAATTGCAGAAAGGCACGACTCCATTAGCAAAATTGCAAGGAGGCAAAGCCACTCGCAATTTCACGAACTTTCGTCATCCACCAATTATCGAAGAAGACTACTTTGGTCCACGCGCGATCATCGATCAACACTGGAAGTTAGTGATCCACGATCCTAAAAATGCTGAAGTAAAACGCGAGCTATTCGATTTAGATAGCGACCCATTTGAAAAATCCGATCTAAGCCAATCGAAGCCTGAGGTTATGGCGGATCTTCAAGCTAAGCTACGACAGTGGCAAGAATCGGTGCTGAAAAGTCTTACCGGTGGGGACTATCAGTAGGTAAATTAATCTTAGTAAATAATGCTCGATAAATAGGTTGGCCATTTCGGCGTGCCCGGCGTTCGAAGTGTGTCGTATAATCCATATCGTGCTGAGGCGTCCGCTCGGGTACAAATTCGGGCCCAGCCAGTTTGGAGTGGTCAATCAAATGACCACAGATAAGATCGTAGTAGTCCAGCACGTCGGTCCAGAAATGCAGTTGCCCTCCGAGCTGAAGGATTCTTTCGATCTCGCGCAATGAATCATCATTCAGCACACGGCGTTTCTTATGCTTGCGTCGCCACCAGGGATCAGGAAAGTACACATGCACGTGTGCTAATGACGCAGTTGGAACTTTGTGAGTGATGAATGCTTCCGCATCGCCGCGAAGCATGCTGACGTTCGTTATCCCGGACCTTGATATTCGCTGGGCAGCTTGATCTGCAAATTTTGCTGCTAATTCGATTCCTACAAATCTATGGCTAGGATTAGCTAACGCTGCTGCTTGTAGGAACAATCCTTTTCCTGATCCAATCTCCAGTTCAATCGTCGAGTTTTCACCAACCAATTCGTCCCATGTAACAATGTCAGTCGCAAGGGCACGAACAGGAGATATTGCCGTAGCGGCTTGATCGTTTAATTGGTCGTCAATAAGTTTGATTCGCGGTCGCATAGAATTCCGTTGCACTGGCTTTTAGTAATTCGCTAATGATCACCGTCACGGCGGCCAGCATGGCGCCGCGAGCGATTCGATTATGGCTGAGAACCTGGATCAATAACGGTGGAAACGGAGTTGCCAGATGCTTGAATTGACTTAAGAAACCTGTCCACTTTGATCAACATCTCATGTTCAAAAAAGCCTTTACCGCCATGAACTCCACCATAAACTACATCAAAGGCAACGGGCAATTTGTGTTTTTTATAGATGCCGTGTAGCTCGTGTGCTTGATTGATTGGCATTTGCGGGTCCTGGTCGCCGTGGATCAGCATCAAGGGAGGATCCGATTTATCCACGTGAACAACAGGGCTGGCCAGCCGCGTCAGTTCAGGTTGCTGTTCCGGCTGTCCTCCCAACAACAATTCTAAAGCGGGTACTCGTACCTTTAGTCCGTGGGGTGTCGATTGAGCCAGGATCGATTGTAAATTGCTGCCTCCGTAAAATGAAACGATCCCCGTTACATGTGAGGATGCATCCAGGTGTTTGCCAACAGTTCCTTCGAGTTCACGATGGCCATTGGATACACCGACCAAAGCTGCCAAATGGCCACCGGCTGACGCACCTGCGATCATAATTCTCTGGTCGTCCAGTCCGTAGGTCGCTGCATGAGCTCGTAAAAAGCGTATCGCAGCTTTGATGTCGTGAACCAGCGCAGGGAATTTGGCTTGTGTGCTCAAACGATAATCGACGCTGGCGATGGCCCAACCTTGTTTTAATAGAGCAACAATAGGGACCTCATTCTTTGATCCAGCACGCCACGCCCCACCGTGAACCCACACAATTAAAGGACTTTTAACTGCCGACGTCTGCGAGTGATAAAGGTCCAACAGCAACCGAATGCCATCAACTTCGGCGTATTCGAGATCCCGGAACGTTGGTTCCGCTCCGATAGCCATCGACCAGAACAGGGAAGTATGAAAGGCTGTCAAAAATAACATTCGTTGGTGAAATAACATACAACCCTCAAACATAATAGGAGTTATTGGCCCACTGCCATGCAGCCGCCGCCGCATGGGGTGAGCTTGGGGAAATATATTGTCAAACTTCAATAGTGTAAACTCAAGCCGAACGAGTCGCTTCTCGGTAAATCGATTTCTTATTTAAGTGGTTGGGATTTACAGATTCATGCGGACGATCGTTTCGCGAATTGAACGATTGCCCTGAATAGTTAATGACACCTCCCAATAAGCACCAGTCCAACAAGTACTCGCAAGTACTCGTTCCAAGGCTCTGCCGGCTCTGCCTAGGAATGTGCTGCACTTGAGGCTCCGCCGGTTCTGCCTCGCGAGCGTTCAGATTCCTACAGTCAAGAGACGGCCGAGCATGCGGAGCATGTGGTTACTGGGTGGAGCCCGGTAACCAGTGCATTAAATGCAAGCCCAGTAATTTAGTGCAAGCTCAGTAACCGGCGCACAACTTTACGTGCGAAAGTGGGACTGTTCAACCAGCCAGTTGGCTCTTTCGTCAAGGCGAATGAACACTGTGGGCTGCTGTTCTGCTACCGACTCAGGCTGGGTTGTGCGACTGAAGGGCAAGAACCATAATGCCCTGGCAAGGTCGAATTGGAATGGGGCAGTGCGAGGCGATCCTAGACGCAACTTGAGGAACCTGATAGATGAAAGCTGTGATCTGTAGTGGACTGGTGTTTTTGGCCGGCATGTGCCTTGGTGATGTTGATGCTCGCGCTCAGGATTCCACGAAGGCTGGCCGATTCCACGTCGAGCACCCGACGTTATTGAATCTCGGTTTCGAATGGGCCATTACAGGTGATGCGAACCGCAATGCTACGGTAACGGTTCAATTTCGGCAGGTCGGTCAGGAAGCTTGGCGCAGTGCATTGCCACTTGTGCGAGTTGGAGGCGAGAATGTTTATCGCCGGCGCGAGAATCTTGATTATTTTGTTCCTGATGGTTTTGCTGGTTCGATCCTTAATCTGCAACCCGACACACCCTACGAGTGTCGCTTTGAAATGCAGGACCCAGACGGTATTGAGGGCCAGATCAAACGGACGGTTACTGTACGCACTCGAAAAGAACCTCGCCCGTTTGCTGGCGGACGAGTTTTGCACGTCTATCCACCCGATTATTATGGCCCTCGACAAGAACCGAGTTTTACTGGATTGTTGCAAGCTTACTACGGAGCCGGATTGGGTGATTGGTCCGTGGTGTGGGAGCGGCGGGCCAAACCTGGAGACACGTTGCTTGTGCATGCCGGTTTATATCGTCCCGAACGACTTAACTACGTTGACCCGATGATGACTCCTTTTGATGGATCGATGTCGCTGACGCTGAAAGGGACCGCTGAAAAGCCAATTTCGATCAAGGCTGCGGGCGACGGTGAAGTCATTTTTGACGGAGCAGGCAATCACCGATTGTTTGACGTGATGGCGTCGCAGCATCATATATTCGACGGCTTGACGTTTCGAAATACCGATGTGGCTATCTTCGCTGGCCAGAAGGAAGTTACTGGTGCCGTGGCGTTGGCGGTCAAAAACTGCCGATTTGAAAATATCGGCTTCGGTGTGTGGACTGAATACGCAGGTTCGAGCGATTTCTATATCGCCGATAATCTGTTCTTGGGACGCGACGATCGATTTCGCTTGATTGGCTGGGGAGGTCGGCAAAGGACGCCCGACGGACCAACCTGGTCCGAGCCGTTGTATGGCTCACACTTGCTGACTAGTTACTACGCGGTAAAAGTTTACGGAACCGGGCATGTCATCGCGCATAATTCAGTCGCCTACTTCCATGATGCTATTGCTATCTCAACCTACGGTACGCCCGAAAACGATCCAGATCGTCGTGCCTCGGCGATCGACATTTACAACAATGACATGCACATGTTGAACGACGATTTCGTGGAGACCGACGGCGGGGTGCACAACATCCGCGTTTTTAATAACCGCGGTATCAACGCGGCTCGCGGCGGCTACAGTGCGCAGCCCATGTTTGGCGGTCCCGCATACTTCATCCGCAATATTCTCTATCACGTACCGTCAGGAACGGCTTTCAAGTTTTCAGCGAAAGCCGCCGGGCTATTTGTCTACCACAATACGATCATCGGCGAAAACATGATTAGTGATCCGGCAGCCAATATGCACTTCCGAAATAATTTGTATCTTGGCCGTGATTTTCCAGGACGCGGCATTCTGCGCTTAGCCAATGCCACCGACGCCTACAGCAGTGACTATAACGGCTATCGTCCTAATCGGGGTACTTCCAGCCAATTTGTGTTTCTTGGCCCCAAGTCGGGCGAGCGGCTGTACGAACCAAGTGAAACCAATTGGCAATCGTTTTCTACTCTGGATTTGTTTCGCCAAACCACTGGCCAAGAGCGACATAGTGTTGAAGTGGACTACGATATTTTCGAAAACCTTCAAAAACCAGATCCTAATCGCGAATTCGCTGTTTACCATGCGATGGATCTGAACTTCAAGCTCAAGTCGGACAGCGTGGCTGTTGATGCTGGGGTCGCGATTCCAACAGTCAACGAAGGATTCGCCGGACGCGCTCCTGATCTGGGTGCCATGGAGATTGGACAGCCACTACCACACTACGGCCCGCGATGGTTAACTTGGCAGCCTTTTTATCGCTGACACTTTTTTGATGGCGACACGCAATCGCAAACAAAGAAGCTGGTCATAGCGGCTGACTCGATAAAGCCAGATGGGGATTGGCTCTCATGACGCATTGGTTCATATTTGGCGTGGCGAGAATATAGAATCGGCTAAGAGCCGTGTAACCATGTTGGTCAATCTGCGCAGAAATCTACGAAGATCTTTAGGTTAGAGAGTCGTGTCGAATCGATTGCATCGATTGTATTGACTCGAAGCTGAGTCAAAGTGCTATGTCAAATAATCGGCGACTTTGGCGACATTGTCAGTTTGATTGAACAGATCATTCCGCAACTGACGCGATTAAGGCATTGTTTCTATCGCGGTGTGTATTGCAGCTTGGAATGGTTTCTTTTTTGGGGCCGCAGGGAAAAAATTGTAGTAAGGTTTTCAATGGGTTCAGAACTTTGGCTTGCAACATGATTTTTCCTCGCCCGCGGAGGCACCCATGAGAAAACCACCATCGCGTTTGTCGAATAAACTACGTGATCTAAAACGGCAATTACAGGTAGAAACGCTCGAACCACGTCAGATGTTGGCGGCTGACTTTAAGGCTAATGAGCTGATTATTCAGTTCAAACCTGGAAAAGAACGCAACGTCTTGCCAGGATTCGAAAGAACCTCCGCCATCAAAGAGACGATTCATACGCCGCGTATGAAGCAGCTCAATATCGCACCGTTCCAGAGGTTTGAACTCCGAGGAAACGTCAACGTTCTTGATGCTGCCAAACGGCTCTCAAAGAATGCCAATATCCGCTTTGCCGAACCCAATTGGAAATTATCTCACAACGCTGTCAGCAATGACTCGTTTTACTCAAACGGTGGATTGTGGGGCATGTTTGGCGATGATGCTCCAGCCAGCGCAGGTGGCGCTGGCACAACCAACGTATACGGGAGCCACGCAGAAAAAGCTTGGGATAAAGGAATTACTGGAAGTAGTTCGGTGATCGTCGGAGTCATCGATGAAGGAATCGATGTCAATCATCCCGATCTAGTTGATAATATCTGGCGCAATCCGTTCGAAGTTGCCGGTGACGGTATCGATAACGACGGAAATGGCTATGTCGACGACATCCACGGTTGGGATTTTTACAACCGAGATAACTCGGTCTATGACGGAGGGACTCAAGACTATCACGGCACACACGTTGCCGGGACGATTGGTGGTAAAGGAGGTAACGGTTCTGGTGTCGCTGGAGTCAACTGGGATGTCAAGATGATTTCCCTCAAGTTTCTTGGCGCCGACGGTGGCTATACCTCGGATGCAGTCAAAGCTATCGACTATTTGACTGACCTTAAGACGCGCCATGGTTTGAATATAGTTGCCAGCAACAATTCGTGGGGCGGCGGTGGATACTCGCAAGCTCTTCATGATGCGATCTTACGATCGGCGAAAGCCAACATCCTGTTTGTCGCAGCCGCTGGTAACAGCGCAGTCAATACGGACACAACGGCCAATTTTCCATCGAATTACAGCTCGTTAGTCGGTACATCGCTGCAGACTGCGGCAACCTATGAAAACGTGATTTCCGTTGCCTCGATTACGAATACAGGCGCACTGTCCAGTTTTTCCAACTATGGAGCGACCACAGTGGATATTGGAGCGCCGGGTTCGTCGATCGTCTCAACGTTGCCAGGGAACTCATACGGTTACTACAGCGGCACGTCCATGGCTGCACCACACGTAACCGGATCGATCGCCTTGCTGGCTTCCAAGTATGCTGGTTTGTCAGGTGCACAACTGCGCAGTGCAATTCTCAATAACGGAACATCTACCGCATCGTTAGTCGGCAAGACGGTGACCGGCGCACGGCTGAACGTCGCCTCAGCCATCGACGCACTGGCACCGCCTCCCACAATAACGATCACGGACGCCTCTCTGGTGGAAGGCAACAGTGGAACACAAAACTTAGTATTTGCGGTAAACCTTTCCGAAGCATCAAGTCGTACAGTCTCGTTCAGCTACACTGCGAACTCAGGTTCGGCGACCGCTGGAACCGATTATGTCGGCGTGAGTTCTCAATTAACGTTTGCGCCTGGCCAGACATCGCAGTTAATTTCGATTGTGATCAATGGCGACACATTGGCGGAGAACGACGAAACAGTATTGGTAACACTGTCGAATCCCGTCAACGGTATACTCAATCGCAATCAAGCGGTGGGGACGATCGTGAACGACGACGCTGCACCGCCGCCACCGCCACCACCACCTCCGCCGCCACCAGCCCCCACAACGAAATTCTACGTCGTCAACGATTCGACTGCCGATCGAACATTTGAGTATTCGGATACGGGTGCAAATGTTGAAAATTATGCCATAAACGCCCGCAACAGCGCACCGCGCGGTGCCGCCAGCACTGCTGCTGGTGACAAGGTTTGGGTGATCGACGCCAACCGGAATGTCTATGTTTACAATGCACAAGGTGGCTTATTGGGAACGTGGACCGCAGGCAGCCTGCCGAGGAAAGTAGACTTACAGGACATTGCAACCGACGGTACCGACATATGGATTCTCGATAATGCCTCTGACCGCGTCTACCGCTTCACAGGTGCCGCGAGTCGACTGGGTGGTAGCCAGAATGCCGCGAGCAGTTTTGCGCTCAATGCCAACAATCGAGATGCCACGGGAATCGTCACCGATGGTACCAGCCTGTGGACAGTGAACAACACGCGCTCAACAGACGCTGTGTTCAAATACTCGCTCAGCGGTGGCTTACAAGGTGCATGGACCATCGATCGCGCCAATGCATCTCCTACAGGTTTGACTATTGATCCGTCCAATGCCAGTCAGAGCATCTGGATTGTCGATAGCGGAACCGACCGAGTCTACGAATATGCCAATGGACGCTCGATCACTTCGGGAAGTCAATTGGCAAGTGTTTCATTCGCACTAAATGGTGGCAATACAAATCCACAGGGAATCGCAGATCCGCCCAGCCCAGTTGGCTCGCACGACGAAGCAATCGCCAACCTGGATCAAGCGTACGATGCACCATGGCTTCCAACTGTTCGGGAACATACGTCGTTCGAACAAGCCTTGGAAACCTCGATCTACAATACCGAACCAGCGAGCTTAACTCGGGCCTTCGACTTGGTGGAGCAACTAATTGAGATCGAAGGTGGATTGTCGATGG
>CAZVBC010000242.1:0-10984 GCA_964625155.1 uncultured Pirellulaceae bacterium
GCCGATGGACCCACAACCGGTACTGTCGTGGGAGCGGATGGCTGGATAATCTCCAGCATGTTCAACTTCAGGCAGCAACCGGCATCAATTCTGGTCTCACTGGCCGACGGTTCACGACTGCCAGCGCGGGTTGTAGCACGGGATCACAGCCGAGAGTTGGTGCTGTTGAAAGTCGAATCAAAGACCAAATTACCTGTTCCAAATGGAACATCCAGCAGCACATTAATCGTCGGGCAATGGGCCATTGCGGTTGGACGGACATTTGATCGAGAATCAGTTTCGCAATCGATTGGTATCGTCAGCGCTCTGGGTCGCGCCTACGGCAAAGCAATTCAAACGGATGCCAAGATCTCGCCTGTGAATTACGGAGGCCCGTTGATTGACTTGGAAGGCAAGGTGCTGGGGATTCTGGCACCGATTTCAACAGGAGGAATTATGGAAGGTGATTCCTCGCAAATCTACGATTCCGGAATCGGTTTCGCCGTTCCATTCGACGATCTTGCCGCTAGGTTAGAGCGACTGCAAGCGGGCGAAGATATTCACTCTGGTAAGTTGGGGATCGTGACTCGCCAACAAAATGAACTGGCCGGGCCGGTACGTGTTGTGGGAGCTTCGCCAGGATCTCCAGCCGCTAAGTCGGGAGTGCGTTCAGGCGATTTGATTGTGGCCGCCGGCAATGAGCCGATCGAGCTGTTGAGTCACTTAAGGCATGCGCTTGGACCTGTAGATGCTGGGCAAGCCTTTCGCTTTTCAGTTCGACGTAACGGCCAATTGCTTGATCTCGAGTCAGTGTTGGCTAAAGAAATACCCGTCTACGAGACGCGTTATTTAGGCTTGCGCGTCGAGACAAACGAGCAAGGCCTGCGAATAGGTTCTGTGGAACTTAATTCCCCCGCCTCAAAAGCTGGCCTCAAAGTTGGTTGGACGATTCAACGATGTTCCGGTGAAATAGTGAAATCACCGAGCGACCTGAGGACCAAAGTGGCTGTTGCTGAATTAGATGTGCCTCTCAAGATGAGTGTCAACATCGACTCTGCGACCACTAAACAGATCGAGGTAAATGTGGCTACTTGGCCCCTGGTCATTTCAGCAGCCAGCACATCAACTACACAAAAGAACACTGAAGTCGCCACACAAATTCTGTCTCTTCCCTTGGGTGACTTTCCCAATAAAGCAGCCGCCATCGTGCCGTCCACCGCCGCCATGCAGCCGAGCGGTTTGGTGGTTGTGGTTCCCGAACCAGGTGAATTCGACCAGCAGAGATTTGCTGGTATATGGGAGCGGTTTGCCAAGGAGCAGAGTTGGATCGTTGCCTATGTTGCTTCCGCACATGCCAAGCGTTGGTCACTGGAGGAAGCTCAGTTGATCGGCCGAGTCATCAGCAAACTGGAAAGTTCCTATCGCATTGATCGTTCGCGTACAGCGGTAGCGGGAATGGGTGCCGGTGGACGCCTTGGTTTGGTTGGTGCAAGACTGCAGGGAGAGAAAGTCGCAGGAGTAATGACTCTTGGGACGCGTTTCGAAGGCTTTAACTGGCGCGAGCCGAATTCGCCTTCGCTAGCATTGAAGTTCTTGTTTATTGGCCAGGATGATATCGCAGATGCAGTTGCCAAATTGAGAAAGCTCGGTTACGCGGCGTCGTCTATCGCCGCGCCGGAATTGAATCCTGGCAAAATGGACGTTTTGCCGATGGGTCAGATCGAAGGTTGGCTGCTGGGGCTGGACAGAATCTAATGAGTGACGCACGACATCGCAGCTCGACTGGACGCGACGTGGACTCTCAATGGGTCAGTAAACTACAGAGGTGGTTGTTGGCGATCAGTGCGGCCGTGTGCATGATCGTGGGGCTAGGTATTCTCTGGTGGTCTGGAGGGGAAGAAGCTAGCAGCGAATTCTTTGCCAACACTTTGTTCAAAGTAGGTGTAGTCTGCGGATTAGCTTGGTTAGCAGCCCCACAACTGGAACGATTTGGTTGGCACCGACTGCGAGGCACGTTGCTTGTGGCAATCGTCATCGTGATGGTGTTGTGGGCAGGGCGCCCACGCATCGGAGCGATTGCTGGTGCAGTAATAATTGGTGTGTCGATATTCTTTAGTTTGCTCGGGTGGTTGCGGGCGGCTGTGTTTGATCCACCTGATAAAGGCGATTTTTCCCCGAAGACCCGCAAAATCGAAAAAAACCCTACCAGATCCTAGTCGCAGTTGCCGAAAACTAATCGCGGACAAACAAACAGTCCAATTGCGCTCGAGGGGGGAATCTTGACGCAAGAGGACGTCCTTCGTCCGCTTTTGCTGCCAGTGCGCGGTTTCGCGGGCTAAGTGCGTCGTTTCTATGCGGCTGCCTCCAACAGTGCATCGTTGGTTCCGATAGTTCGTTGGCAAATGACGCAATCAGCGTCATGTCCGACCCACAGTTCCCGCACCCTTCCGCATTCATGCTTGTTGCGCACCGTTCGGTAACAATCCGATTAACGGTTCGTACGAGATGGTGAGGAAAGCCAGATTGTGGTCACACGACAGCAAATCGTAGGAGGGTTCCCATGCGACGTTTTCTATTCAGCGCGGTTATCGCTTCGGTAACAGCCGCCTTGCCCGCTTGGGCTGTGGGTGGAGACCGAGAAATTGCCCAAGCCATCATGGCTAAACTTCAAGAACATAAAGCCGATGGCAGCTTGAAGGGGTTTGATATCGACTTGAAAGTCGATCAAGGAGTGGTTTATCTCAACGGTTCGGTCAAGTCTCAAGCTCAGCGCGCTCTGGTTGCCTATGCGGCCTCCACCGCCGAAGGAGTTAACGACTTGGTCAACAACTTGGCAGTTGAAGGAGCCGGTGTTCAACAGGCTGCGACCAGCACCGTAGTTGGTCAAAAAGCCAATGTTGTCATCCCCGCTTCGAGTACTGAAGCGAACAGTCAACCAAGCACTGCCGATATTGCTATCACAGATGCAATCATTGCAAGATTGCAGAGCGAAAAACAATCAGGCGCTCTGCGTGGTTTTGAGTTGGACGTCAGTACAGTTAGTGGCGACGTTTGGCTACGAGGAAAAGTATCCAACAATACGCAGAAAGAACACGTACTGAATATCGTACGGCGCGTTCGCGGCGTGAAGAAAGTGGTCGATGATATCGCCGTGACAAATTCACGAAGCGATAGCAAGATTCGACCAGTCTCCACCGGCGTACCATCCCCTATCGAAAACGCTCCGACCAGCGGCAGTAGCATGCCAATCGTTGGCGGTGGAGCCATGCCTCGCGCGTTTGCTCCAAGTGGGCTGGCTGCGTATACACAAGATGGCGGCGTAGTAGAAGGAAGCGCAGGAGGTGGCGGGCCAGTACCCATGCAAGGTGCTGGCATGAGCTACGGTGCAGGTGCTCCCCGCTACGACCAACCTTACATGCCTTCGTACGCTTGGCCAAGCTATGCAGCATACCCAAACTATGCAGCCGTAACGTATCCAAAACAATACAGTCCGTCGGCTTGGCCTTACATCGGTCCATTCTACCCCTATCCACAAGTTCCACTTGGATGGCGTAAAGTCTCTTTGGAATGGGATGATGGGCTGTGGTACCTGGACTTCACCAGCAAGCGTTAATTCGACTGATGCGTGTGGCCTGACCCTCCACACCTTTGTGTGACCACCAAACGCTCGGATCGGCTCTACCGTCGATCCGAGCGTCTTTGCTTTTCGCCATTTCTGCTGGCGGTGGTAACCGCCGGTCTTACTCTCTCACAATCAATCGCGCTGTCGATTCGCAGCCAACATAGTACATGCGATTTTGCTAGCATTATCTGTGATGCGTCAAGTTCTCCTTTACTTGTGCTTTGTCTGAGCATCATTGTAGGGATCGGGAGTGCGAAGCCTGCTGAGTCCATTGTGCAGCGGCTCCGGTAGGATGGCAGAGCAGCAGCATTTGAAACGCAGAGTAGGCCAGGAACACTGAACTGGCAGTAGATTGACCGACTAGCGACATTGGCGTGATTGCAAACGAACGTTCAGTTTGTGTCACTGTTGTGGTTTGCGGCAAGAAATTCTGCGATTGGTGGCCAGGGGAATCGCCTGGAGTGTTAAAAATTTGGTATTGCAGGGGAATGTGTTTGCGCAAGTCTCGTTCCACTGGAGTGCTCGTGGTGATAGCTGCGCAAGGGTCCCGTTAGGGACTGAATGTTGGTAGAAAAGGCATTCCTAAAGTGATTCTCGTCCCGTAAGGGAGACATGATGTTCGCGTGGCTGTCATCCCCGTCTAATATTATTTTGTCCCTAACGGGACGTTGCGTGACTTTTACCATGCATTCCACCGACATTTGGTCCCTATCGGGACGATTCATGCGGAACATAAACTGCGCATCAAAATCTCACATCAATATCAGATTTTTAACAGCCTAGGAATCGCGCCCCTACTAGCTGTTTGTGAGCTCAAATCCCGCAATTCTTCTGCGCCAACTCAAACCGAGTGAAGCGTTTAGCGACGGACTTGCTGGTTGGGCACGCTTGCCCCGCATCACCAACAGCCAATTTTTATCGAATGCTGTCAATTCAAATCTGAATCGCTGGGGTGGATTTTTCGGATTACGCGGAAAAATCCGCAAGTTCGATCCACTTTAACAACGATACTTGGTCCTAGATCCGAGACAATTGGCCTGATACTCTTACGCGCCGCCAAAGTCCGAACTGTAAAGTTTGGTGCGGTCGTGAGGGGAAGTGGCAGCCTAGTGGGCACAAGGCCAATGACCGTCTCGACCACAGTTTAATCGATACGAGGGATCGATCGATGTTGCGCAAGCTGACCACCAAGGTTGCCGGATTGCTCTTAGCTTCGGGCATTGTGGCATCCACGGGTTGCATCGGAATCACGCACGGTGTGAATCTTGGTTTCCTATCGATTCCGATTCCGATTAGTCCATATTTGCAAGACCAAGAAGAGCTCGACTTCCATAATCACGAACGATATGCTCGCGTGCCAATCTTAGGCCCAACGACCTCGGGTAATCCTGTCGTCGCCTTGGATCCTCCCAGCGATGATGAGGTAATGCAGGCCTTGGAGAAGGCTTCGCCAACGCGCGGCGGAATTCCATTGCTGCACGAAAAGCAACGCAATAACGTGAAGATCGTGAAAGAGAAAATCGCTGACTATGTTGATCCACCGCGATTCATTCCATTAATCGGCTTTGCCCAGCTCCACCATGCCCACTATAAATGCTCGATCTACTACAGTGAACGAGTCATCAATGGTTGGCCTCTTCCGTATACTTTGGAGGATGAGGAAGCTGTTGAAGTGATCTACATCGACCATAACCACTTCCATATGTGCGGTAATCCTGATACTGGTGCAGGTAGCGTCTACTAACCGTGGCTGTTATGTCAGGTGCATCGGTACCTGACCGCAATCAGACAGCTCGGATTCGCGACCATCGATCAGCCGAGTTTCTCTTTCGCCCAGAGGAACTCGGCTGTTTTCGTATATCTACTCGTGTTCGTGTCGGCATTCTTTGAATTCCAGTCTCATCACAACACGCCGGTTGAATATAAGGTTTACCGTGATTGACCTACGTGGTCTCGCTAATGCCCTCGGTTCGGTAGTTTTGCGGTAAACTACCGTTGCTTTGTTACAGCTAAGAATTAGGGCAAGAGGAAACGGGAGAGCGAGGTTCCTACCGAGTCGCCGCTCAATTGGCTCAGTAGGAGTTTCGCCGTCTCGATCCCTAAAATCAAGGCACTAGTTATAGTTAAGTGATGTTCTATGTTCTCAAGTCATTCGTTGGCTTGGAACGACCAGTTGGTCGGGTGACGAAGAATACAACATCCCCATTCAAACTATCAACAATTGCTTTCCACAATCCAATCATGCGTGTAGCCGTAATTACGGGAAGTTCGTCGGGAATTGGACAAGCGACTGCGATGGCTTTTGCCGAACAGGGATACGCGGTACTTCTGCACGCTAGAAGAAACCTGAGCGGACTTTGTGAAACCGTCCGATTCGTCGAACAATGCGACCATTACTCACCGGGTGTGGAGCGATTGCGATGTGTTGTGGCAGACGTGGCGGATCTGCGGGCGCGTCAGACTTTGGTACAAGCAGCTTTTGCATGGCGAGGACGTGTCGATGTTTGGGTCAATAACGCTGGTGCGGATATTCTAACTACCGAAGCTCGGGATTGGACCTTCGAGCAGAAGCTGAAATTGCTTTGGGATGTCGACGTCTGCGGTACTGCATCGCTCAGCCGTTTGGTCGGAGCGCGCATGTTAGAGCAACATGGAAAACAAGCCACCATTATCAACGTCGGTTGGGACCAGGCGTTCCAAGGAATGGAAGGAGATAGCGGCCAATTATTTTGTACCGCCAAATCGGCTGTGATGGGTTTTACAATGAGCCTTGCGCAGTCCTTGGCACCTCGAGTGCGCGTGAATTGCGTCGCCCCCGGTTGGATTCAAACTGCTTGGGGCAATGTGGCCGCAGGTTATTGGGACGTTCGAGCGCGACGTGAATCGCTGCTCGAACGCTGGGGATCACCGACTGATGTTGCCTGTGCAATTCGCTGGCTGGCCAGTGACGACGCCACATTTATCAATGGGCAAATCATACCCGTCAACGGCGGTCGGCGATACGGCGAAGCCAACCCAAACCCGTGGGCATAATTGTGCAGCCACAATTCGGCTTATTTCTTCGGTTCGCCGCCGCTGGCTAATTCGATTTTTCCAAACATGTGGCCACCTTTGTCGTCGTGTTGCCATGTTCCTGCATACCGGTCGCGGTGAAAGAGAATCCTCGCTGAAAAGGTACCCAGCCCCGGCAACGCCATATTGTCCATCGTCAAGACTGGTGTTGAACCAGCCCATTTAACTTCTAATGGCACGGGTATGGAGACGTCTTTGCCACCGTATTTGATGCGCGCAGTGATGATCCACACATCACCTTCTGGCGTTTTTTCAACTTTGGAAATCTCATATTCCTCCGACGACAATTTGTCCATCGGCCGGCCATCGACAGTGAATTGCCCGATCAGCTTTGAACCAGTGAGCAACTTTTGGAAGTTGGCGTATCTGGCAGCCATCGCATCGGCCCCTTGTACCGCCGATCCAGCTTTGGCATCTTGAGCCCTTAGGTCAACAGCCGCCACAACCGCCGTGACCGCAACACAGATCGTCAGAAGTTGAGCAAACCGCTTCATTGATACGCCCCTTCACTTTTCGAATTGATACTACTTCTTGGCTTCAACAGGATGGACCCAAAGTTCACCCGTGTCAGTGTGAAAATTGTACTCCGAACCAGCTTGCAATTCAGGTAGTCGGATCTGGTTGGCGGTAATGATCTTGTCCATGAACTCCTGATGCGACTTGGGCTTGCGTCCTTCAGATGCTTCAAACAGTTTTAATGCCGAGGGAATCTGAATCTTGAAAACCGCATTCTCTTTGAAGGCGAATAATGAAATAACGGGCTGAGCAATGATTCGTCCAACCGTTGACTCATTGTCGAGGCTGCGCCCTTGCTTAGCCACGCCCGCCGCAGCTTTTTGAGGCGCGCTGGTGGCACTCACTGCCGGAGATTGTCCTGTCCCCGGGACTGCGGTGGCGGGGGACGGGGCGGGATTGCTGGGCGCCGGCGTAGGTACGGAAGATGTGCTCGAACCCGATTCGCAGCCGGCGGTCAACGTCAGCAGACACAAGGCGAAGCCATACAACACGCGTTCTGGCGACATGGCATATATCCCAAACTAAGCAGCGACAAATTTAAACAACTAAACACGCACACGGTAATCGAGACACGGACAATTAACGATTGACATAGGTACTGTAACATCCTTGCTCATTGTGGCCTACTCTTGGAGTTTTGGCCATTGGTCCAATGCTTAATAGGCAAGTCCAGCGCGCAAGGAAACTACGCGCGAGGCCCGATGGGCACGCGGTTAAATTAAACGATTTCGCTGCAACGACTTAGTTCTTACTGCAATGGTCGAATGTGGCCCTGTCCCCCCAAATCTCCAACTTCGCTGACTGACTCTCGTTACGATTCCTTTAGTCTAGGCTGAGGCAGCTCAAATACGAGCCGACTAAAATCTGCTCAGCCTAAAGTTGATCGTAAGGTGTGTCGAAGAGAAGATTAAGATCCTCCAGCTTGCCACTCTTAAGCCCTCTGGTAAACCATCGAACTCGCTGCGACGAACTTCCATGAGTGAATGCGTCGGGCTGAATACGACCACCGCCCATGCGACGCTGAAGAGTGTCGTCACCAATTTGTTGAGCTGCGTTGACGGCTTCTTCGATGTCCCCTTTTTCAAGTATCTCTTTGGTGCGTTGAGCGTGGTGGGCCCAAACGCCAGCAAGAAAATCGGCTTGCAGTTCAAGTCGTACGCTGAGATTATTGGCTTCCACTTTGCTCACGTCCCGCTGCATCGCTTGAACTTTCATGGACAATCCCAGCAAGTTTTGCACATGATGCCCCACTTCGTGCGCGATAACGTAAGCCATTGCAAAATCCCCCGGAGCTTTGAATTTGGCACGCATTTCTTCAAAAAACGTCAGATCCAAATATACGTTGCTGTCAGCCGGACAATAGAACGGACCGACGGCCGACGAAGCTTTACCGCATTCTGAAGTTACGCTGTCTGCAAACAAAACCAATTTTGGCTCTTGATACGGTTTGCCAACTTGGCTAGGGAAAAGCGAATTCCAAACGTCTTCTGTGTCTGCCAATACAACTGAGACAAAGCTCTTGAGCTGTTTCGTTTGTTCGTTTTCTTCTGGTGGAGCCTGAACTTCCGCTGCCGGATCATTGCCAGGTTGTTGAGGGAGGTTGGCGAGGAATTGCTGAGGATTAACTCCGAGCAAAAGCGCTGCAACAATGATGATCAAGGTCGTTAAACCGCCACCACCAAGCACCATCGGGCCAGGTCGTAAATGACGACGATCTTCGATGTTCTCGCTCTCTCGGCGACCTTCCCAACGCATGGCATTACACCTTCAAATACAGTTGCGCAAATACAGTTGAAATGGAAAACTCAAAACGAAAAGCGATGCCTGCACAATTCCAGCGCCATCAAAACAATCGGTAAGTGGCGCTGTCCAACTAACTAACTTGTAGTTACGCAAGCATCAAACAACGAGTAACTTAACCGGGAATCGGATTGAGTCAAATCACCATCTGGGAATCCTAACGGAGAAGATGCTCCAGTCCAATTGACAATTGGTAGTTTTTGAGAGCTTGGTAGGGCTTGCGGAATTCTATCTTGCAAGAGTAAAGTCGAGTTCTTGCGGTGGCCAATACATTATCCCGGCAATCTGCATCGAGAAAGGTCGCTCGCTGTGAATCTCACTCGCGTTTGAACACCACACCAAAAAAGTAACTGAACCATCCACAAATTATATACATTTGGTACTGAGCTCGTGCGAATTGGCTCGCGTCCGTTCGATAGCAGTATTGGCAATCATCATGCGTAGCACACTTTTCTTTATCCCCCATGAAATCGCAGGTCTGACTGTCCGGGGAGTGGGCTGGGCCTTGCTGGCAATTCTTGCCCTGGTCGTAGCTTGGACAGTATGGTGCTTATGGAAGGCTCGGCCGGTTGCAGAGATTGTTGGGACCTTGCCGTTTTATGTTGTCGCGGCAGGATTGGTCGTTTTCATTTTGCCATCCATTGAAACTCGGTGGCCTGACGGGACTGTGGTGGGTCTGCCTATCCGAGGCTACGGCGTAATGGTGTTGCTGGGACTACTCTGTGGCATCGGGATCACCATCCATCGCGGCCAGCAATTGGGAGTTTCTGCGGATACGATCATCAGTTTAGGATTTGCGATGATGATTGGAGGTGTGATTGGAGCGCGCGCCTTTTATGTGATTCAAAAATGGGAATCGTCGTTTGCCGGATTGTCGATGAAAGATTGCATCGTTGACATTATCAAACTGACCGAAGGTGGTTTGGTCATCTATGGAGGAATTATTGGCGGAATTCTTGTCGGAGCGTGGTTTTGTTGGCGACATGCTTTACCGGTGCGATCGGTGGGTGATCTAATCGCGCCAGGTTTTCTGTTGGGGTTGGCCTTGGGACGTGTGGGCTGCCTTCTCAATGGCTGTTGTTTCGGCGGAGTGTGTTCGGCGGCTTTGCCGACAATCCGTTTTCCGCAAGGGAGTGCGCCCTACAGCCAGCAATTGCACGATGGACGGTTGTTGGGATTCTCCGTCGAAAAAAACCGCTTCCAAGGACGCATCTTATCAGTAAAATCCGACGGTATCGCCGCAACAAACTGGAATACACAAGTCGGAGACACCTTCAACGGAGTACACGAGAACCCTTTGCCTCCAGAGGCTGACGAGGACCCGGCAAGAATGCCCGCCATCGAAGCTGTAGTCAGTATCAATCAGCAAACACACCGACTGGGTCCCAACGAGTTACCAAGCTATGGCTTGCCTGTACATCCATCTCAGATTTATGCCACAATCAACGCGGCTCTGCTGTGTCTGCTAATCTGGTTTCTACAGCCCTATGCCGAGCGCGATGGGACCGTATTTTTGGTCGCGGTCTTGCTGTACGCTTGCTCTCGATTTCTTCTTGAACTGATTCGTAGCGACGAGGGTGGACAGTTCGGTACTTCGCTGACAATTGCTCAATGGATAGCCATTCTCAGCGCGCTTTTTTCGGCGTTCTTATTAGCCGTTCTAATGCGCCAGCCTCGACACCGCGTTTGGGCTTGGGGAAATGTGATTAAGTTGTAAGAAAAATCATTATATCTTGCAAAATCTCTCGGGTTTTGGCAGTTTAACACGATACTGCAACCAGGACATTCGAGGACGCAGAAATATCTGTATTCACAGTCCACTAGGGGGTGTTTCCGAGGGACAAAGGCCGGTAGATTGGATGCATCATTTGGCGACGCAGGGATCGCGACTCACCTTCACACTACCTACCGATATTCACCTCAATCGAAAGAAGAAATTTCACCGATGTGCTTATTGGCCGTTCTCTACCGCCTTGTTCCAGAGAGCCCAATTCT
>CAZVBC010000243.1:0-10974 GCA_964625155.1 uncultured Pirellulaceae bacterium
GGCGCTCGATGGCGATGGCCAGGCCGTATTCGCTCAGCGTTTCGCAGCGAATGGGACTCGGTTGGGGACCGAGATTCAAGTCAACACAACTTTCGTCGGCGATCAATTCGCACCCACCGTCGCGATGGACAGCGTTGGAAATTTCGTCATCGCCTGGACCGATTCCGGCGGTGCGGACGGCAGCGGCCAAGGCGTCTTCGCTCAGCGGTTCGATGTGCTCGACAATCCCATCGGCGGCGAGTTCCTAGTCAATACGACCACTGTCGACCATCAATACTCCAACTCACTCGGCATGAACGACGCCGGGCAGTTCGTCATTGTTTGGACCAGCGCCAATCAGGACCCGGACGGCAGTTACGGCGTCTACGCTCAGGTCTACGCCGCGAACGGTTCGACGATTGGAACAGAATTCCGTGTCCATCAAGCGACAACCGGCGATCAGTGGTGGGGGAGCGTCAATTTGGACCTCGCGGGAAATTTCGTCGTGGGGTGGGATTCCACAGTTGGCGATGGCGATGGTCAGGCCAGTTTGATCCGCCGCTTCGACTCGACCGGCACGCCGTTGAGCGGCGACATCATCGTCAACCAAGTCCACACGGGAGATCAGTTTTACGCCGTAGTGGCAATGGACGACGCGGGGAACTTCGTCGTGAGCTTCACCGATGGCAATGCGCTGGACGGCGGCGGCGACGGCGCGTACCTCCAGCGGTATGACTCGCAAGGGAACATGGTCGGCGACAACGTGCGCGTGAACACGACGACGACCGGAATTCAGCGCTGGCCGCTGCTCGCCCTGAACGATTCCGGACAGCTCGTCGTCACCTGGCACGGTAACGGCCCCGGCGACGCCAACGGCATCTTCATGCAGCGTTACCAGTTGACCGAAACCTCCGAATCCGGCGGCACGCAGACCTTCACCGTCGTGCTCGATTCGCAGCCGACTGATGACGTGATGATTGCTCTTTCTTCTTCCGACACGACTGAAGGGACGGTCAACGCTTCGTCGCTAACATTCACCTCGGCTAACTGGAACACGCCGCAGACGGTGACGGTCACAGGCGTGAACGATTTTGTCGACGATGGCGACATCAGCTTTAGTGTGGTCACTGCTGCTGCAAGTTCTGCGGACTTAAACTATAGCGGAATGAACGCCGCCGACTTGTCTGTAACGAACTCGGATGACGATACGGCTGGGATTACGATCAGTGCGATCAGTGGCAATACGACGGAGGGAGGAGGTACTGCAACGTTCTCTGTCGTGCTCGATTCGCAACCGACGTCCAACGTAGTGATTTCACTTACATCGTCAGATGTGTCCGAAGGAATCACGGTTCCTGCTTCGATTGTCTTTACGATGGCAAATTGGAGTACGCCACAACTAGTGACTGTCCAAGGCGTTGATGATTTGGTGCTTGATGGAAACACACCTTATACGATTGTGACCGCACCTGCTCTTTCCACAGATTCTAACTTTGACGGATTGAATGCGGTTGATATTGTGGTAGTTAATCGTGACAACGAAGCGGCCACGATCAATGATATTGATCTTGTGAGCGATACGATTGTGGAAAATCCTATCGCGGGAACTGCGGTAGGGATTACAGCATTGGCCGTCGATCCTGATGTTGGCGACTCGATATCTTACTCTCTCGATATCGATGCCGGCGGTCGATTCCAAATTGATGCCACGAGCGGTGAAGTTACGGTTTTAGATGGTGCGAGAATTAACTTCGAAGAAGACCAATCGCTTTCCATCACAGTTCGCGCAACTTCGACCGACGGATCTTCATCCACACGGCAATGGACTATCTTGGTGAGCAATGTGAATGAGTCGCCGCTGGCGAACGCGGACGAGTATTGGATGACTTATATCAACATATTGGACAGAGCTAGTCCAGGTGTGTTGTGGAACGATACCGATCCCGAGGGTGAGCCATTGACGGCTCAGATAGTCGCCGACGCGATTTATGGAACACTGTTGTTGCGCGGGGATGGAAGTTTTGTATATACGCCGGCGGCTGGATTTGTAGGCCAAGATTGGTTTCAGTACGAGGTGAGCGACGGAGTGTTCCTTTCCGGGACCGCAACTGTTCTTATCCATGTGTCGATGCCGAACACATTGCCGGGCGATGGCGGAGGAGATTATGGTGATGGCGGTGGAGACGGAGGTGGAGGTGGAGACTATGGAGGGAATCCTGGCGACGGTTTGGAGCAAGATCCTGAACCAGAGGATTTGAACGAGATCGGGGACCAGCCAATTGGCGAATCAGAATCAAACGATCAACAGCTCATTGCAATAAGTGATAGTACTCGGACAAGCAAACATCAAGATATTGCCTACTCGAACAAGATAGGATGGGCTGATTTACAAACTGAGCAAAAGAAACGAATCCAGTTATTGAGTTCGTTGATTACGGTCGAACGCTGGCAGCAGGATGTTTGGGAAACCTACGGATCTGCCAATGTTGGCGATTCTACGTTAAGGCCATACCGCGCTGCGTCAGACGGGTTCAAGTTGATTCGCAAGCCAGGTGAGCAATGGGATTTCGGCTTCGAAGAGTTACCGGTGGTGTTGGACGAAGCGGATTCGAAGCAGATTGACTTTTGGTATTCGAATCCCGCTGTGCGGACCATTTTTAGTGCCGGTCTAATTGTTTGGGTACTGCGCGTCGGTCAAATAGCGACCACCTTGGCGGCAGTCTCCATGAGCTTTGCTTGCATTGACCCACTGGTCATTATTCAACCTCCAAAATCCAATAACGAGCTTGAGAAAGGACTAGGTACTGCGGAGCAATTGTTCAGTTCCTACAAAAGGAAACGAGTCAGCGACAGGCCTAAAGTTGGACAATAGACGATTTCAAAACATTTTGAAAATTTCTTTTTGTTGACGGCAGATATGTTGGATTTCTAGAGGCCTAGCGACGGAGTTCAAAGCGTAAGGTCGTGCAGTAATACGAGGAACCATTATTGGACTTTGAGACTCGTTTCGAGTTCGAATCACGTGGACGGCGATCGAACCAGCGAGCAGCTTACGCGTTCTCACGCCCACAAAGCTTCCGCCTGGTCCATCCGACAGATCCAACTGTTGTCCGATGTCACCCAGTAACAGCCATTTGCCCCATCCCACAGCCGGTATCTCCTTGTTTTGCGTAACGTCCGAAATTACGTAGCGGGCAGTTTATTGTTGGTAACGAACCAAGTCGAAAGAGCTCATGTTCATTGAGTTGTTGCGATGACGGCCCGGCAGCAAGATGACTGGCGAGCGAAGATCGACTTCCACAATTATCGAAGAATATTCTGTCCTTTCGTTTGTCTCTTCGTTTGCCTTTCGTTTCCTCATTCTTTCGTTTCCTTCGTTTTTGGAGACTCCTTCACGATACCCGAGATTTTGTCCATCGTTTGACTGACTATGAATTGATGAGCGCGCAGTTCAATCGGCAAGCCGTTGATGTTTGGATGAGAAATGTACGCTTTGCCGGTTACGATGATTTCCTCATGATCGGAAGTGCGAATCTCATCACCTTCAAGCCGAGTTTGTTGATCGTCGGGGCCAAGCGTTGTTAGCTTGACGTTGCCTTTTATGGAGATGTTGCTGATGTCACCGCGAACTTCGATCTCATCGGCCTGGGCCTTTACTTCTTGATCCAAGTGGAATCTAACATCACCTCGCGCTCTGATCCAAGCACCCTTCAAATCGTTGGTGCCAACACCAAGCTGAATCTGGATTTGCTTCGCAGAAATGTAATTTCCTGATGAGCGAAATTGAATCGAGAGGTCAGTACCACTGATTTTGATACGATTCGAGTCAACTTCAAATTCGATGTCTCCTTCGATAACCGCTCGATTTCCGAGCTTGGCAAGCGCGTCGATCAGAGGCTGGAAATCTCGACCAATCGAAGGATTGGAAGAAATAATTCGCACATCGGGAAGCGACTTTTCGACTTCGGATTTAACTCGAAGTACCTCTTCGTCGGCGGCTTTCAACATGTCGCGGCTATGCTGGTCGCCGGGCACTTGTATTCGATTATCGGGGAGGACTTTCCAATCATTGAACTGCTGGTTGGCGAAGAACTCTTGGATGATCGTAAGCTGGTTATCGGTGTAAATCTGATCTGAGACATGGTGCTTAGGGGCAAGGGTCGTGATTTTCTGGACCGCTGGGTCAATAACGCGGCAGGTCACCGCCAACATTAGGACCTTCCCTTCTTTCGACAAACTTCCGCGCGAACCACGACTGAGCAGCATCGTTGATCCCATCGGCAAATGAGTCTTGACTGCCAAGGTCTCGTTGGTCATGCATGGCTGTTGAACCTTCACCGGTGGTCGCTGACCTTCGAAGGTGAAGTCCAAATACTGAATCTCTTGATCGTTCCATGTGAACGCTAAATCGACGGAATCGTTTTTGGCAATTGTTGGTCGTAACCGAGCTTTCCAACCATGCTCAGCCACAACGACTTGATCTTGGTCCAGGGACGGACGCTGTACGATATCGCTGATTTCTGCCTGCATGCCGTTGAAGATTGTGACCCGAGGCGCGCAGAGAATCGTGGCTGTCTTCTCGCTTTGGATACGTTCCATCAAATTTGTCATGCGATCATCATCGATGTTAACGCAATACGCAGGAACGAATACCTCTGGGGCGGAAACACGTTTCAGCGGTTTGGGAACAAGGCCGGCCGGCACGGGAGCAGTTGCGCTGGCCTGATTAACGCTGGAGTTCGTTTTCGGATCGCTCGCAGCGGCAGTCCAATTGAATTGACCTGGGATCGGTTGAGCCTTTGAAACAGGCTGCCAATACCTTGTAGCTGAAACATTTGTTTGATCGTCGTTTTGTCGATTGGCTGTGCGGATCGCGTTAGGCGAGTTTACACGCGCGGGGGCTTGCTTTTCCTCTCGCAAGACCTCTACTTCCTTGGTCTCAATCGGCATCCACTTTATTCCAAGACTCTTCAGCAGATGAGTCGGAACCGTGATGACTCGTAAATCGACGCATACCTGGGCGTCAAAGCCAAATTTTCGAATGTCGGCGAGGAGCAAAGCAATTCGCTTGTGGCGCTCGGCGTCGCCATATACATACAATTTGTCATCAATCAATTTGATCGTGCGCTCGCCTCGGCCAAGTTTATTGATCGTCCCATTATCGGCGACAAAATCACAGCTCGCTCCCTTATGTAGCGATTGACTGGGATCAATGGGATCGCCCAATCGCGGGTGCGCGCATAGTGCGACAACGACTTGCTCTGGTGTCGCGTGTGGAAAGCACACGGTCACAATGTCGGCGACCGGATATTTTTCGAGCTCGTAAGGTAGTTGCTCGCCGGGTTGTATTGGACGAGGCGGCGGCGGATAGGCCACTGCGGCGGCCGCTGGACTTGGGAACACTTTACCTTCAAGCTGCTGCGCGTCGTCCTGAGCTTCGGTAAATCGCGCCGCAGGAAGTAGCGCCAACGCTCCTATGCATGCGACTAGCCAAACCCAACCGGGTGTTTTACTTCGACATCCTTGTCCCAACTGCATGATCGTCTCCATTCGTTTTTTAGTTATGTCCACCGGTCGCACGCCCGGCAGCGCCGGAGCCACACGCAACTGGTGCTTTCGTTCCAACACGTCCAGCAGACTTCGAGCATAAGAAACTGGCGAGCATCCCAATCTGGCTATCGTCTCTTCGTCGCAAGCTTTTTCCGATTCACGGCTGAGCATTTTGCTGGCCAGCCAAACAAACGGATGAAACCAGAGCCAACATGTCGCCAGAACCTGCACCAAAGCCCACCACAAATCGCCGCGACGAATATGGACCAACTCGTGGGCCAGCAGCGGTTCGATATCTCGCAACCCGCGTCCACGTACAAGTACCTCGGGCAAGACAATCGTTGGCCGAAGCAACCCAAATACGGCTGGTCCAATGGCTGCGTCAATTATTCGTAAGCACACACCACATCGAACTCCAAACTTGACCGATAGTTCCTTCAAAAGGACGTCGATGTGTGGAGCAGGTATCTGTTTATGTCGATATACGCGTGCGCAAAACAGTGCAAGTCGCAATATGGTCACGAGTGTGCAGCCGATACACATCGCCAGCCAACCAATTAGCACAATCGCTTGCCATTGCCACTCGATGCCAGTAGAGGTTGCATCTTTCGTTTCATTATTCTGGACAAAGTTGGTTCGATTGTCAGGCTGATTAACGCTACTGAAGGATCGATCCACAGAGACTCGGATAGTCGGATGGTCAGACGATTTTAATGGCTGAGCTGTTGGATCCGAGTCTGACTCGATAAGAGTTGAATTGACGCCGATTCGAGAACCGGCTTCGAGCCAGCCGAACAAGCCCAATGGACTGCTCCATATCGGCGGTGTCAGGCACTTGACCAAGACCAATGCCCATAAGGCATGCGCCAAATGGGGTTGTTTACCAGCGGCCAAGCGCACGATGCACCAAACGAGGATCGCCGACAAGGCCACTTGCCAAGTTTGAGTGACCAGCAATGTTACAACTGCGTCGCTACTCATCGTCACTCTCCCGCTCCAGACGATCGAGCATATGACGCAATTCGTCCAAGTCTTCGGCGCGAATGCCTCGTTCCTCAATCAAATGTCGAACTAATGGCATCGTTTCGCCGCCGAAAAGCCGTTCGACAAGTTCATTAACCGTTTCGCGAATCACAGTCCGTGGCTTGGTCTTTGCCGAATAGATTCGCATGCGACCTTTTAACTGACTGGATGCGTAACCCTTGGACTCAAGTCGTCGTAGATAAGTTTGAACGGTTGCGAAATCCATCGACCTGTCTGCGGCTACGGCCGAGTGAATCTCGCGCACACCCGCCGGACCAATTCGCCACAAAATTCGCGCGACTTCCATCTCACCCTTTGACAAACCCGGTCGCTCACCCATTGCCAACTCCGCTTTCTCGATCGCTGCCAAATAAGCGTCCGCAGTTTACACGTACATATGTACGTGCGTCAACGCCAAGTATCGCGCGAATTTGTTACTTGGCAATATCATTAGCGAGGCGTGACATGCTATTTCGACATCATTCAAGACGTGATGTCACAGGTTTGGATCTAGACTGGACGAAGTTCGGCAGACTACAGTTCAATTCCCATGCGTTTTGCGATACCGAGCGCGCCTTGCGCGCTCGGCTTTAATAAAATCCACACCCTGGTGCGAGGATAATCAGCTTGTCCATTTGAGGAGTCTAGAAGATTCAACTATTTTGGAGGCGATACGCTGGGTAGTTTTTATGGGATTCGAGAGTGAAGCTTTTGAAATGATTGACACTCCTCAACGATCTCACTCGTGTGATCAGCCAAAGCCAGTTGTTGAACAAGCAAGTGAGGTTGACCAAGCGATTATTAACAAGTTGCAGCAAGCTATGCATTTGTTGTGGCTACGGAAAAAACAGTATTGCCGAAGGAACGTGCGATTTCATCTACGAGTAAAACAAAGGAAAGAATGATCTCTTCTGGTGACAGAGGGAACGGGACAGCTTGCAGGTTACACGGAGTTGGAGGCAGTTTTTATGTAACTAGTCAAGAACCAGTTGCACGAGCCAAGTTTATCGCATATCGGAAACCGGAGGCTAACGCCTTCCGGCTGATGTTGTGTGTCTCGCAATGAATAGTGTGCTTTTCCCCATTTCCTGCAACCGCGTTCACCATCTTGCAAAATGGCATGATGACTGCTTCGAATCATTGGACGCTGGATCAATCAGCCGGAACGCGTTAGCGTCCGGTTTCTTTCTGATGCGTCTATCGTAACTGCTCAGCAACCAGCTGCACGATCCAAGTTCCTTTATGGGCTTCCAGGAAAATGACCAATTGACCAATTTGCAAATCCGATGCAACAAGTTATTGAGCAGTTACGTATTTATGGAAATTGCAGCAGCGACATTTGTGGCGGGCACTGGTAAATTGTGGCTAGAAATCTAAACTTTCCAGGCAGAAAATGTGGTTACGGCTTGCATGGCGCGGATGGCGATTGGTCGACAAGATTCCTGCAGAGCCTTTTCTGCAGAGACCTCGGCAGAAGTCATGCATCCTAGGGCTATCAGATATAGTCTGTACAAAGCTTAATTCCATCAGCACAAGTTACTGGACAGCTTGGCGATCAGTTTGGCCGATTTGATAACTGGTGTACTACTTTATGTTTGAAATCATCAACTCAGCTCCTCCCGATCCAATTCTCGGTCTGAACGAGGCATTTCTAAAAGATCCTCGCCAGGACAAGATCAACTTAACTAGCGGCGTTTATCGCGACGAACAGGGGCGAACGCCAATTCTGCGCACTGTGAAACTAGCAGAAGAAAAACTGTTGCGCAGTGAAACTTCGAAAGGTTATTTGGGTATCGACGGTCTAGAGGAGTTTGATGCGGCGGCGACGAAGTTATGTTTGGGTGGCGATGTGTCGCCAGATCAAGTTGCAACTGTGCAAACGCCAGGTGGTACGGGGGCGTTGCGGGTCGCAGCAGATTTTCTCGCGACTCATTTTCGTTCTGCTCGAGTTTGGTGCAGCAATCCTACTTGGCCTAACCATATAGGCGTTTTCCAGAGCGCGGGCTTGGATACTAAGACTCATCCGTATCTCTCTGCGGATAAAACCAGTCTTGACTTATCGGGAATGCTCGAAGCCCTGGAGCGCGAAGGAAGAGCTGGGGATGCTATTTGTTTGCATGCGTGCTGTCACAATCCCTCTGGAATCGATCCCACAGCCGAACAATGGGACGAAATTGCACAGTTGACCGCGCAGCGCGGCATGTTGCCTCTGATCGATTTCGCGTATCAGGGTTTTGGATTGGGGTTGGAAGCAGATCGCGTCGCCATTCAACAGATTTCCAAGCATCACTCCGAGTTTTTGGTATGCAGTTCCTATTCCAAGAATTTTGGTTTGTATAGCGAACGAGTTGGCGCTATGTTAGCTGTTGTAGGATCAAAATCCGTTGCGGAACGAGTACTCAGCCAGCTCAAGCAGGCAGTGCGCGTGAATTACTCAAATCCGCCGCGACACGGCGCGGCGATCGTGGCCACCATTCTCAATGACGATCAACTGCGCGGAGCGTGGCTTGATGAGCTGGCAGAAATGCGCAACCGAATTCACGCGATGCGCACCCGTTTTGTTGAGGGTATGAAAGAAACAGGTTGCGGAGTCGATTTTTCATTCCTGATGGAGCAGAAAGGGATGTTTTCGTTCAGTGGGCTCAATCCCATGCAAGTCGACTGGCTGCGGAGTCAGAAGGGGGTCTATATGGTGGGCAGTGGGCGAATCAATGTGGCAGGTATCACTTCAGAAAACTTGCCGCCACTTTGCGCCTCCGTCGCCGAGGCCCTAAAGCTGTGATCCATGGTCGCATGGTGTATCATTCCTAGCGATTCCGTTTGCGCAGGGCAATGTAAAACTCTTGCAGGCGGCTAACGACTATTGCCGAACCGACTGGATGTGGCTGTCGACGAATGTCGCCAGTGTCGGTCGGCGCGGTTGTAGTGGGTATGCGGATGATAGCGATTACCGAAGGTGTCAAGAAAGCAGCAATTCTATTGATGAGCCTCCACGAGGACGAGGCTGCTGGGCTACTGGCACAACTGCCTCGTCGATACGTGGAAACTGTGACCCTTGCAATTGCCCAACTTGACACAGTTACTGGTGATGAACAGGAAAAGGTCATTCAGGAATTCATGGCCAGTCGCGTTAGTGCGATTGGGCCTAATAGTGGCGGTTTAGAGCGAGCCAAGTCGTTAGTTAAGAAAGCGCTCGGCAAAGAAGCGGGCGACATGTTGAACGTCCTGCAACAAACGCTCGAAGCGCTGCCATTTGGTTTTTTGAGAAAGGTAGATCCTCAAAATATCTTGTCATTTTTGATCGAAGAGCATCCTCAAACCATCGCTATGGTGCTCAGTCATCTACCTGGTCCGAGTGCCGCAGCAGTCTTAGCAGGCATACCGCCAGTACGTCAATTAGCGGTCATCCAGCGAATCGCAGAAATGGGTCAGACCAGCCCCGAAGCAATTGACGAAGTGGAATCGGCCCTGTCAACTCGCATGGCCTTGTTCATGAGTCAATCTTATCAAAAGGCGGGTGGCGTCCCAGCGGTCGCTGAGATGTTAAATGTCTGCGATCGAGCCACAGAACGCGCCATTCTCGATGGCCTCTCACGAGACAAACCGGAGCTGGTCGACGAAATTCGGCGGCTGATGTTTATCTTTGAGGATATCGCCAAGTTGGCGGACAAAGATATCCAGACGATCCTAAAGAGTGTCGAAACCAGCCAATGGGCGATGGCACTAAAAGGTGCCAGCCAGGGACTGCAAGAGAAAATTATGCGTAATATGTCTCAGCGAGCGGCCGACATGTTGCGCGAAGAGATGGGATTCTTGGGCAAGGTCAAGCTCAGTGAAGTCGAAGGTGTTCAGCAAAAGATCGTCGACGTTGTCCGTGGCTTGGAGGACGCCGGCCAACTCGCTCGACCATCCGGTGACGGCGAAGAAGAATTCGTCAGCTAGTACAAGTGGTAATAGAACACTTCGGCGAATTGAAGGTCAGTCGCCTCAGCCGAAACTTGCAGTATTAAAACCTCCGAGACCGATCAAGCAACCAGCCTCGGAGGTTGATTTCTGCAATGGAAATCACTTGGTGGAATAGAACAGCCGCGTCTTGAAAACTGGCTTCAACAAGTAATTACCACCGTTTGCAGTCGCCAGTAACTCCAAGGCAATTTCAGGTGCATTGGCAGCACTGGTTGCCGTTGTTTTGGAAGACAGAATCGTTTTCAATTCATCCGACATGCGGATAGAAACGTGGATAATTCCATCAACGACCGTGCCTTGAGTCAGAACGCTGTATGTCGAACTGGCAACTCTTAATTGGAACAATGCACCATTAAAGAGGCTCGCAACGGTTGCTCCATCGACGATACTGGATTCCCTAACGTCAATCGTAAACGGGATGACACCTAGTTTGGCAATGTTCAAGGCACCTTGTGT
>CAZVBC010000244.1:0-10916 GCA_964625155.1 uncultured Pirellulaceae bacterium
TGAAATGTTTCGCGAGGAGTTCGCCATGAGCGAAACATTCAAAACCGCGACGATCAACTTGCAGCAATCACTAGCGCTTGTCGGCTGGTGCGCATTGTGCCTCGCTACGGCTAGCACAGGGTTCTTCGTGTCCACTGATGGCTGGTATATGGCACTGCAAAAACCCACGTGGAATCCTCCTGCATGGATCTTTGGCCCCGTTTGGACAGTGCTTTATTTGATGATGGGCGTGGCGGCATGGCTGGTGTGGCGGGAAGGAGGCTGGATGACCCGGCAGTGGCCGCTGGGGTTGTTTCTCATCCAATTGCTCCTGAATGCGATCTGGACTCCCGTGTTCTTTGGGATGCACCAGATTGGGTTGGCTCTGGCTGATATCGCTCTGCTTTGGCTGTTACTCGGAGCAACGCTGATTGCGTTCTGGAGAGTCAACAATCCGGCGGGACTGATGTTGGTTCCCTATCTAGCCTGGGTGAGTTTTGCATCATTCCTGAACTTCACTCTGTGGCGAATGAACTAGTAGCATAACTCGCCTGCGGCGCCTGAGCGGGACTCAAGTGAAGAAGAATTGTGTATGAGCAAACACATGACTGAAAAGACTCGAATCGAAATCGCGCTGCTGTTGCCAACGGTACCGGACGCTCACGATGCTTGCGTGAAACGACTCAGTGACCTGCTGAAAGCAACCGACGGAATTGAGGCGGCTCACATTCCGGGCACGGTCGGCAAAGAGCGAGGACAATTGTGCATTCACTATGATTCTAGCCGACTGTCGATCGGTGACGTTCGGGATCTGGCGCACCGAGCCGGAGCAGAGCTTGAAAAGCGGTTCGGGCACTTGTTGCTCAAGTCCGCACCGATGTACGCTCGCCGAGCGTGCAAGGTCGAGTCGGAGGTGAGACAACTCACTGGAGTATTGGAAGCATCTTCATCCGCTGCTGGCATTTTGCGCATCGAGTTTGATCGTCGGGCAACCGACGTCGGCGCCATCCGGAAGGCCGTGCAGAAAATAGGCGTGCGAATCCTCGAAGAGCCGCAAAGGCCGAAACCAGGCGAGCCACTTTCAGTAGAACGCAAGCTTGCTGAAAAGAGTGACGAGCATCGCCATGGTGGCCTGTTTGGCGAACAGACAGAACTCGTCTTCGCTGCACTCTGCGGCGGGCTGCTGCTCGTTGGTTGGTTGCTGTCGGTGTTGACAAACATTACGCCATGGGTGCCTTGGAGTCTGTATCTGGCAGCGTATTGTTTCGGCGGCCTGTTCATGTTTCGTGGGGCGATTCAGGACATCATTGCAGTCCGTTTTGACATTGACGCGCTGATGTTGCTAGCTGCGGTTGGTGCCGCCGCACTTGGCGAATGGGCCGAAGGTGCTCTGCTGTTATTTCTCTTCAGCCTGGGACACGGTCTCGAACAATATGCGATGGGACGCGCAAAGCGGGCGATCGAAGCGCTCGCGAAGCTTGCCCCGCAAACCGCGCTGGTTCGTCGTGAGAACAAGTCCGAACAAGTTCCAGTCGAACAGCTTGTGATTGGAGACGTAGTGATCGTCAAACCAAATGAGCGGCTTCCGGCGGACGGGTTTGTGATCAAGGGAGAAGGCAGCGTCAATCAGGCGCCCATCACCGGCGAGAGCGTGCCCGTGGACAAGCGGGCCGTCGATGACGCAAGGCAGGCAGCCACAAATCCCGATCGCCTTGAACCACAATACCGAGCGTTCGCGGGCACTATCAATGGCAGCGGGGCACTAGAGATTCAGGTCTCGAAGCTCGCCAGTGAATCAACGCTTGCCCGCGTCGTTCAAATGGTCAATGAGGCTGAAACGCAGAAGTCTCCCACACAACGTTTTGCCGACAAGTTCGAGCGGTACTTCGTTCCCGCAGTACTGGCGTTTGTCTTGCTGCTGTTGTTCGCTTGGGTCATGATCGACGAGCCCTTCAGTGCGTCGTTCTATCGCGCGATGGCGGTGTTAGTCGCGGCCAGTCCGTGTGCGTTGGCGATCTCGACCCCCAGCGCTGTCCTCAGCGGGGTGGCCCGCGCGGCTCGCGGCGGAGTGCTCATCAAAGGTGGTGGACCGCTGGAGAATTTGGGAATACTCGGCGCGATCGCATTCGATAAGACCGGTACATTGACTGAGGGAAAGCCGCGACTGACCGACGTGGTCACTTGCGATGGTGTCGCCGAAGAAGAGTTGCTGCGAGTGGCGATTGCCGTAGAGCGTCTTAGCGACCATCCGCTTGCTTCCGCCGTGGTGCGGGGTGGCAAAGATCGGTTGAAAACTGATTCAGTCTTAGAAGCTCACGATGTACAGAGCATTACTGGTCTAGGGGTCAAAGCCACAATTGACGGTCAGTTACATCGGTAAGGAGAACTTGTTCGCCGAAATCGGGGGTTCATCTCTACCCGATGCGTTGCATAAAGAAGTCGAAAAATTGAAGACCAGCGGACGCACGACCATGGTCGTACGGCGTGGAGACATTTACCTTGGCGTCTTGGGTTTGATGGATACGCCGCGCGCCGCCGCCAAGGACGTGATTGCCCGGTTGCGACAGTTGGGCATCCGTCGCCTGATCATGCTCTCGGGTGATAATCAACAGGTCGCCAACGCTGTCGCCCAAGTAGTCGGTCTCGATGAAGCCTGGGGCGACCTGATGCCCGATGACAAAGTCGCGGCGATCAAGAAACTCAGCGCACAAGAGGGTGTGGCGATGGTCGGCGACGGCGTGAATGACGCTCCCGCGATGGCCCATTCCACGGTGGGAATCGCCATGGGAGCGGCCGGTTCTGATGTAGCCCTCGAAACCGCTGACGTGGCATTGATGTCGGACGACTTAAACCACCTCCCCTTCGTTGTGGGGCTTAGCCGACAAACGAGCCGCATCATTCGCCAGAATCTCTGGTTCAGTCTCGGCATGGTCGCATTCCTCGTTCCCGCCACCGTAATCGGGCTGAAACTGGGTGCCGCAGTCGTGCTTCATGAAGGCTCGACACTCCTTGTCGTTGTCAATGCGCTACGGCTACTTACGTATCAAGATTGATCAACTTTGAATTGAAAGTCAACGTTTCACGGTGGTGCATGGGACCGAAGGCAAAAGCTTGCGCCTGGCAACTACGATGGCCTTCATGACTCTCACACTTTCCAAGTCTTCCATGTACTGGCTTGCTGTTTTTGCAAACTCGCAGCTCGACTGCGCCCCTTGATCATCAAGCGGCGCGAGAGTCCTCACGAAAAGCGTTGCCCCCGGTGTATTAGACTTACGTCGATTCTCAAGTGGTCGGGTACTGAATTCGGTACACAATCGAACTCGTTCTCGCGTTACGTAGTTAGGCGGCCTGCTTAACTGCTTTCATCGCATCCTCGGGCTTGCACGTTCATTTCGTGTCTCTAACGACGAAGGTAGTCCAAGATGTTTCGCCAGCCAAAACCCTTTACGTTTATTCCGTTAATGGCGAAGTTGAACCGTTGTTCAAGTTTCGAGGTTATTCATCGAAAACGATTGCGTTAGCATTCACGCCTGACGGAAGGCAATTGGTGACAGGAAGCGATGACCGTACCATTCGGTTTTGCGATGTTCGTCGCCAGGGGGAATTAACTGGTACTTTGGACATTGGTGATCGGATACGATATATTGGATTTCTTCTAAGTGGCGACATGGTGACTGCAAGTCGAGAAGGATGGTTGCGTATCTGGAAAGTGGTTGCCCCTTCTATACGACATTAGCACTCTACGCAAACCTCTTCGCAACCGACCGGCATTTCCAGCTACAATTCGGCTGTTGGCATTGGTACCCAGCCTTTGGATTCTGGCGTATGAGCGACGCTTCTGAGATTCTTCGACAAATCGATCGAGGTGACGTTTTAGCTGCAGAGAAACTATTGCCGCTGGTCTACGATGAACTGCGACGATTGGCGGCTCAAAAGCTGGCAAGCGAAAAACCTGGGCAGACTTTGCAGGCCACCGCTCTAGTCCATGAAGCTTTTCTCCGCATAGTTGGTCCGAATCAATCACGATGGAATAGCACGGGTCATTTCTTTGCTGCGGCAGCAGAGGCCATGCGGCGAATCCTGATCGAATCCGCCAGGCGGAAAAAGGCGGATAAGCGGGGTGGCCAGCACCGGCGAGTTGATTTGGAAGATGTGGATATCGCGTGCGAAGTCCGGTCCGAAAAACTCCTCGTGCTGGACGAAGCGTTGTCGCGGCTGAGTGAGCAACAGCCTGAAAAGGCCGAGCTGGTCAAATTGCGATATTTCGCTGGACTGACAAATCGGGAAGCGGCCACTGCCCTGGGAATATCCACTACAACTGCCGACCGGTACTGGGCTTACGCCCGAGCTTGGCTGCAGCGGGAAATGGCGGACCAGCCTCCCGAATAAGTTCTTTTTGGGGAATTCTTGCGTCTGGTGTGGGGTAAACCGAGCCTGAAATTCGCACAGTAGAATGGGCATGAATCACAGGCTTTCAATTTCCGAGGGCGACCATGAACGAAGAATCCATTTTCGCGGAAGCCGCCGCAAAGAAGACGCCAGTGGAGCGCGCGGCGTACTTGGACGGAGCTTGTGGCCGAGACAAAGAGTTGCGGAATCGCATCGAACAACTGCTGGCGGCTCACTCAAATCCTGACGCGTTTCTCGAAGAACCGCCACCGGGTTTGGAGCGGACGGTTGCTTTCCTTTCAGTCACCAAGGGCCCTGGGACGCAGCTAGTGGCATGCGGGACCGAAGACGGAAAGATCGTCACGCGGAACGTGGCAGATGAATTGCAGACGACCTCATGGCAAACTCATCAAACGAGAGTGAACGGACTCGAGTTTTCGAAGGACGGCCAGTACATAGTGTCGTGTTCGAATGACGGGTTCGTGAAATTGTGGAAAACCAAGAACTTAGGACTCGTTTCTGAACAAACACGTGAAGCAGGTCAATGGTGGGCGACAGTTGCACCCAACGGTCGTTCCATCCTGACAACGGGTGAAGATGGTTACGCTGTTGTACGTGATCTGAATACTCTGGAAACTAGGTTTCGCTTTCCTCATCTAGGCGGATCTGGACTTTGCCTTGCCCATTCGCCCTCCGGGAGATGGTTGGCTGCGAGTACGTTGGACGGACAAATCCACATTTGGGATGTCCACTCAAATCGAAAATGAGTCAGTTCCTCGACATTGTCGTATTTTCGTCGTTCAGTCCCAGAAGTCGACCGACAGTCCTGGGACAAGTTCAAAGTCTCGTCGATTGCGGGAAATGAGTTTCGCCTGGTGCACAATACAAGTGGCTGCTATTCGAAGATCGCGCGTACCGACACGAATTCGTTGCGACCGCAGGCTTTGAAATAGAATTTCAGCCTCCGCCGTGTAAGAGAGTAACCGCGTGCTTCGAAACTGAACAAAAGTTAGCTCAAACCACAAGTACGCGGAATCAATCGTACCGCGGAAGTTTCCGGATTCCGCTTGTCGAATTGCGTTCAGCCAGCCGCGCATAATTTCCTCAACGACAATTACTGGGACCGTTTGATCGGCGGAGGGAATTGAAGCCGCCCGTTCCACGTAAACAGGATCACCACGGAGAATTAACGACACAAATCCGCATCGAAGGCGATCATTGACAAGTCTCGGCATCGCGCCGGCGATATATCTCCTCAATGATCTCGTCGAGGTATGGGTCAGCGCGATGCGTGCCTGCAAAAGAGGTAATACCCGATGCGATTTCAAGCAATCGCAATTCGCCCGATAACAGCCGCCGACGCACTTCTGACTTGAGAGACTCAACCGCCTCGTCCGCAGTGGCCGCGACAGATCGCAATTCGGGCAGACCACAAAATGTTGCCGCAAATTTTCCATTTTCAGGTTCGACGCGAACGGCAAAAGTCATTATGAAATTCGATTGTAATTCGAATGTTAGTTAGATCTGGCGGTAGTATGAGAACACGAATTCCATTGTAGTCGGTCAACTGGCAACCGGCCATCAGCCAAACGACACAACTACTCATTCAGCCTGAACTGGGCACTGTAAATGGTTTAGAAATAGGGACTTAGAATTCCGCGGACGGATATGCGACCCCATCGCAAGCACTTTGCTGGAATTGGTTTTGTCTGCTTTATTAACTTGGGTAAGAATCGAGCTAGGGCTTGAACAAACTTCCCGCGACAGCCTTGCGGCTGTAGAATCTGGTTAAGAAGTTTGGAAATGCACAGTAGCTGGAGGAATAATGGCCGCAACGATCGACGCACCTCAACAGTGGGTGGAGAACATTGCCATGCTGCGATTGCCGGAACAAACCGATCGGCGTCTTCAACAGTTGATGGACCGCAATAACGAGGGCCAATTGACCGAGCAGGAAAGGGTGGATCTGGCGGCGTTGGCGGAGCTTAGTGAGCAACTCTCGTTGGTCCGTGCGGAAGCTCTGCACCTTCTTGGCCGTAAACCGTAATTGGTCAGGAAGTGGCCGACGACTCTAGAGCCATCGTAGTTGCCCGTGCAGGGAGCAGATGTGAATACTGTAAAATGCATCAGTCATTGCAGGGAGCGACGTTCCACATCGAACATGTGATTCCTCGTGTGCGTGGAGGAACCAGCGATTTGGATAATCTGGCTTTCGCATGCCCGAGTTGCAACCTACATAAAGCTGACCGAGTATCTTCCGCTTTTGATCGCGACTCTGCTGCGATCGCCTTGTTCCATCCGAGAACAGATGTGTGGAGTGATCATTTCGAGTGGGATGACTACCAGCTCGTTGGCAAATCAGATGTTGGACGTTTGACAATCCAATTGTTTGGTCTGAACCATGAACGGCGTATCAAGATTCGTCAGGCAGACCAAATGTTCGATTTATTTCCGCCTCAATCAGGCCTTGATTGATGCAGTGAATTACTTTACTCACCAAGCTATTAGCGGAGACTATTGCCCAACGACAGTCGCGATGGTCGCTGCTCCGCGTTTATAAAATACACTCATATGATTCGTCGAGTCGTTTCGCTCTTCCTTGAGAACGCTTGAGAACGTCGCGGTTATATACGACGAAAAATGTATCGCTATTGAATTTGCAACCGAAGACCGCTGGACAAACGGATGTTTGCAAATTGAGGTGCGAATCAGATTTTTTCGAAATTCTGGTGTCGGGGTGGGGTAAACTGCGTCTGAAATGCGCACTGTTCATTGAGCAGGAATTGCAGGCCTACCATTCCGAGGGCGAATATGAACGAAGAATCCATTTTCGCAGAAGCATGCACGAAGAAGCCGCCAGCCGAGCGGGCTGCGTACCTGGACGGAGTTTGCGGCAAAGACAAAGAACTGCGGAGTCGCATCGAACAGCTCTTGGAGGCTCACGCTCATCCTGACGAATTTCTCGAAGCGCCACCACCAGGTGTCGAGCAGGGTTTCGCGCAGACGATGGCTCACGCGACGTCGTTCGCAGGTGCGGGAATTCGCATCGGTCGCTACAAGCTGCTGGAGGAAATTGGCGAAGGTGGCATGGGGACGGTTTGGGTGGCGGAGCAGACTGAGCCCGTGCGCCGCAAGGTGGCTCTCAAGCTCGTCAAACCTGGCATGGATTCGCGCCAAGTCGTCGCGCGCTTCAATGCCGAACGGCAAGCGCTCGCGGTGATGGATCATCCGAATATCGCTAAGGTCTACGACGGCGGACTGACCGAGCAAGGGCGCCCATACTTCGTCATGGAATACGTGAAAGGCGTGCCGCTGACCGAGTACTGTGACCAGGCAAAGTTGTCGCTTCGTGAACGGCTGCAATTGTTCGTACCAGTCTGCCAAGCGGTGCAACATGCGCATCAGAAAGGGATCATCCATCGCGACCTCAAGCCTTCGAATATTCTCGCCTGTTTGTACGATGGCCATCCCGTGCCGAAAGTCATCGACTTTGGACTTGCCAAGGCGATGCACCAGCCGCTGACGGAGCAGACTCTGCACACGGCGCACGGCATGATGCTCGGCACGCCGATGTACATGAGTCCTGAACAGGCTGAGTTCAATAACCTTGATGTCGACACTCGGACCGACATCTATTCGCTGGGAGTGATCCTATACGAACTGCTCACCGGTACGACGCCGCTGGAAAAGCAGCAGTTCAAGGAAGCAGCCCTGAACGAGATTTTGCGGCTGATCAAGGAAGTCGAGCCACCCAAGCCCAGTACGCGTTTGAGCGGCAGTGCCAGCTTACCGAGCATCGCCTCGCAGCGAAGCCTTGACGCCACGCAACTGCGCCGCAGCGTTCGTGGTGATCTCGATTGGATCGTCATGAAAGCTCTCGACAAAGAGCGCAGCCGCCGTTACGAAACCGCCAACGGCCTTGCTCGCGACATCGAACGCTTCCTCAACGACGAAGCCGTCGAAGCTTGCCCACCGAGTACCGTTTATCGATTGACTAAGTTCGCAAAGAAGCACAAAAGTCTGATCGTTACCGCAAGTGGAATCGCATTTGTTCTTCTGCTGAGCATGCTGATCGTGGTCGCTCAACGAAATCGAGCTGTAAATGCGGAGTTTGTTGCGACTCGCGAAAAAGACAAAGCGCTGCGGAGTGCTGACGAGGAAAGAATGGCGCGTGAGCGCGCTCAAACAGCGGAAACGGAGGCCAAATATGCAGTCCAACGCGCCGAACAACAAGAGAATAATGCGAAACGACAAGTCTATTTTACCGAGATGTTACTTGCCTGGGATGAGTATCGTGAAGGAAACATAGCTGAAGCGCGGCGGTTGGTGAATAATCATATTGATTCGCCCGGAAAGGGACTTGAATGGAAAATTCTGAACTACGAGTTGGCAGCTTTGGGTGAGCCATGGATGGACGTCGGAGACATTGTACCGGTAGGTTTGGAAGTCACCGCCGATAACCGTAGTATAGCCGTAGAGGGAGACAGCAGATGGCATTTATTTACACCCGGCAGCAATCCGTCGTTCTCCGTCGATATCGAAAATAATTACTTTCTGAAATCTTGCTCTTTATCGAGCAATGGATGTTTCCTCGCCTATCGCAAACAGACTGGCCTTTTCTTTGTTCGCGATCTTAGGACCTCTGAGGATTTTGTCGTACGGCATGATGGCCTCAAACCTGAATGCGTTGCCTTGTTCCCCGACCAGTCGAGGACAGTTATCGCTACAGCGCAGACAAATGGCACAGTAACGATATCGAATTGGAAATCAGGTGAAATCATAGGTCAATGGACACCACGCGAATCGCAAGAGCCTAATCGAGGAATCGATTTGTTTCCTGTTACACTCTTGAGCTCCAATCACAATATTCGCTCACGTTTGAAATGGTCGCGGGATGGTTCTTTCCTAGCTTGGCTTGGGAATGACGGCTGGCTTAGAGTCTGGAACCAATCGGCAAGTAAATTAATTCACGCATGGAAACACGACAGAGGATTGCTCGACGTCGACTTCGCAAGTGACGGAACTGCCGTCGCGACCTGCGCACTTACATCGCCCCACGAGATTTACGTTTGGAGCATGTTGAACGGAAAGTCATTAGGAAGGTTGACCGGGCACACTGCAATCGTTAATTCGGTCTTATTTCTTCCAAACGGCACTCTAGCATCGAGCGGTCGCGACAACACGATCCGAATCTGGGATCCTGTGAGCGCGCGTCTGCTCGCGACTATTCGTGGTCACTCTGACAGGGTGTCAGCGCTCACCGTTGATCGCACTGGTCAACAACTATATTCCGCGTCTCTCGATGGGGAGATAAGACGCTGGAATCTGAACGACTTCAATCGATCAACTGAATTCAATGCTCACGAACTCGGCCAGATTCCCGATTTAGAAACAACAACCGACGGTCGTCAGTTGCTTCTAACGCAAAGGTGGGTACGAAATGAGGGCAGAGTACAGGTCATCGACCTTGTGACTGGCGAGCGAATGAAGGACCTGGTGTTTGATACACCAATCATACCCATTGCAGTTTCTGCATCTGATATTCTCGCTGCGGGAGGACATGGGGTTGTTTACCTGCACGATGTGAAAACCGGGCGCAGGCTAGAATTGCCAACAGGCAATCAAGAAGTGCTTGGCCTAGACATTTCGCCCGACGGGCGCTTCCTCGCTGCGTCTGAAATTCGGCGTCCACATGATGGGCCTCGACACTTGTTTGTCTGGGATATAAAAGATGTACGTTGGGATAGTTTGAAAGGATTAACGCCAGTTTTCTCACAAGAGTTGGAAGATCCACGTGTAGTGGATCTAGAGTGGTCGCCAGACGGGACCAAACTCGCCGGTGCTGGTCAGAAAGGGCTTTACCTGTGGGATGCGACGAATTGGAATATACCACCGTTCATCGGTGGAGCGCATTCCCAACCAGTGCGTAGCGTTGCATGGTCACCCGATGGTAAGTCATTGGCATCATGCAGCTTCGACTGCTCAATACGCGTGCTGGACTTATCTACAAAGACTGACCGGGCATTTAACCAGGCGCATTCTGGCTTCGTTTGGGAAATTGCTTTCTCTTATGATGGAACCGAGATTCTCTCAACTAGTGGTGACGATACCGTGGGGATCTGGGACGTAAAGACAGGAAAGCTGCGGGCACGCTTGCCAGGACACGTTGATGGTGCAAAATCACTGCTCTTGACACCGGACGGTAAGCGCCTCATCACTGGCGGTTTGTGGGACGGCAAGATTCGCGTGTGGCGATTGGAGTAGGGCAAGACGAAAGACAATATCGAGGCAGTGTACATCTTCATTGGATTATCGATACGCATGGCGTTTGTTGCAGGTCGTTGGAGAAACCGACGATGGCGAATTTAGACTGCCAGTGCAAGTAGGCTGCCTATACGAGCGTCTTGCTGGGTACGATCGCCAGCGTTGGTCAATCTGCCAGTCATGCGAGTCAGTGCGTAGACTGCATTGAACAGGGTGTACGAACCACCTAACTATCGGGAGATACGATAGTTCGCGACAGGCTGTTCGAGCGATTATCGCTCAGG
>CAZVBC010000245.1:0-10914 GCA_964625155.1 uncultured Pirellulaceae bacterium
GTAACTATCTTGCCATCGACTATCGATTTGGCTTGCAACATATCCGCAGCATTCCTCAGATGCTTAGCCAATTCGGTTGCACGCCAACTGGGTTGCAATTGAGCCAGTGCGTCGCGCACTGTTCTTTGCTGAGTGGCGTTATCGACTTGCATCGAATTCGCTTCATTTTCCAGCGGAACAACAGGCTGGAACTCAGTATCGATCGCATACAAACCAACTCGATCCGTCGGTGACAAAGTTTCTACAAGTTCCACAACCAACTGTTTGGCTTTGGTCCAAACTTCACTACGCTGCATGCTGGCACTGGTATCCAGCAGGACCACCACAGTACGCCCAGCAAGTTCTTCGGGAACCAAAGCGGAATTGCGTAAAAAGGGTCTAGCAAAGGCGAGTGCAATCAGCAAGATGGCCAGCGCACGCAGAGCCAGCAACAACAAGTTATCCAACCGACTGCGGCGCGTGATGCGCGGTGGTGATGGTTGCAGGAACATCAGCGAACTGAACGGCTGTCGTCCTTTCGGCTGGCGACGGATCAAGTGCAAAACGATCGGCCCCGCAATAGCCAGTGCAGCCAAGGCATATAGTGGCGCGAGGAATCCCATGGCTATACTCCTCCCACGCGCACTGGCAACGACTCGCCGCGTTTGGCCGTCATGTGACTGGCGGTCGTCGTTGCACTGCGATTGACCAATTCCAGTAGTGCGCCGTCAAGCGGTTGGTCAGTGGCCATGGTCACAACGCGAGCCGCGCGCCGATGGCACAAGTCCACCAAACGGTTCTCGTGCTCCAAGAACCGCAGACGATATTCCGTCTTCGCTGCTTCGGGGTCCACATAGATTTCGCGTCCGGTTTCCAAATCGACCAACATAGTGCTGTGTGGCAAGGCAAAGGAGATTTCGCTCGGATCGAGTACGCGAATTAGCAACACTTCGTGCCCGCGACCGCGCAAGTACCCTAGGGGCTTGGTTAACGACTCTGGTTCGATCAAGAAGTCGGAAATGATCACGACCAAGCCTCTTCGCTTGGACAACGACGCCATTTCACTAGTCGCTTGACCGATATTTGATTCGGTCGCTACACTTTCGCGATCCAAGAACCGCATCAAGTGTTGTAGGTGTCCTTTGCGGTGGCGTGCCGGCAGAAATTCATTGTGACCAATGCCGCAGGTCATCAACCCTACAGCGTCGCGCTGCTGAGTAAGATAATAAGCGAAAGTGGCCGCCAGCGTGCGAGCATATTCGGCCTTGGTGTAACCTGAACTGCCAAAAGCCATCGAGCGACTTTGGTCGATGACGACGTAACATCGCCGATTGGTTTCGTCTTCGTATTGTTTGATGTAGTATCGGTCGGTGCGCGCCAAAAGTTTCCAATCCAAACTGCGCGGGTCGTCTCCTTCGACGTAGGGCCGATACTCGCTGAACTCTACCGAAAAACCATGCAATGGGCTGCGATGCAAACCAGCCGTAAAACCCTCGACGACTGCTTTAGCTCGCATCGTCAAGTTCTTGATCTGCATCAGCGCTGACGGATCGATCAATGACCGCGAACGCCCCGAACGGGCAAAGGCCAGCGACGCGTTAGACTTGGCGGTAGACATGAATCAGCACTTGTTTAACCTTTTTCAGGCACAGCAGCTAGTAAAGCTTGAACGCAATCCTCGACGGATACGCCTTCTGCTTCCGCTTTGTAGTTCAGTAGAATTCGATGACGCAGCGTCGGAGGGACCAGCGCTTTGATATCGGCGGTACTGGCGTGTGCACGCCCTTCCAACAATGCCCGCGCCTTAGCACCCAGAACCAATGTTTGCGCAGCCCGCAACCCCGCGCCCCAACTTACCCAGTCGTTAACAAATGGAGTTGCCTCAGCCCGCCCAGGGCGACTCGCCGCAACCAGTCGCACCGCATAATCGGCAGTCTCAGGAGCAATAGGGACTCGGCGAACCACTTCTTGAAATCTGAGCACATCCTGTCCGGTAAACAATTGTTCGATGGGGTCAGGGCGCCGCGAGGTCGTTTGTAATACTACCTCGAGTTCATCTTGATGTGGCAAATAGTCTATAAGCACATTGAACATGAAGCGATCTAATTGTGCTTCGGGCAGTGGATACGTCCCTTCCATCTCAATCGGATTCTGAGTCGCCAGAACGAAGAATGGTTCTTCGAGCACATACCGCTTGCCTGCCACAGTAACTTGATGCTCTTGCATGGCTTCCAACAAAGCCGCCTGAGTTTTTGGTGGCGTGCGATTTATTTCATCGGCCAGAATCACGTTGGCAAACACAGGGCCTTTGACGAACTGCATTTCGCGCCGCCCGTCTTCGCGCTGCTCGAGAATCTCGGTGCCGGTAATATCCGACGGCATCAAATCAGGTGTAAATTGAATACGTTGAAATCTTAAATCAAAGATCCGTGACACGCTGCGCACTAGCAACGTTTTGGCCAATCCGGGTGCACCAGTGATCAAGCAGTGGCCACCGGCCAGCAGACTGATCAAGAGCTGTTGCACGACATCCTTTTGTCCGACAATCGTCTTGGAGAGTTCTTGATCGATCCGAACACGACTGGCTCGGAGGTGCTCGACCACTTGTTGTTCCTCGTCAGCCGAGAGCACTTCAACGCTCACTCGGTGGTTCCTTTCAGTTAATGTGTCATGGCGTAAGTCACGATGTTAATACCCATAGGGTACGATTTTTTCACTGCGAATTCTTGAAAGTACTCGTGGTTTTCTCCTTCGCGTTCCCAACCATCTCCCAAATCCGTGTTGTGGCAAATAAAGACCATGATACGGTTGGCATCGTCAAAGAAAGCTCGATAATGAGCCACAGTTGTGTCGCCGCCACCGCGCCACCCTTCATAGGTCACTCCGCTGCCCATCCAGGCATGAATTGAAGGAACCTGGGGCTTCTCTTTGAGGTCATAGACGCAATGAAAGATCTCGTGCTCGAGCGGAACTTCTGTCGCTTCGCGATCCGGAAAGACGCGTTTTAGTTCGAAGTAAAAATTATCCCACTGATCTTCACCCCAAAAGTCGTCAACCATCAAGAAACCACCATTCAGACAGTACTTGCGCAAAGCCACCACCTCAGCTTCGCTCAATTCCATGCGCCCAGGTTCGATCATGTACAGAAACGGATAATCAAACAGCTTGGGATCCGTCAAATCGACGATGACGGGGTTGGGGTTTACTTTCAGCGACGTCAATTGTTGTAAGCGCAATGAAAAGTTTAGATCGCTGTCCGGATAATCGGTTGCCCACCCCCCTCCGCCGCCACGCCCGTATCGACCGTAACCGGAATCAAATCGAACTCGGGCAAAAGTAAAAACGTCTTCCTTCAGCTCACGGTCGACGTCCCAGGCAGGAACCCCATTGCGATCTACCGAAATATCACCGATCCCACGTCGCCGTCCCCATCGCCAATCTTGAGCTTGCATGGCCAGCGACATGATGGTGCTGCATACCAGTACAGTCATGGCTGCAATCATACGCCGGCGCGTTTTCATCGTGTTATCCTTTGCGCAATGATGCCTAACACAGAGGCGGACCAGCCGATTTTAAGTTTGCTAACTTCCACGGCGCTGGCCTACACGTGCAGGTTCAGGTGGTTTGCCTTGTACATCCGGTGTCGAGACTCGCAACGGCACGTTCTGTGCCTGAGTCACCAATTCAACCAACAATTTTTGTGCAGCCCGATAACGAGGCGATTCCTCCAAGGCGATCAACACTTCGCGACGAGCCTTTGTCGGCTGTCCTACTTTGACAGAAAGTTCAGCCAACTGAAAGTGGAGTTGCGCGGCATCCAGAGGCTCCAGCGCCAGTAAGGATTCAATGGCTGGCAGGGCTTCGGCAGGCTGATTTAAATGTTGGCTGGATAACGATAGTGCTTGGTGACCGCCAGCTATCAACGGCTGGACTGCCAACAAACGGTTCGCATACTTAGCCACGTGGTGCCAATCTTGTTTGGCCTGAAACAATTCGATCAGCCGCTGAAAACAGGGAACCGAATCGCCGGTCAGCTCTGCTAGTTTCTGAAGATTGTCGAGTTCATGGGAGGTATCCTTCAATTCACGGTAGACACGAGCGAGCATCTCGTACACATTGCCAGGTTCCTTATCGGTGGGATGCAGGTCACGCAACTTGCCCAGCGTTAAAATCGCATCTTGCCAATGCTCTGCCTCAATTTGACGGCGCGCCAGCAGTTTTAAACCAAAAAAATTCTTGGGATTCTCCGCAACCCAAGCATCAATTCCAACCAAACTCGCTTTCTCCGGAAGTTTTTCGGTATCAAAATCGGCCTGGGGAGCGAGAGCACGAGCCGCCTCTTTCGCGTATTTCTCAAAATCCTCGTCGAGCGCCTCCAGTGCACCAAAACTGCGCACCAGTGCCTCATCGATTGGCATGCCGATCCCCAAATCGACTAACAAACGATTCAATCTGGGAGCTCCGTGTTTTTCGACTAGGTACTTTACAGCTAAGTAAGATTCAAAATAAGCAAACTGCAGATGCATGCCGCTCTTTGGACGCAGGAAAGCGCTACTCAGTTTGGATAAGGGAAAAAAGTCTTTGCCGAGAATCATCTGCCGATACGTTGGTGTCATCGACTGGCCCCACGTCGGATCGGTTTGCAATTCCTCGTAAACCGAAATACCTTCGCTCAACCACCGTGGCATGCGATTATTCGTCTTTTGCAACGTCACGACGTGGCAGTATTCATGCCACAATACGCTCTCCCAATTCGATGGCGAATCTCCCTGCGAGGCTGGGCTGTTGGCAGTGATCAACTTACCAAAACAAACTCCCAAAAACCCAGCTCCGCCCGGCAATCCAAACGTGCGAATCGCAAAGTCACTTTGCTGAGGGAAAATCTCAACTGCAACAGGATCCTGAATTAGCATGTCGTATTTTTTGCACAACACCTCGCGGGCTCGCGACAACAACCGCACGACGCGTTGGCCATATATTTTGGCTTCGCGCGAATCCATCCGTACGACAAAACCAGGAGCTTCGATCGTCGTAAATTGACGAAGGCGTGTTTGCAAAGTGCGTAAGTTGAATGCTTGAATGTTGTATTTGTCGTCCGACGAAACTTGATCGACAATCGTCCAGCCTTCATCGTCTTCGCCGACGCGCAACAAATCCTGAGCCAACTGAAAACGCGCGGGAACATATTTGGGGTCCATGCGCAAAGCCTGTCGTTGGTACCGCACACCGTCGGCGAACCGATAGTGCCTCGACAGCTTTTTACCGATCACATGATCGACCAGTGGATTCAGCTTCCATACCTCCAATCCCTTGAGGCGATATTCACCTTCTTTTTCGTACTCTCCTCGCAGATGAGCGATCACGGCTCGCAACGCCCAACACTCAGGATGCGCCGGGTTGATGCCCGTTACCTTTTCAAGCGCTTCCTCCGCTGCAGCATATTGTTCTCCATCGATCAGACTCTCTGCCTGAAACAGGTACAGCTCAGGCATGCGAGGATTCAATTCTGCGGCTTTCGTTAGGCTGGCATTCGTCTGTTCGACGTCGGATGCGGACCATGCCACCGCCAGTAGGTATTGAATGCGAGGATCGTTTGGTTCGATATCAGACGCTTTCTTCAGCGACTTGACAGCTTCAGCATAGTCGGCTTTTTCCAGTGCCAGTTCAGCGGTCGCGATGTGGGCTTCCACGAACTTTGGATCAACTTTCAGCGTCCGATCGTAGAAGATATCAAGAACTTCACGAGCATCCTCGCCAGTCGCCAGAAAGTACCGTCCCAACGCAACCATATTTTCGCGATCCGAAAATCGCCATGGTTGAGTTTGAACTAACGCAGGGATCTGCTCGAGTAGGCTCTTCGCCTTAACCGGTTCGTTGTTAAAGCGGAAAACGTCCGCGCCTTGCATGATCAACGGAATACTCGAAGTGAACTTGGCCGCTGCTTTTTCGTACACCAGTTTCGCTTCAGGATATTTACCCGTTGTTAGATAGCATTTGATCAGCAGGCGATACCAAGCATCGTTCCAAATCCCTTTTTCCACTTCTTCCGCGCACGCGGCTGAACATTTTTCGTATTCACCCTTATAGAAAAGAGATTGTGCTTCCGAGAAGTCAGCCGCACTCGCTTGGCAGTGCATTCCCAAAATCATCAACCATATCCCGCACGCTCGCAAGATTGACTGACATTTGCCAGCGATCAAGTTCCATCCGCACAGAAGTGTGACACACATTCGATTTGGCAGTCCAGCAGTTTGAATATTCAGCAACAGACTCCTCACACCAGATAAGCTCTCTTCCAAGATAATGGGGCTGAACTACAAAAACACCTCCCCCTCTCGCTTCGAAACTCCACTTGGTGCAAAAAGTTTCGGCAGCCTCAATCGTGAATCCCAAATTCCGTGGCTTTATCCAGCCAAAGTTGGACCTCCTCTCGGCAAATATTACGGGCCAGTTCGAATCCGCTGGCTGTTAAGGAAAAGTCACGATAAATATGGTGCATAACCAAGCCGAGCTGGCATAGTTGGCGAAAGCCATCTAAGAAACGAACGGTAATTTCGGGGCAGGTTGGGTCGCGAAAAGCGATTGTACGCTCTTCGTTTTCTTCGACATAAACGGCCAGCATACGCGCCGCTGGATCAAAAGCGGAATTGACAGCTTTTATTTCGATGGTTCCCCGATCTCGCGCAGAAAACAAGATCGCTTTCGCTTCGCCAGTCAAAGGACTGTCTTGAATCCCACTGGGTTTCGCCCACACTTCGCTACAAAGTTGAGCCAAAGCCACTAACATCGGCGCGCCATTCCCGAGCGCTTCCCAACTCCCAAACAGATAATTGTCGACCGGGTTTAGCGGTTTCATCGGTGCTTCGATCCTATTTCAATGGTCCGTCAAATAATCGCACGATTGATTCTATCGCCGACCAGACCCACGAATCAAATTGGGAGGGCGGCCATTGAACATTTACCGTGCCAACGGAATGCCTGCGCATTAATCCTTGACCGTAGTCAAATGTAGACTGAAATTCTTTAGAATACACCTGAAGAAAGTTTTGACGGCTGGCATCAAACTTACAGTTCCAATAATTTCTCGGCGGCTGGATGAATCATGTCATCATTACCTCTCCATCTCCTTTTGCTGTTTGCCGTAACTTGCAGCCAGCTTTTTGGCGGGGTAGCGTGCTGTTGTTTGTCGCGGGCCATTCTCTCAAAACTGACTACTAGTAGCGCAAACGATTCACTTTCAGTGAAGCAGTTGCTGGCTGCAAGCAGTCAAGGCATTCCAAAGTGCCCGAAGTGTTTGGCAGCAAGCGCTTGGCGGGCAAATGGCCAGGTGAAAAGTGATCGCTTGTGGCGCTGCAGTCTAACGGAAAATAGCGCCTGTCGATGTGTTAAGGTAACCGCCGACACTTGTTTACCATTCGAACCGATATCGCCTCTTGGCTGGTTGAGTTTTGTCGCTATTGAGTCGGGCGTTCAAAAATCAAACCCGAGTGTTGGGAAGGAAGCAACTCGATCTTTCGAAGTTCCTATTCGCTTTGGCGGACACCGTTGGCAATCGCTTGCCTGTATTTGGAAGAAATGAAAATCACCACAAATCGTTTATTCGGAATTTGTTGGTAGGTTTCGAGCTCGTTGTAGAGCACGGACCAAGAGTTTCAATCTTTCAAATAATTAGGTGTACCATGTTTTCAAAAATCGCTTTGCTGAGCGTAGTTGTATTGGCTTCGTTTGCGTTAGTTTCGATTGGAAATACAGTTACAACGACAGAAACTTCCGCTACGACTTCAAAGGCTGAACCCACTTGCTGCATGAAGCATGCATACTGCTGTGTGGTTAAGAATTCTTGCTGCCGTTAGGCAATCGATCCAAGAACGCTCGATCGATTATTGTCGCCTTTCGTTACTGTGAAAGAACCACTTTTCACAGTCGAATGGCAATCTTTGTCAGAGTCGATCGAGCGCTTCCCAATTTGTCTACGGAGTCTGGAAGTCGACCTGCCTGGAGTTTGAGTTTGCGCCGGGCAGGTTGCATTTTTTGACGTTAGGGAGTGAAGAATGCAACCACCAGAGTCATCCAAGGAAGAGGAAGAGGAAAGGGAAGCCAGCGATCGTTCGGCTACGAAGGCCCACGAGGAAATGGCAAACTGGGTGCGTCTGGCGGCAAGTGGAAATCAAGATTGTCAAAAGAAAATCTATGATTTAGTGGCTGCCCGCACCTATCGTGTGATTCGCAAGGTCGTTGGAGAAAGTCACGCGGATGACGTAATGCAAGACTTTGTCATTCACTTGTTTTCGAGACTCGGTCAATTTCGCTTTGAATCGACATTAGAAACTTGGGCTCATCGGATGGCAGTCAACCAGAGTTTGCAATACTTGCGAAAACTGAATCGCGAGCAACAGCGCATTCAAAAGGCTGCTTTATCACTTGAATTGTCGGACGAAGCCAATCCGCAGCGCGACGCGGACGATGTGGAAATACTCGAACGCGCAATGGAGCAAATTTCAGGAGAGCAACGTGCCATTTTGCACATGAAAGAAGTGGAAGGACTTGGTTACTCGGCAATTGCTAGCATACTTGGAATCCCGGAAGGTACCGTTGGCTCGCGACTCAACAAGGCAAGAAACGAGCTGAGGACTTGGCTAATCCAACTGGGTTGGGAAGCATGATGATGAATTGCGACTTGGTGAAAGATCAATTGTCGGCGTACATTGATCATGAGCTTGATGGCACAACATGCCAGGCCATTGACGGACATCTCGCGCGATGCGATCAATGTCGATCGATGGCCATGGAATTCCGTGCCTTGGGGACTTTATTGCGCAGGTCTGAGCCATTCGTCGATACCGATGCCGTGTGGGTTCGAATTGCGGACCATTTAGTAACTCGTCCAGCAATCTCTCTTTCAAAAGAATCACACGCAAACTGGCGGACTAAGCAAACGGGGTTTTCCATCTTGGCGGTGGCAGCCTCGATCGCTCTGTTGTGTTTCTCTCTGCTTCGCAACGATGTCAGAGAGCACGCCGCAGGTAAACTGCCTCACGATCACGGGGCGCTCGCTGTCGACTTTGGGGAAGTGTTCCGCTTTGCCAAAGCTGAACCACAACGAGCGATTGCCGGCTTGATTGCCAAATATCAGGGGCGTGAATTAAGCCAGGTAGAAACGAGTGAATACTTAGGGTACGAACCAGCATTGTTTAGAAGCGTCCCCGGTGGCTTCACTCGCGTTTCCACACATGTATTGAACATGCCATGTTGCAAGTGTTCGGCCACAATTTGCGCACGAATCGATGGTACTGCGTTAATCGTTTTTGAGCATAAAGACGAGCAACCAGTTTGGTTTGGAGATTCGCCTTCGATTGAAACACAGTGCGCAGGTAAGTCGTGCAAGATTATCGAATCGGCTGGCCAATTGGCTGTCAGTTGGAAAAATCAAGATCGACAACTCACGATGGTTGGCGCCAACGATATTGCTGAGGTGAATCAGTGGGTAGCCTTTTTGAAACTATGAGACTCTACCGCCGCCATTCTCTAACTCCCTATGAAAATGACGTATTCGGAAACCAACAAAATGCTGTATGTTTGCTGTGAAAAACTCATATGCTGAGCTGCAATGCAAGCGACGTCAAAACATCGATAGTAACTTGCCAATGTTCAAAGAAATTGTCGGCTGATGGCAGAAAATGGAATCTCGGAAAATCCAAAGTGTGTTGTCGTCGAGGAACACTTTGTTATCGACTGCTCAAGTTCCTGAGTAAGGAATTTCAGCGGACTCTGTTTACGTCCTTATCCAAACTCGACAGTCGGAACGAAACGTCTCTTGAGAGAATTTGAAACTACTGTTTAGGTAAAAAAATGAAAAAACGGAATTGGTTTATTTGGCTTACGTTGCCCGTGGTGACTGCATTCACCGTGGTGATTTGTGGCTGTGGTCAAAACAAATTAGAGCCACCATCGGTTACGACTGCATCATCAGGCACTTCGCACACACACGCCGCAGGTGATCTAAAAGCCTCAGGGGCGGTTTCGTCGAGTGCCGCCGATGGAGCAGAGGAACATGGTCACGTGCCAGGAGCCCACGGAGGCATCATGGTTTCACTTGGGCGTGACAGTTACCACGTCGAGGCTGTTGTTGATTCCCAGGGTGCTGTGCGGTTATACACGTTGGGCAAGGACGAAAGTCGGGTACTTGAAGTCGAAAGTCAGACACTAAAGGGTTTTGTAAAAGCGGAAGGAGACGTTGATTCCAAAGCAATATCCTTCGAGCCGACGCCACAAGACGGAGATCCTCAGGGCAAAACTTCTCTCTTTGTTGGGCGTTTACCTAACGAACTTGTGGGACGAAAAATCGACGTCACGATTCCCAACATTCGCATTGAAGGTGAACGCTTTCGACTCGGCTTCGTCACAGGCCAGGACAGCCACGGCGAAATTGAACACAAGCCGGAGAAAATTGCCAATTCTGCTGAGCGTGAGCTGTATTTGACACCCGGTGGGTTGTACACCGCCGAAGACATCATTGCTAACGGAAACTTAACGGCCTCGCAGAAGTTCAAGGGTATCAAGTCCGAGCACGATATGAAGCCAAAGATTGGCGATAAACTGTGCCCGATCTCTGGAACCAAAGCCAACGCAAAGTTTACCTGGATTATTAGTGGTAAGCCGTACGAGTTTTGTTGCCCACCCTGTGTCGATGAATTCTTGGCGAATGCTAAGTCCTCTAAGGAAGCACTTCCAGCCCCTGAGAGTTTTGTGAAACAATAACAAGATGATGAGTCAGCGTAGGTTTGGGCCGGTGTTTTTATGGGCAGTGATGTATGCAACTGGATCACTACTCGATGCCCATGAAGGGCACCAACCACTTCCCTCCAAGGGCGTTCAGGTTGATGCGCAGAAGGGCCGAATAACACTAGCAGGCCAAGCTCGCGATACTATCGGCCT
>CAZVBC010000246.1:0-1459 GCA_964625155.1 uncultured Pirellulaceae bacterium
TTGGCGATGATGAGCTGCCCAATCGTTGATGCAACTACGATAGTAATCGGCACCGAGTTCCCGATATAGTTTTACATTCACCGGATTGGATAAGTAATCGCCTCTGCGCACGTGGATAGCAATGCTATTCTCGTTCCTCATGTATTCGCACAAACGCAGCGTATCGTCTGACAAAGGTACATGCGGACGAAACTGTTTTAGTAATTGATCGCGCAAATTGGGAAAGTATCTTTCGCTTTGCCAATAACCAACTACATAACAGTGATTCGGAGCATGCAGGTGTTTGGCGTGGAAACCAAATGGCTTTTCCTTGACCAGATGTAAACCCTGGGCCAAACCCAACCATGAATGCCAATTTCGAAATTGAGAATCAAGGTATTTGTACGGGAACTGGCGCCATTCCTGCGGACCTGCAAATTGTGCGTCGATCTGAAATCGATCGAGGAGAAAACCGTTCGCCGGTTTTGCTGCGTACGAAGTGATGTCCAGCACCAGTGGCACATTGTGTTTACGAGCAAGGAACAATCCATAGGCGTATTGAAACATTTGGTTGCCCAAGCCGCCCTCGATTCGCGATACAATCATCCCAACCTCAAACGCAGAAAAGCGCTCGATAAATGTACGAGCTCGCAATAGCTAGCAATCGACTCGATTCGCCTGTGACTGCTGTTGGACTCCACAGACTCCACGAACACGGTCTAAACCTACCAAAATCATAATAATCGAGCAGCAGCAAACTGATCATTTTTCGCAGCCACCCCGACCGGATGCATTGGTTTCGACCAGTTCTCTGGCGTGGTTCGCGTGTTACGAGGTCGCGCAGTAGGCTGTGCCGACTGTGCCTCTCTATTGACCTTCTGGTAGTGAAGCCTCAGGCTTCTCGCAACCCATAGGCATTCCATGACGGGTCGGTAGAATTAGCGTTGCTGCGGATCTGTAGATGGTGGTGACAATCAATGATTGGTAAAAACAACATGGCACATGACGATCGTATCCAGGAGATCATTCGAGAATTAACAGTGGCTTATTTTATGGAACTGGAAACGGTAATGAACTACATTGCCAACAGTGTCCATTTGGATGGTGTTCGCGCCGAGGAGATCAAAAAGAGTTTGGCGGCGGACGTAACTGCCGAAATCGGCCATGCACAACAATTGGCCAATCGCATCAAGACCATTGGTGGAACGATGCCCGGTAGCCTTGAGTTCAAACCATCCCAGAAGAGTCTACAACCACCGCAAAATTCCACAGACTTGGTGGCAGTAATCAAAGGTGTTATCGACGCGGAAAACAACGCGTGTGCTCAGTACAACAAGATTATCAAGTTATGCGACGGAGTCGACTATGTGACCCAGGACATGTGCATAACTTTGCTCGCCGACGAAGAGCATCATCGCCGCGAGTTTAGAGGATTCTTGATGGAATACGAATCCAAGTAATGTTTTGGAAGGCCGAGCAG
>CAZVBC010000246.1:1559-10863 GCA_964625155.1 uncultured Pirellulaceae bacterium
GTTCGTCCTTGATAGAGTCTGCAAAAGAAACTTGATTGCCACTAGTCATTTCCCATTTCACTTTCGTCCTCTTGATTTTGTAATGCCGGCTCCACAGTGCTGAGAGGTTCAAGTAAGCGGCGCTGGTCGTTCAGCCAGTTTGCAAACGAACCGTTGCGGATCCGATTGCGAGCTTCGGCCATCAGGCGCTGATAGAATGTCAAATTGTGGTGGGTCACCAAAATGGGTCCCAGCATCTCATTAGCCATAAACAAGTGCCGCAAATAGGCTTTGCTGTGGCGGCAGGCGAGGCACGGGCATTGCGTGTCGATGGGTGCAGAATCATCGGCATGTTTGGCATTGCGCAAGCGTAATGGTCCACTCCAAGAAAACGCAAGCGCATTACGTCCGTTACGCGTGGGCATGACACAGTCGAACATGTCGATACCCCTCGCGATCCCTTCAAGCAAGTCGATAGGTCGGCCCACACCCATCAAATACCGAGGCTTGTTGATAGGCAAGTATGCGGTTGTGCCAGCAATGATGCGTATCATTTCACTCGGAGGTTCCCCGACGCTCAGGCCACCCACTGCAAAACCATCAAAAGGCAATTGGGATAATTCAGTTGCATGCTGTTGACGCAATTCCAGATCCAGGCCACCCTGCACGATCGCAAATTTGGCTTGGTCTGTTCGTTGCGCGACTGCCAGACAACGCTGAGCCCAACGTAGTGACCGCGCCATAGCGTCCTGGATAATCTCGCGCGTGCTCGGCAGACCCACGACGTGGTCGAGGACCATGGCCACATCGCTTCCTAGGCGTTCCTGGATCCGGATACTCTCTTCGGGAGTCAGATCCAGAAGTGCCCCGTCAATATGCGACCGAAACTCAGCGCCTCGTTCCGTGATTTTGGCACGGTCTGACAAACTGAAAATCTGAAAGCCGCCAGAATCCGTCAAAATCGGTCCAGGCCATCCCATGAATTGGTGCAGCCCACCCAACCGCTCAATACGTTCACTTCCTGGTCGCAATGCCAAGTGATAGGTGTTACCCAGGATCATCTGGGCGCCGGTAGAAATAACCTGGTCGATGACCAATCCTTTGATCGTCGCTTGCGTACCCACAGGCATAAAAACCGGGGTCTCTACGCTTCCATGCGCGGTCTCCAGCACCCCAAGTCGTGCACCAGTGTGGACGTCGGTGTGTACGAGCTGAAAGCCGAACGAATGCGCCATCAATCCTAGTCTCGTGGATGGATTGGACTCAGGTTCACCGTGAATCGAATCGCTCAGTCACCGCGCAGTTTCAGGTTAAGTGGCTCGAGCTTGGCTCGTACTTCGTTCAGACTGGTCACGCCAAAGTTCTTGCATTCCAGCAAGTCGTCGCCAGTCTTGCGCATCAGTTCGCCGATCGTATTGATACCCAGCCGAACCATGCATTTGCGTGCACGTACGGACAAGTTCAGATCGGAAATTGGTCGATCTAACACTGCCTGCTGATCGGGCGTCATCGTGGACAAATCCAGAGGCGGATCCGGTTCACGCTGCTCATCCGAGAACTGACCTAGCGAAAGCCCCTTGGCGGTCAACATTTCGCGAATTTCGACCAAGCTTGTCTCGCCGAAATTCTTGCTCGTCAATAACTGTTGTTCGGTAGTTCGCGTGAGGTCGCCGAGCGTACGCACGCCCATTTTTTGCAGACAATTTCGACTGCGTACAGAAAGCTCGAAATCGCTAACCGGAATGCTCAGCAACTGGTTGAGCATTTCGTTGCGTTTTTGAGTCTCCTCGTCGTACAGTACACTGCCGGAGGCCGAAGCGTCTTTGAGGTACAGTTTCGCTCGTTCGTGATTTGGAAAGACATCTAAAACGCGTTTGTAGCAGGCCTGGGCTTTGTTATATTCGTTGCGATCTTCGTAGATAATTCCCAGATTAATCAAGGTACCTATGTGGGCTGGAAAACAGGAAGCGGCCCGTTCGTACAACCCCTGTGCTTCGAAATCATTGCCTCGTCGATCGTTCTCGTGCGCCAGACCAAACAATGCACCGGGATGATGATCATCGATTTGGAGTGCCCGATTATACAAGGCCAGAACTTCACTGTCGTTTCCGCCGATTGACGAAACCGTTGCCCCGCGCTGATAGAGATACTCGGCGGTTTGCTCCGCTGGACCAAAAATATTGTCCAACAAGTTCATCGAATCTTGTAACCTTCCAGCATACCGATAAACTTCCGCGATGCCGATTTGGCAAAGATCACCATCGTATCCTGCTGACTTGGCTGCTTGATAAAAACGAATCGACTCCTCGTACGATTCCAACTGAAATGTGGTCTTCCCGAGATAAAGCTGGGCCAACGCACTGCCGTCTGAGTGCGTTAGCGTCTCTTTGGCTTCCGCGAATCTGCCGATCAAATACAAGCACACACCCAGCCGCACAGACTGAGCCGGGCTCCGGTCTGTGATCTGCTGTAGTTCGCCCACAGCGTCTCTTAAAATTCCGAGTTGCGTGTAATCTTCGGAAATCGTCCGGCATATCTGCTGAATTTCGCTTGGGCCGAACGACTGATTGGATACAACCAGTTCCCGAACATCCGCCACTAACTCCATCATCCCAGGAGAACTCCTCAAGGGTGCTGCCATTTTGTCGCAATCTCTCACGCGGATTCAAAATCCTTGGCGAGGATTAAGAAAGCCAGCGGTGGGAATCGAACCCACAACCCCCGCATTACGAATGCGGTGCTCTGCCAATTGAAGCTACGCTGGCAAACCTAAACCAAAGCCTGCAAGCTACTTATAGAATCCCGAAATTTACTTGCGATTACCCAAATTAGTCAAGAGGGTTAGCACGATGCACAAACCGCGCCAAAGCCGCAATGCGATCATAAACCATGTGTAGGTAACAGCTTACGAACAATGCCAAGTCTAGAATTCCATTCTTACAGCAGCGCATTTTCTGTGCCCACGCTTCACCTAACCACAGTTTTTTGTATGGGCAGCGTACGAGTATATCCCCACTTGTGGTGCAATTGCTAACAACATCTGATAAAGTAATTCCGTGCTCGGAACACTCATTTGCTTTGGTCGGAAGTGGGGAGGGATCTAAAGCATGCTCGTGTTTGTCATCGTACTCATTTGTATTGTGTTGTTAATCGAGATTCTTGTGCGAGGCATGCCTGAGCGACTTGCGAGGGCTTCTCGAGATAATTGTTATCGACTGGATGGTTCGTGGTCGAATCGTCGCGCAGCTCACGAAACGGCTGCGAGAAACCGCGTGCGTGGGGACTTGCTGGCAGTCTTATTCCTTGTTGCTTTGGCCGGCTATGGATGGATAGCTTACGTGCATAACTATGTAATCGAGATTCCGCTGGCCTGGCGTGCGGTATCGCTGATGCGATGGGATAGCGCCGAATGGAAGAGCGAGCTTTACAAACAAGACGTGGTACATGATTTCCAAGTGTGGGCACGCTCGTCGGTTTCTGCCTCACCTCAACAAATCGCTGAGCGTCAGCGAGCTCTGTGGGAGTCGTGGTTGACCGTTCCTTCTTTAGCCATCGTGTGGTTGTTCGGCGGCATTATTCTCGTGCGTACTGTATATGTACGATCGCTTTTGCAATTTGAGAAAGGTGTTAAGCAACGAAGCGAAATCTACGCTACTCAAGAAATCAGCAGGATGGCCTATCAAGCCGAATTAGCTCAACGCTTTCGATCGTCGGCATCGTGAGCTGTTGTTATTTGCGAGTTGCAGTTGAAGCGAGTTGTCAACAGCGCCTCAAACTATGGTAGTTGATTTCCATCGTCGGCCTGAAGAGTTGTTGGCGCAGGCAACTCGGGTGCTGGACGTTGTTCATCCAATCCATCAGCGGTGAGCTCGTCTTCTTGTACGCTCTGCTCAATTGATGGCAATAAGTCGTGCTGTAGGAACTTGCCAATTTGCCAACTTAATGCACCAAGGATGGCGGTAGCAATTAGGTACCACGCGATCGGTGGCATTTCTGTCTCCACCTGCAGTGCATACAGCCAATTCCAATTGGCTCTTACCAGCAGCAACCCCAGCCACACCGATACGGTGACATCGCTGAGGTTAAGTGCATTCGCCGTTGCGCTCTCAGCGTTCGCAACTCGTTTGACAAATAGTGCGATGCTACTGCGTCGTAGTATCCATTGACACAACAAGCTGACAATCGCAACCTGACACGCACTTTGCCAACCCAAAGCGGCGCCGGCAATACCCATGGCGCCAATCCACTGTCGCGCTTGGTTAGTTGCATCATCCGAGCTGGAAAGAGTTCGATCAACATTACCGTATAACAGCGGTGCAACCAATCTGGCTAGACCGACCCCCATGACCAACCCACAAATTACTGTAACGACTCCATCGATGCGCACGTCAAAATCTGTCAGGGTCCGATAGTCGGTCCACCAGGGTATCACGACCAATCCGGGCAGAGCGAACACAGCCAACATAAAAGGAATCAATAGCCATACGTATAACTGCATGGGCACAGTCCTGCGTTTCACCGCAATTAACGCGGCGGCAATTAGCCCACTGACTAGAAATAAAAAGGCAAAGGTTCTTCCGGCACTGACCGCGTTAATGTTTGTCCAAGCGACGCCGTAACCGTGACCGTGCGCCGTGACTCCAGGCAAATTCGCACCCGCCCGTGCAAACTCGCTGAAAAACACGAACAGATAAACCAACCCTACTCCTAATTCGACTAGCGGATATTGAATCGAAATTGGTAAATGACATTGGCGGCAACGCCCGCGAAGTTTGAGCCACGCAAGTACAGGAACGTTATCGCTGCCAGCAATGGGCGTGCAACAATACGGACAACCTGAGTGCCCTCCCAAAGTTCGCCCTAAAGGCAATCGATATGCCACCACGTTGAGAAAGCTGCCGATTGAAGCACCGACAGCGAAAAACCACATTCCAAATGTGGCGTCCAAACATCGAGCCAAAAACGCAGCATATAAATCAGGGTGTTGATGAAAACGAATTTCATGGAGCGCAGAAACCCGAGTGCCAAGCACGATGTAGATAGTCACTGAACCTAACAAGACCAACCAAGCGAATCGATACGGCCAATTCGGCCGCCGCCGTTTTCGACGAATGCGTTTAGTTTGAGCTGGCTGCCCACTCGATTCGTAAGTATCCGTCCCTGCTTGAAACGCCATGGTTCCCCTAAGCACTATGAATCCGATCATGCCACCTATAAAGTACGCTGGAAAATCGCCCCAAGCGAACGTGTTTCCAAGGATCGCTGCACCAATTTTAGTTGAACGTACAACGGACAAAATCGGCGGCTGCCAAAGCTGCAGAAATTCTAATAAGCAGGTAAACAGCGTACAGAGCAGCGCGATCGAGGCAACCGCATTCCTTCTGGGAATCAAAACGCCCCACAAGAGAATCCAAAAAACAACGTAGGGTATTCCGCCACCATGTTCGCGCCACCAATCCGGTAACTTTGGTCGCCATTGGTTATATCCCAGGCACGCCAAGACCGCTAAAGCACAGATTGAAGTTGGTAGAAGCCTGGATCGTAGACTGGTAATTGTGCTGGCGCCCGTGAATGATTGAAGAGAATTGCCAAATCCTACAGAATCCGCAAGCGGGGAAGCTTTCAAATCTTAATTTGCTACTCTGGTGATACACGTTGAAAAGTCAACATGCGAAACTCCATGACTTGTGAACCGGGCATCGACAGCGCTCGTAGGGTCAGCTCTCCTTGGCCGGCTTCGAGCTTTATTTTTCCAAGTTTCATGACCTTAAAATCTTTCATCAGGGACTCAGACTTGCGCGGTACTCGATCGTGCTCCGCTCCTGTGGCGGGAGGGTTGTGTGGAACCATGATCGTGCCCACGATTTTGCTCGAATTCAAACTTACCTCGACTTCTGCACCAACATCTGCTGGCGGGCAAGTGTAGTGCAACTCGACCAGGTAAGTATCGGAAACTCCTACCTCAACCGGCCAAGTTACTTTGTCGTCCAGGCTTTTCCAATTTGTAAAATACGAACAATTCGGAGCCGTGTCCGAACGCTTTAATCCACCGTGAGCTCGACCGTCGCGCGCGGGTAATGGAGTCCAGTGATAATCGGAATGCCCGAGCGGAAACGGACGCTTGTCGTTGCGGAGACCCGATAACAGCTCGACTTTCCAACGTTCGACAGCCGACTGTAGCTCTTGCGCTATTTCAGGATGTTTGCCCGATACATCTCTCAATTGACTCGGGTCGGCCACCATGTCGTACAACCGGCCGCTGTCGTCCAGTCGGAATTGTTGAGTGCGTGCGCTGACCTTCCCGTTCCAGTGAGTAAATAAAGTACGTTCCGGCAATGCGCCGGTCTGACCAGTCAACAGTGGTTTGAGACTTTGTCCGTCCAGCGGTTTGGTACCCACAGTAGAAATGCCGGCCAAATCAGCCAAGGTTGGTAACAAGTCTATCGCACCGCTGATTTGCGCAATTAATCGTCCACGTTCGATCGCCGCAGGATAGCGAATCAGCAAGGGTGAACGCACTCCACCTTCGTCAGTTGACCCTTTTCGACCTTTCATGCCTCCGTTCCATCGGTCGCTGTTGGGACCATTGTCACAAAAGAAAACTACGATCGTGTCCTCAGCCAATTTCAATTGCTCAAGCTTTTGCAATACTCGACCAACGTTCCAATCTACGTTTTCGACCATCGCCAGGGCGGCTCGCGTCATATTCACATCTTCGCGATTGGATTGTGTTGCACGCAGCGATATGGGGCGGTTTTTGAAGTTGTCCCACCAGCGGTCTGGAACCTGCATCGGAGAATGCGGCGTATTGTAAGGGAGATAAACAAAGAAGTTTTCGTCGCGGTGGTTTTCGATGAAGCGAAGTGCGCGGTCCGTAAAATCATCTGTCGTAAAACCATTACCCTTGACTGTACGTCCATTATGTTCCAGCGGAGGAGAAAAATAGTCGCCCCAATGTCCTGAAGTAAATCCGTAATATTCCGCGAAGCCACGTGCATTCGGATGATAGGGATACTGAGAACCGTTGTGCCACTTGCCAAACGCTGCTGTTCGATAACCAGCCGCCGAAAACAACTCGGCTATTGTTCGCTCATCCAAATCCAACCGCTCGCCACCAGTCGACGTGCTGTACACGCCACCGCGCGGATGATACCTTCCCGTTAAAAACTCCGCGCGTGTCGGCGAGCAGACTGGGCAAACATAGAATCGATCAAAGCGGGCGCCATTCCTCCCGATCGAATCAATATTTGGGGTCGATAAATTGGTATTCCCGTTAATACTCAAATCCCCCCAACCCTGATCGTCTGTCAAAAACACGATGACGTTCGGACGCTCCAACGCCCGCAAAATCGAAATTGAACTGTCGATCCCTAAAACGACTAACATGATTGCCACCACCAACCTAGATCGAATCATGTGGATCTGCCGCATACATCGGTTAGAGCCACTGAGCTGAATATCAATCATGCGTGGAAAAGCTCCCGTTGGTAAATATTTTTGTCGGCTGCGGCTGATCGACATCGCCATTTCTCCCTGCTATCGGACAACCATAGCAGGCAATTAGTCGAGGTTGGCGCTGCAAAAACAATAAGCGACCGAGTTGAAATAGCTGGTGTGGCACGCTCAGAGTCCGCGACGGGCGTGAATTCTCGGTCCCACAGCCTGCACGGACTTTGACGTGTCACCCAAAATTCGGTCGCTTAGTCTGTTTTGTAATGCCTTAGCACCCAGTATAACATGCCCAGCATAAACTCAATAATTACCCGACTTTTCGTCGATCCGTCCACGCAGCAAGGAACTTTTTAGTTGAACTGCCTCTATTGACTGAGCGAGGCTGCGGTGGCGGCGGCGACATAGATCTTCCCGCTTACCAAACCGGTCAGCGAGTATCCGCGCCGCATCAAGGGAGAGCACATGTGTCCACCAGGGGACGCGGGTGGGAGGCATTGGATCATTTGTCCCAATTGGACCCGCGTGCTGCCGATCTTGTTAAACTTCATTGTTTTGGTGGGTACTCCATTCCTGAAGCCTCGCGCCATCTTAATATCCCAACATCGACTGCCTACGAGCTTTGGGCTTATGCAAAAGCCATCATGGGAAAGAAGTTGACCAATTAACTCATTTTCTCCTTACACTCAAAATCATAATGTTCACGGCGAAAGGAAAGTAACCATCATGAGAAACAAATCGGTTCTCTTTATTGCTGTATCTCTCATCCTTGGTCTAAGTTTATCCACGTTCAGCCAGAGTAAATCGCCGCACGGACAGAATCAAAATCTGAAGACACTCGACTTTGGCAGGTACAGAGATTGTCCGGTGATCGAGAACGACACGACGCGCGTTGTGTTCTGCTCGCAGATCGGTGGACGCATCATGGAATACTCTCTTTTAGGCAAGAATGCATTGTTCGTTTCCAAATTCGACCTAGGCTCGAACGAATCCGACGTAGCTTGGAAAAGTGATCCTTCCGCCGGACGCTTTGATATAGGTCCAGAAGCTATGGTACCCAAGCGCGACGAACTGTTTCGGGGCAAGTGGAATGCGGAAGCCACCGGTCCTCGATCCCTGCGATTGACCAGCCAGAAAAGCGAATCGACCGGTGTACAACTCGTTCGCGATTTTGAACTGGACGACCGAGGTTCGCGATTGCGCTGTACGCAGCGGATTAAGAACATCTGCAATCACGAAGTGCAGTACTGTCATTGGAGTCGTACCTTGGCTGCCGGTGCCGGTATCGTACTGATGCCACTCGAAGGCCATGCACGTTTTCCAAAACGCTATGTACGATATGAAAACGGCGGTATCCTTATCAGGCCAGAAGATCCAGGAATCAGAATTCGCGACGGATTCCTTGAAATCATCGGTCCGCCAACAACTCCTAAGCTAGGCATGGACAGTCTCGCCGGGTGGGTCGCCCATCAACAACCGTCGGGCTTGCTGTTCATCAAACAGTATCCGACTTACCCCGATCGATTGTACAACGAAGTCGCAGGGATCACTCTATCAACCTGGGCACCCTCCAGCGGAGAGACCGTCGAAATCGAACCCATCGGACCGGCTGAAACCATAGCTCCCGGTGGAGAGTCAAGCTTTACGGAAACCTGGTGGTTGTTCGATAGCGAATATCCTCGCGAAGGCCAATCAATCGACCTCGAAACACTGCGCCGCCGATTCGCTGAACTGGGTCGAAAACCAAAATAATAACTGCCGCCGTCTATGGGGATCTAAGGGAATGCCGTTCTTGAAAAACGCGGGATTCAGGGTCGGTCGGCAATGCCCTTAATAGCTTGAAGCCTAACGATCCACCGGACAAGCCGGTGGGATT
>CAZVBC010000247.1:0-10770 GCA_964625155.1 uncultured Pirellulaceae bacterium
GATCGGGCAGGAACTAGCGGAGTGTATTTCCGGTGCGGCAGCAGACAAATGGCATTGGTCTTGGACCAGCCAACTGTCCGATGGCCTGATCAGTGAGTTGGCCGGGGGTTCGGAGGGACATTTCGCATCTCGCCAATGGACTGCAAAACGCTGAATATTAGCTTTCCTCTCTATGGTGGTTGCAGGTGGGGTTTGCAAGCGATAGATTAAATCATAAGGTGCGACCAACCCACTTTAATAGTCAGCTAAAGTGCTGTTCGTTCGCTCAGGCTCTGACTATGATTAATGGCAATGGGTCGAAGCGGACAGAAGACAGTCGTCACCCCTTCCAAGCTCATTCTTTTCAGACGAAGGTGTGTCTATGCAGATGCAATTGAAGGTCCTGGGCGGCAGCCAAGACGGCAAGAACATTTCGGTCAATCAGGAAAAGTTCGTCATCGGGCGAAGTGATGAATGTCAATTGCGTCCCAAGAGCGATTCCATCAGTAGGCGTCATTGCGCCATCGTTCAGAAAGATGGACGCAGTTTATTGCTGGATTTGAAAAGCCGTAATGGTACATTCGTCAACGACAAACAGGTCGATCCGGCAAAAGCCAAGATCTTAAAGCATGGTGACAAGATCCGAGTTGGCAAGCTCGAGTTCGAAGTCATCATGGAAGTTGGCATTGCACAAGCCAAGAAGCCAGAAGTCAAAGATGTCAAGGACGCCGCAGCGCGATCTGCAGAAGGTGGAGCTGATAGCCGTTTCGAAGAAGTTGATGTTAGCCAATGGCTAGAAGAAGCCGAACAAATTCGTCGATCCACTCCCGTCAACGAACCGGTCACTAGGCAATTTGTACCCTCTAGTACAACTGGCGATTCGACCGTCATGGAACTCAATGCCAGTGAAGAGACCAAAGGTGATGGGAAAAAAGGTCCTGGGAAACTGCCTACAAAATCTGGCAAACCCACGACTAAAAATTCCAAGGACGCTGCCCAAGAAACACTGCGCAAGTTTTTTAGTGGTCGTTAAAAATCGAATGCGGATTCGTACCTTTTTGGGCGAATCTTTGTCATTTGAGCGTTGCTGAAGACCGTCGCCTCACGATGGTCTTTTTTTATGGAATTATTTCGAGAGGTGGCGCATATGAAGTTACAAACTTTCAATTTCTGGAAGTGGGTATGCTTGGCCATTGCTGCTACCGTCTCCTTCATAAATATCCAAGCGCAAGAACGTCCGCTGACAGGCACTGAGCGCATGCTATTCAACCTGCAAAATGGCATGCAACTGGGACCCGGTAGAATCAAATACCTGCCATCGATCTCAACCAGTCCATTTAGGAGTGGCACGTCAGGTGAAGTTCAAACCAGCCCGATCGCGCAACTGGACGACGAACTGCGTTATACTTACTTCAATAATGCACCGCGCACTGTAGCCAACTTTGTTCCTTCCAGCGCTCCACCGGAGGAATCGATCGAGTTGCCTGCAAAGTCCTACGCTAGCCAGGAGTCTGGCAAGTTCGCCTTTCATGGCGTGGTGGGTGCAACGGGATTCGATCAATTTGGACGCAGGATCTATACGATTAATACGCTGCGTGGCCCTGAAAGGTTACTGCAAGCAATTACAGAATTGACAGCCACCTATACGTCTGTGCAAGTCCTGCGCGACCAGGAATTTCCTCGTTGGGACATGCGGCTGGCAACCACATCTTTGCCTAAAGAGATACTACACAAAATCTTGCACCATGAATTGGATCTTACGCGTCCAGGTGAATGGATGCGCGTTGTTCGATTTTATATGCAAGGCGAAAGGTATCTTGAAGCTCGTAGTGAATTGGAAGAGGCGATCAAGCGATTTCCAGAACTTGCTGAAAACGCTCCTATTCTTGTAGAACTGAATCAACGGTTGGCCGATCAAGCGTTTCGTGAAATCGAGTTGAGGCGGCGAAGTGGCCAGCATATGTTTGCGACCAAATACCTACAAAGCTTCCCACCGGGACTGATGCCCATCGAGACGGAACTAAAGATCAAGGATCAGATGGACGAACTTCAACGCCAGTTGACGCTGATCAGCGAGCTGCGCACTGCTCTAACGACTCATGTGCAAACCTTGCCAGAGCCCGACAAAGCAGTTATCCAGCCAATCGTCGACGAAATCCTAAAAGAAATTCGGTTTGATTCACTCGCCAGACTAAACGATTATCAACGACTGCGCGGAGACGATTCGATTCCGACTCAACAAAAAATAGCTTTTGCGATTGGAGGTTGGTTGCTCGGGCAAAATGCCGGACTTGACAATTTTGCTGTCGCCAAATCCTTAGTGCGTGTACAAGCACTGGTGCGTGAGTATCTTTCTCCGGCTGCTGAACCTCGTCGCCAAGAAATCCTATCTGAATTGGACAAGGAAGAAGGTAGTCAACCTGAGTTGGTGGCAAAAATCCTGGCAAATATGGTGCCCCCGCTGGAAGTGCCCGGCAAACTGGCCAACGACCCCGAAGGCTTGTTTCGTTTGACGGTAGACTCACCTGCAACCAATGGTCCGGTGGAGTACGTTGTCCAGACGCCACCGGAATACGACCCATACCGCAAATATCCTTGTGTTTTGGCCCTCCCTGGCCGTGGGTTGTCGCCAGAACAGCAAGTTGATTGGTGGGCTGGGCCGACGATTCCTAACGCCATCTCGCGTCAAGGGTTTGCGGCGCGCTATGGATATATCGTTGTTTCGCCGCGATGGATGATCGAGGGCCAAGCACAGTACAATTACACCGAAGTCGAGCACGCACGTATCTTGACCAGCTTGCGAGATGCACTCAGGCGATTCTCGATCGACACCGACCGCGTTTTTATCAGTGGCCATTTTGATGGCGGCACCGCTGCTTGGGATATCTCGTTGTCGCATCCTGACCTCTGGGCTGGCGCTCTGATGGTCTCGCCGACGGCAGATAATTTTATTTTCCAAACTGCTGAAAACGCCGCTTTGGTACCTACATATTTCGTTTACGGCGAATTTGACGCAACCAGCTTTAAGTCGACTATTGGAAGGACGTTGGATCAATACCTCAGCCGATCACGTTATGATTGTCTGGCCGTCGAATACCGAGGCAGGGGACGAGAACATTTTTACGAAGAACTGCCGCGCATGATTCAGTGGATGGAGTTGTCCAGCCACCGCCGAGATCGATCGCCCGATGGCGAAGTCGAAATTAAAATTCTGCGCCCTGGCAGCCGTTTTCATTATTGGCTCGAAGCACCTGAATTGGAACCTGACGCAACAACCAATCCATATGTGTTTGAACCTAAGAACAGTACATTCGCTTTCAAGATCGAGTCCAATTCAAATTCGCTGCGCATCTCTAGAATCCCAGCCCGACGGATTCGCGTGTGGCTGTCCCCGGATGTTATCGACCTCGATACACCCGTGAAGATAATATTCAAAGGCAGCACAACTAACGTGAAAACGGCAACCGCAGACATTGGAACCATGCTCGAAGATGTGCGCACACGAGCCGACCGTATGGCGCCCTTCTATGCCAAAGTTGAGCTGCCGTAGATTGGCATCATAATGCAACGGCTACTGAGAATATCTTGCTCAATTTCTCGCGACATGTCACAAGGTACTGATGGAAGCTAAATCGCATGCATGAACTTCGACAAACAGCGATGCTTGCGCTAGCGATGTTGGTAATTCCATGTGCGACCTCCAACTTTCGCGCGGACGATTCGATTGATGGTGCACGCATCGAATCACTTCTCCAGAAGCATTGCTACACTTGCCACGCGAACGAAAAACCTAAGGGTGGATTACGCATCGACCAACTTAATCGCGCAGCAGTTGGCAACAACGCAGAGCAGTGGCTTGCGGTACTGGACCGCCTTGAATTTGGCGATATGCCCCCCGCAAAAGAACCTGAGATGCGCAAAGAGGATCGCGAGTTAATGATGTCGTGGATTGCTCGGGAGTTAAATCGCGGGGACGCGACTGACCGACAGGCACCAAACTTGCGACGGTTAACACGCCGAGAATACGAACGGACGATGCAAGACCTGCTTGGACTACCGATCGAATTCGGCAAAAGACTTCCCGAAGATGGAAAATCGAAAGCAGGCTTTCGTAACGACGGAGATTCACTGCGCATTTCTCCTCTGCAATATGAAACTTATCTACAGATTGCTGATGAAGCGCTCGACGAAGCAATCGTTTCCGGGCCACCCCCGATCGTCCATCGTTATCGTATTCATGTGAACGAATTTCGAGTGGAAGTGCTTGCCAAACCGAATAATCGAGTTGGAGAATCATTCGATTACGCCAACAATCCGTTCAAGATCTTTAACATGGGAACGATTCAGCTTCCGCCTCCCGGTGGCGGTCGCAAACCAGTTCCCAATCCATATCCGCCTGAGCTACTGCCACCTTCAACGATTGAACGCTTTCGCGAAGCGGCGGTTCGACCACCCAAGCATTGCGTGGCGCTCCGCATGAATCATGCTTTCCGCACTGGAGAGACCGTAATCAAGGTCCATGCTGGGCGCGTTGCACCAGAGGGCAAAGCAGATCCAGCTCGCTTCCCCATACTGACCGTCGCCTTGGGGTCATCAAACTTTCACGGCGTTGAACTGAAGAAGGTAGGTGACCCGATTGCTATCGATCATACGGATCTGCGCACCTACGAGATTCGTGTTCGTATGGAAAATGTATCTGTGCCGAATCCCGGGCCACTCAACGATAGAAACTCGACCATTCTGGCCGCTTGGAATTCCGCGCGGACAATTACTGACGAATCGCAGCCGCCTCTGCTCAAAGTCGAATGGATTGAAATAGAGAGCCCCTTCCTGGAAACTTGGCCACCCAAGTCACATGCCAACATACTCTTTGCAAACACAGGTTTGGATGAACGGGAATATGTTCGCGAGGTCCTGCGTCGCTTCGCAACACGTGCCTACCGTGGTCCATTGGCGCCCGAAGAGCTTGATCGGCTTGTCCAATTCTGGAGCCAATCGCGTGAAGAGAGTGAGACGCTTGAGGCCAGCGTGCGAGAAACGCTGGGGGTGGTGCTGAGCTCTCCGCGCTTTCTGGGACTTCCCGCCAGCCGTGAGAGCAGTGGAGCAGTGAAACTGGACGATTATGAATTAGCATCACGGATGTCGTATTTCCTGTGGAGTACTATGCCGGACGAGGAACTGTTGCGACTGGCAAAGGAGTCAAAACTGCACGATCCGCTGGAATTGGTCGCGCAAGTCCGACGTATGATTCAGGACCCACGCGCCTGGTCCTTCATCGAACAATTCACTGAGCAATGGCTTGAGCTGGATCGTTTGGATCGCGTGGTTATCAACACATCCAGCTACCCTGGATTCGACAGCGATTTGTTAGCAACGATGCGGCTGGAAACGATTCATTTCTTTGGTGAAGTGCTCAGAAACGACATGAGTGTTCTGACGCTTCTCGATTCAGATTTCACGCTAGTCAACGACCAACTTGCTGCACATTACGGAATCTCAGGCGTTTTTGACCCAAAGTTCCGTAAAGTACCACTCGACCCAAGCTTGCATCGTGGCGGCATCTTGACTCATGCCAGTATTCTGACTGGACTCTCCGACGGTAAAGACGGCCATCCTATCAAACGAGGTGTTTGGCTGCTCAAAAATCTGCTTGACGATCCACCGCCTCCTCCACCTCCAAACGTACCGGAACTGAATCGCGAAGAACCGTCGCTGAAAGGTCTGACCATTCCGCAAGCGCTCGCCATTCATCGCAACCAAGATGCATGTTTTAATTGTCATCGCAAGATTGATCCTTGGGGTATCGCGTTCGAAGAATACGACGCTGTAGGTAACTGGATGCGCGACGGTAAGGGAGCAGAATTGAGACAATCGCGAACTCAACAGCCAATTGATTCGCTGACCGAGTTACCCAGCGGGACGAAAATAAGCGGCCTAAAGGACCTGCGAGAGGAATTGGTGCGGTCGAATTCGGATTACTTTCGGCGAGCCCTGATTCGAAAGATGATGGCTTATGCACTAGGGCGCACTCTCACTCCCAACGACACGGCCGCTGCCGATGCTGTCCTACCGAGACTCCGCTCCGCAGGTGATCGCCTCGCAACCCTCATCGAACTCATCGTTGCCAGCGAACCGTTTCAGGCGAAGTAGCCATTAACTCTCTGCCAGCCGCCATGCGATCGAGCTCGATGCGTAGCAGCAAAAACTGTACTCAAGAATCAACCCTCGGCGGTTGTTCAGCAAACGAAAAGTGGTGACCAAACCCATTGATTTGGTCACCACTCATTTCGATTCACAACTTTCGAATGCTTAACTGTTACGGTCGCCGTTTAAGAGGAAAATCGACGGTCGTCCCTCCGGCTGGTACCTTAGCGCTTAGGATCGTTATTGCGGAATCCCAGTACTTTGGTGACAACGTTTCTTCTAGCCCTGTTTCGGCCGGAGCGGATTCGCCCGGTTTGCCCGGAGGTGGGTCTTTCATTTTACTGATCGTCACCGCGAACTCTCCCTCTGGAGCACCAGTTCCACCGCGTCCTTCCGGTTTCAGGGTGTATTTTCCATCAGCGTCGGTAATCCCAACACACGCATTGCCAAGCGTAGCACCGCGTGGAAAAAACATAACTCCAGCGTTTGGAAGCGGCTTGCCTTCCAGCGTCACCGTTCCACTAACTGGGTGTAATTTTGGGCCACTGTCTCCACATCCGGCAATAAACGGCACCAATGCGGCTGACACAATGACATAGGTGAAAGCCCTCAACTTTATACGTTTTACCATATTGCTTCGCGCTCCCGGTTTGACACTAAGGTAGCTGAACTGTTTGGCCATCCGCCATGCGGCACAGATTGGTTAGAACGGTGAAATCGATGGTTTGTGCCACGAAGTGGACTGAGCCATCCCCAAACGTGAAATGACATCCGCCAGGATGATTGCTGCCAGCCCAAGCCCAACTTCCGAGCTGACCAGGAATCTGCTGCGGACGCGTCGGTCCACGGTCCTTGATGTTGATCCCACGACCGTTCTGCTGAGTGCACGATCCATCGACACCAATCATCACCCATCCACGATATCCCCAGGCATTACCATCGCCATTGACTACATCTAAAGTGGTTTCGCCGATCATGAACGTATTGCTCGTTCCGTCGGTTACCGACCCCAGAGTAGTTCGGCTATTTTCCCCAAACATGTTGCGGAGGTTGCCAGCCAAGTTCTTGAAGAAGTTGCAGTTGATGTGGCAATTCACGCTGAAGTCGTAATTAGTGCGCGCACCTCGCAGGCCGCTACCTGGCTTGATACTGTAAAACGCACTACCTTCTGGCAAATACGGGTCATTAGGATCCGACGGGCAAATGAAAATATCTAATTTCTGAGCCACGAGTGCGGCGTTGCCATTAAGTACAGGATCGCCGGCCATGGGAGCTGGACTGCCGCCACCCGTTGAAGTTGCCAACGAAGCTGCCCCGCCAGCATTGTACCTCGAATAGATATTTCCCTGCTCGAAGAACGGCAGCGCAGCCAGCCATCCGGAAGCATTCAAAGCAGGAATATCTCCAGCGTAAACACCGGTCTGCTGACAAGCCTTCCAAGAATAACCTGAAGCAGGAAATACTCGGTAAGTATCGTGATAATTATGCAGCGCCAGTCCCAATTGTTTCAGATTGTTTGAGCACTGCATCCGCCGCGCAGCCTCGCGAGCCGCCTGCACAGCAGGCAACAATAACCCGACCAAAACACCGATAATCGCAATCACAACCAACAATTCCACAAGCGTAAAACCAGGTGATACAGATTGCTTACTCCTCATGGTTTCCCTTTCAACAAAAAAGAACAAAAAACAACCACATAAAGCTGCCGCCAATGTTACGATCCGTGCTCTACTTCGACGACAACATTGATCGACATTTTCCAGCAAGCTCAAACGTACGACACGCTTTTCGAAAAACCTCGACAATTACACTCCCTATCTACTCTAGCATAGGTGCAAAATTGCTGTCCACTTGCTGGTCGAGAATCGACAATTCACCTGACCGCCGTTTGCGGACATGTCGCAACAAATCCGGAATGAACGACCTTCCGCAGCCAGGGTTGATTTTTCCAAATCGGATTGTCGTTAATCGAATCTAGGACTGAAGGGTCTTTGGTTGTTATTTCAAGGAGTCTAAATTTATATCACACCCTAAGATTACAACGCGGATAGAAACCGGATACGTGATGGTCAGCAAACAGGATCGTGGAAATTTGCGAAAGCATCATGCTCGGCCTCTCGAACCTCGCTTGGCTAACGAATCGAAAGCTCTGAATTAGGAGAGCTGCGAGTGTAAGTATTTTGCCATCGAAGCGCGAACACCCCTGCTAGCCATGTGCCGCAAGCCGCAAGCTGTGGCCTATGGGTTGGTTAACGACATTGCCAGTGCAGACGCGTGATCCCTACGTTTCGGGCTGCAGGTCATCCTTTCGAAAAAAACGATGCCGCAGACTATTGAATTTCACCGCCGAGTACGTTTGATATCAACGTGTATCCGTCCTGAGGAACTTCGGCTTCTGAGAATTTAAGTTCAAAAGTCTTGGGCATTGGTTCTAGTGACTGAAGTTCAATGCCGTCTCGCAGTGTTCCAGATTCTTTTAGTTCCCAACTTTCGATGTACTTACGGCCGATGTTAGTAGTGTTTGGGAATGTAATTTCACAAAGGTAGCTGCGATATGGGCCGCCTTCAGTGAATTTGTAATTGATCTGAAACTTAACGAGCTTGGGAGGTTCAAACGTGACCTTGGCATCAGATAATTCGACTTTACTCGGTCCTTTGGGAGCTTCTGCCACGGTGGACTTTGTAACTACTGGACCAGTGGTTTCAGACTTGCACCCGACAACGAGTGAGATGATGCAGATTGTCAGGAGTAAAGAGTTATAATGCATGTGCAAATGTCCTTTTGTTTTGTGACCAATAAAGAAAGCACAAGTACCCTACATACGGTAAGACACTTGTGCCCGTGTTGACCAAGACTGATGTTGGCTGAGAGCTATTTCTTTTTCATGTTCAGCTTGGCTGGCAAATCTACATCTACAGTACCACTCTTCTCAATAGAAACTTCTATCGGAGATTTGTCAGAGTTGTAAGGCGCAGGAATTGACTCTTTTGCGCCAGGATATTCGGCTTCGACGGCTCCTTCAGGCAACGGTTTCCCGTCGACATTGACTAACCTACTCAGTCGGACTCGATATTTCCCAGGAGGGATGCCAGGATCATCTTTAACCGAACTGACTACCGTAAACTTCCCTTGAGCATCGGACATTCCGATCGCACCCTGTCCTGCAGTTCCCTCTTGGGGCATGAACTGCAAAACGGTGTTATCTAATGGTTGTCCTTGGTTCTTGAGAATTCCTTCAATTTGAATGCGTTCAAGACCATCTCCGCAGCCACACAAACAAAAGAGACTAAAAACGCAAACTAACAAACGCCGATTCAACATCATTAGCAACTCCCAAACTTGCAACTTGCCTGAACTACTCTGGTGCATTAGCTATCACCTGGCCATCTTGCGCCATAGACAAGAACTGCAAGCTGGGCGTATCAATTGTTTGCGAAACAAAATGTACCGACCCGTCGCAATAGACAAACTGAACTCCGCCTGTATGCATACTAGCTGCGTTGTACCAACTGGCACGAGCACCAGGGCGAAGCGCGCTTACGTTGTATTTCCAGACGTTTAAACCAGTGGCTGGGAAAGTCGTGTTCCAGTTACCGACAGGATCGATTCCCACTGATACCCAACCTGCAAATGCCCATCCGGATGTGACACCATTGATGAGATCCAAGGTCATTTCACCTAGAGCAAACGTATTGCTCGTTCCATCGGAAATAGTACCCATGCTCGCAAAGCTGTTTTCGCCAAACGGATAGCGAGTGGCGGTCGATGTAGTCGCCCAGTGGTTGTATCCACTTAGCGTTCGATCATCCATGATAAAGTCATAGCAAGTCTTGGCCGCCTGCAAAGAATTGTCAGCAGCGAGCTGTGGAGGATAGTGTGCAGTCGAAACTGAGGCAGGATTGATAGTACGTGGTCCGCCATCTGATGGGCAAAAGAAAGTCGAAACCGGATTTGTGGCGACCCGGGCATTTCCACTCGCAAACGCAGATGGTAAAGCCATCGGCATCGAAGGCGAAATCAGCTTGAAATCTCCAAACGAAGCATTCCAATTGAACTGGTTATAGAGATTGGTCTGCGCTCAATGAACGGTAGAAGCGTTGCAAGTCCTTGAATGTTTTGAGCAGGGTAATGTGCGGCCGTAATGTTGGCGGTGTTCAACGAACCCAACTTGATTCGCCCAGCCGGAAATCGCTTGAACGTGCTTTCGTAATTATGTACCGCTAAACCAAGCTGCTTCAGGTTGTTCGAGCATTGCATGCGCCTGGCTGCTTCGCGTGCCGATTGCACAGCAGGCAACAAAAGCCCAACCAAGACTCCGATAATTGCGATTACCACTAACAGTTCCACCAATGTAAATCCCAGTGGACGCGACGATCTGCTTTTCATAAAGCACCTCTCTAAGAGAAACATTAAACAATATATTGCTCACCACTTATTCCTTACCGTGAGAGCTACCAATTCGGAAAAAAGGGGATGATTCCGAAGCTCTCTCACTTCTAGCATAATCCCCATCTGTTGTCCACTAGCATCCTTGTCAGCAACCAAATATTGCGTTTCCTAAGTTTTTCTGAACTTGCGTTTAGATTTGCCCCTCCAAAGCGACAAGCGAGAGTGAGTCTCACCATTTTCGCGATGTTGAACCTCAG
>CAZVBC010000248.1:0-10730 GCA_964625155.1 uncultured Pirellulaceae bacterium
TTCAGCGTGTGAAGAAAGCTAAAAGTGCCACGATGTTGCAACTCGCAGCATGCACAGCGTACACCGACGCAACTTTCGCGTAAGCGGCGCTCATACATTTCTTGAACCCACACTCGGCTTGAGTATGCAGCAAGCAGGTGTAAGAATTTTGTTTCACTTAGCAACTTGCGACCAGTACAGTTCGCCGCGCCGTAAGTCCTTGGGGAGATATCAATGATTCGGAAATGGGTTATGGCTTTTTGCCTGGTTTCTGGCCTTTGCACAACTGGGATATCTCAAGAGTTGAAATGGATTAACGTCGCTCAACAAGCTGGATGGAAACCACGCGACTCGCAAGGGGAAGTGGTTTTTGGCGATCGCATGTGGATTTTTGGAGGTTGGTTCGATTCCTATACGGCGCCACCGAGAGATGTGTGGAATTCGGTCGATGGGAAAACCTGGTCGTTAGTCGAGCAGGATGCCCCTTGGTTGCATAGCGACCTTCCAATGTCATTGGCGTTCCAAAATCGCATGTGGATGATGGGCGGATGGTACAACGGAAGGTTACCTGGACACTCAGCGTCAAATCAAGTCTGGTCAAGCATCGATGGCAAGAAGTGGGAACAAGTGACACCTTCGGCAGGATGGTCACCTCGTATCGCAGCGGCGTTGGTCGAATTCCAGGGAAAAATGTTCTTGTTGGGAGGAACTGAGAATTACTACTTCGGGGACACCAAGAGCCTAAAAAACGATGTGTGGTTTTCGACCGATGGGAAAAATTGGACATTGGCCACTGCCAACGCCCCTTGGTCGCCGAGAGCCTATCATCAGGCGGCTGTGCTGGATGGCAAAATATATGTTTTTGGCGGAGGCAATTATGTACCGGAATACCATGCAAAGAACGATGTGTGGTGCTCCACGGACGGTGTCACTTGGGAACAAGTTACTCCGGCAGCACCTTGGCACCCAAGATTATGGTTTTCTGCGGCAGTTTATCGGAATCACCTTTGGGTATTGGGGGGCTGGTCGAATCAACCGAGTCGGAATTGGGGCGATGTATGGTGCTCAAAGAACGGACGCGATTGGCATCAACTGGAAACGTCCCAATCTTGGAAAGAGCGTCATGAACATTCGGCTTTCGTATTTCAAGACAAACTGTGGATCGCCGGCGGTCATGCACAACCGCTCAGTAGCGAGGTTTGGTCGCTGCAACTGCCGCAAAATTGGGAACCCATCGAGACGACGAAAACCGCTCGCCAGGACTTAGAACCCACGTTGATTGGCCATTGGCCTTTGCGAGATGATGCCGTTGATCACTCCGGTTCAAAGCTGAAAACCACTGCAAAAAACGTACTCTTCAATGCGAGCGGTTCCAAAGCCAACGAGCGTCGCGGTGCGAAACTGAATGGAACAGATTCAGTCTTGGAAATCCGCGATACTGCATCGATACCATTAGGGGCCAAGGAATTTTCTATCTCGTTGTGGACCAACACAGATGACACGCTGGATGACGTTATTGGTGATTTGGCTAGCCAATATGATCCGACGACACGCACCGGGTTTAATCTCGGTATTTACAATCATGGCGGTGTTACGAACGGACAACCTAATTCTCGACAATTGCATTTTGGAATCGATCAAGGTCACCTCGAAGAGTCTTTTACTGACCACGGCCGCCTAGGTAATGCCGTTTTCATTTTTTCCTTGTGCGTACATCGAGGCAAGTTGTATGCAGCAACATGCCATGCGGGGCAGAACGAAGCCGGTCACGTGTTTCGGTACGAAGGAGGTGACCGCTGGACCGATCTAGGTAGTCCGGATAAAGCCAACGCAATCTCCGCGATGGCGGTACACAACGGCCAATTGTACGTTGGTTCGTCCAAGTATCGATTAGCTGGATCAAGTCTAAACGAGTCCGAGAATCCAAATTTCGGCGGTAAAATCTATCGACTGCGCGACGATAACTCGTGGGATTTTTGTGGGACGGTTTCCCCTGAGACCGAAGGTATTGCTGCACTGATTGTTTTTCGTGGCAAGCTTTATGCCAGTTCACTTTATCGACCGGCTGGTTTTTTTCGCTACGAAGGAGGTCAAAACTGGTCACCCTGCGAAACCCCGCAGGGTAAACGAGTTGAAGCGCTGACGGTATTCAACGGTTCGATATTTGCAACCTGTTACGACGAAGGATCGGTGTTCCGTTACGACGGCCAGCATTGGGAAAATGTCGGCAAAATTCCGGAGGCAACCCAGACTTACGGATTCGGTGTCTATCGGGGCGATTTGTATGTCAGCGAGTGGCCTAAAGCACACGTTTTTCGATATGGTGGTGGAACCAGTTGGGTCGATGTAGGCAAACTTGGGCAGGAACTCGAAGCGATGCCTTTATTAATTTACAACGGGAAAATGTACGGCGGTACTTTGCCAACCGCCGAAGTCTATCGGTATGAAGGTGGTCAACAGTGGAATCGTCTAGCACAAGTGGATCATACTCCCGACGTGAAGTATCGGCGAGCTTGGTCGATGGCGGTATATCAAGGACGGTTGTTCGTCGGGACGCTTCCTTCAGGCCGTGTATTATCAATCGAAGCAGGCCGCAATGCGACTTATGACCACGAATTAGCACCAGGTTGGCATCACATTGCTGCCGTACGCAGCAATGATCATTTGCAGCTTTGGATCGACGGTCAAATGGTCAGCCGTTCGGCTAGTTTTGCCCCAGAGCAATTCGACCTAGGAAATCCCGCCCCTTTGCACATTGGATTTGGCGCCCAAGATTATTTCCGAGGCAACATCGCCGATTTTCGCTTGTATCGCGGCGCGTTATCGAGCCAGCAGATTCGTGAATTGGCTCGCAGTCAGTAATTGAGCGGATGCATCTGCGAGGGTGACGTTGACGCAGATCAACACTCCAATTCTTAGTTTTGTACAGCTCCACTTTCGATCAACCCATCGATCATCCCCGACATTCGATCAGCCGCAAATTTTCTTTCTTTTGATCAGGCGGAACGCCTTGGCGCGCTAACGCACTCCGGCTAATTAGCCCGCCAAGGCCTATCCCTGAATCAAAAGTCGTGTAGTCAAGTTAGCAACCCACATTGGCTCGTACGACAGCTCCCATGTCGAGCGGACGACGGTTTAAATCGAGGATCGTCATGCGACTGGATTCCAACGTCATTCTATCTGCGTCAATCAAATTGTTCTTTAGCAGTCGCGTCAAATCACTGCAGGCGAACTCCTCGCTGTGGCAGCTTAAAATCACTATCGATCGCTTCGCAAGTAATTGGGCACACATCTGCATCAAAGGTGGCAGATCACGATCGATCTCCCAGCGCTGGCCAGCTGCTCCATGCCCATAGGTCGGTGGGTCGAGTACGATGCATTCGTAGCGGTTACCGCGGCGAACTTCTCTTGCCACGAATTTGCGAACGTCGTCTATTATCCACCTCACCGGAGCATTCCGTAATCCGCTGACCAGCGCATTGCGTCGCGCCCATGCAACAGACGGCGCGGAAGCATCGACGTGAACCACGCTGTACCCCCAAGACGCGCACATGAGAGTTGTGCCACCGGTATAGGCAAAGAGATTCAGTACTTTCAGACCACTTGATGTTCCGAGAGAAGCTGGACTTTCGCCGGAAGACGTCTTACCGACCGCAGCCGATAATGGCTGGAGATGTTTTTCCAACCAGTGCCAATTGGCTGCCTGTTCAGGAAATAGCCCGACATGGCCAAAAGGCGTTAAGGCAAGATTAAATTTCAAAGATCGGAAAGCAACTTGCCAATTTTCACTATCCACTTCTCCGCGCTCAAGTTGCCCGCCAAGAGACAGTACGGCATCAGCATTTGCCCAGAGGTTTTTTGACGCCATGCGCTGGCCAACTGCGGCGGGACAAGGTCGATCGAGGAGCCACTGACCGAATTGTTCCAATTTGCGTCCGCTGCCAAAATCGAGCAGCCCGTATTCGGACCGGTCCCAAAGGTAACCGCTGTCCTCGGTGGACGCCTCGATATTCGCCATTTACTTACCTTATTCCTCTGAACCTATTACGCTAGTATATTCTCTTATCAAATTAAGCCCTAGCCAACAATACTTCCGACGTACGAGCTGCAGATTGTCCCTTAACGTAGAATCTGATGATGTTTGCATGACGGAATCTGTTGGCGACACAAACGGCGTGTGCGCAATTGAGGAGCATTACAGTTATGATCGCATCTTCTGGTTAGCATATTTATCGAATGGCTTGACGACGTTGGCTAATGGTATGTTAGTGCGTTACGCCGATTTCGTACATTTGTACGGAGGTGATGAATTCCAACTAGGAATGATCGTTGGCTGTGGTATGGTGGGGAGTATCATTTTTCGACTGGCTCAAGGTGAAGCCGTCGATCGCTACGGTGCCTCGCGAGTTTGGTTTTGGTCAGTACTGGTTTATTCATTAAGTCTGCTGGCCCATTTGATGCTGACTACTGCGACTGGTCCGTCAGTCTTTTTCGCACGGGCAGTGATGCAAGCTAGTTTGGCAGGAATTTTTAGCTCGTCGATCACGTTTGTGGCTCTCCGCGTTCCAACCGAACGCATGGCCGAAGTTGTTGGTACGCTAGGTACCAGTGGATTTATTGGTTTGATGCTTGGACCGATTATCAGCGATTGGTTAGGCCGAGACGGTAATGTTGGGCAATCAATGGTGCAGAATATGTTCGGCATAGCGTTATCGCTGGCTGTTGCGTCGACGATTGCCACTTGGTTGGCCTCTCGTGGAGCGACGGTGCCAGTATTGCAGAAGCGGCCAAAAGTTTGGCAGGTCGTTGCCCAGTATCATCCGTGGCTGATATCGATTACGGCGGCAGCTATGGGAGCTGGTTTCTCAATCCCAATGATCTTCCTGCGACCTTTTGCGATCGAGTCACAACTTAATGGTGTGGGATTGTTCTTCTTCGTTTATGCATCGACAGGCTTCGTGACTCGCTTAGCTTCGCGATCGTTGTTCTCGCGCTTCGGCAATCGACCTTGGATTTGTGCGGGCTTGACGTTGCTCACAATTAGTTATCTTGGCTTCATTCCCGTTGTCACAACATGGCAATTAATTTTCCCAGCGGTAATTGCGGGTGCGGCCCATGCCCTGCTATTCCCATCAGTCATGTCGGAAGGAACAAGAGCCTTTCCTCGACAATACCTTGGCGTAGCAACCGCGCTAATGCTCACAATGTTTGATGTCGGGACGTTCGTTTCGGCTCCACTGATTGGCTGCTTTCTGGACGTTGCTAAGTCGCACACAACACACGCATACACGTGGCTGTTTGCTGCAATTGCAGTCATGTTTGCTGGTGTTACGGCGCTATATAGTATCCAGTCAAGCCCGCGAATAAGAGAGTGTGACGCAACCTGAGATGGGAAAGTTTATTGGAGTTTTACGCAACGATTTCCCGAATGACTCGTCCATGAACGTCAGTCAGCCGGAAATCGCGCCCCGCGTAGCGATAGGTCAGTTGCTCGTGGTCAAAACCTAACAAATGCAACATTGTTGCGTGAAGATCGTGAACACTACATGGATTCTCCTGTGATTTGAAGCCAAACTCGTCAGTAGCTCCGTAAACGGTACCACCTTTAATGCCACCGCCGGCCATCCAAACACTGAAGCCGTAATGATTGTGATCTCGACCTTTTTTGGGATTTCCATCGCCCCCCAACTCCACCGTGGGAGTGCGGCCGAATTCACCACCCCACAACACCAATGTTTCGTCGAGCATCCCACGTTGTTTCAGGTCGGTGATCAGGGCTGCGATCGGACCATCTATTTGAGCCGCTAATCGCCTGTGGTTCTCTGCGATGTTCTCGTGATTGTCCCAGGGTTGGCCAGCACCGTGCCATAACTGGACATAGCGCACGCCCCGTTCAAGTAATCGGCGAGCAATCAGGGTTTGACGAGCATGCACACCTTCGCCATACAAATTCTGGATGTACGCAGGCTCCTGTCCAATATCAAAAGCTTCGTACGCTTCCTGCTGCATACGGAACGCCAACTCATAGGACTGAATGCGAGCCTCAAGACGATCGTCGCTGCGCTGGGCCAAATGACGTCGATTCCATCGCTGGAGTAAATCCAATTGACGTCGCTGGTTGTTCGATGAAATATGGGGGTGTTCAATATTCTCAATCAGTCGGCTGAGTTGCTGATGCTGGGTGTCAACATACGTACCTTGGTAGGCACCAGGCAAAAAAGCAGATTGCCAGTTCTCGGTGTCCTTAATTGGCAACCCGCCAGGACACATCGCTACGAACCCGGGCAAGTTTTGATTCTCCGTGCCTAATCCATACAATACCCAAGCTCCGGTGCTTGGGCGTGCTTGCACGGAATCACCACAATTCATCAACATCAGCGACGGTTCGTGATTGGGAACCTGTGCGTACATTGACCGCACAACCGCCATATGATCAGCATGCTCAGCGGTCTTGGCAAACAATTCGCTGATTTCCAAGCCCGACTGGCCATACCGCCGAAATCGAAATGGAGACGGAAATGCAGCACCTGTTTTACGCTCAGTGGTCAGCGTCACACCCAATGTTTTTCCAGAGTGCCTAGCTAACGCTGGTTTATTATCAAACGTGTCCACATGTGAGGGGCCACCATTTAAGAAAAAGTGGATGACACGTTTGGCTCGACCTGGAAAATGGGGAGAACGGACTGCCAAAGGCCCAGTCGGTGACAAGGCTGGAGTGGCTGACACGCGGTTGTCGTCCGACATGACCCCCAACAATCCCAGACCACCGATCCCAAGGGCTGATCGGCTGAGCAATTCCCGGCGATTAAAATTCATGTCAACCTACGCGTTTAGTTGCCTGAAGTTTAGGTTCGCTCCACACAGCCCGGACATTGGCTTCGATTATATTTAGTCAAGCTTACTTGTCCTTTCTCGTCCCCGTGAACTCAATATCGCCCGAACGGTCACCTAACTCGTAAGCAATCGAACCTTTGATCTTGTTGCCAAATGGACGGCCTTTGTAGTCCGCTTTGATCTTAGTCCCGTTGACTTCCGCCGCGATTGAAAATGACAACTGGTTGTTTTCGATCTTTAGATTCGTAGCTTCAATGTCAATTTGATCTCCACTGCGGTACCTTCCTTGAAGTTTATCTGCTTCCAATTTGATTTCGAGCGTTGGTTCTAAGGTGCGATCTCCAGTCTCGATGAGCATTTGCCACATTCCGACCACATCCTCTTTATGGACGCTTCGCTGTGGAGCCCATGGATAGTCGCGCGAGCCCTCGGCAGTGCTTATCGCGACACTGCCATCGATATCATCTCCTTTGACTTTGCCATCAAATTTGACTTTCAGTTCACGTCCTTGGTAGTCGAATGCAAAATTGAAGGAAATGGTGTCAGCAGAAATCTTGCCATCTTTGATTTCGACAGGTTTTTCTGAGCGGCCGCGATATGTTCCGACCAGCATGTTGCCTTTGCCCAAATTGAGCGTAACAGAGTCTTTCAGGGTTTGCCCTTCTAATTCATATTCCCAGCGCCATGTCCCCGACGGATCAACCGTTGCCGGTTTGTCTTGCGCCCCTAATGTTGCCATGCAAACGCTCAAGGAAAAAGCGGCGAGAAGATTTGTCGCAACGGATTTCATACGTAGACCTTTCAAGAAAAATGTCGACCGCGTCGGAGAGTTGATGAGTCAAGAGTTGGCAATTCTACTGTGAAGTAGCTTTACTGCGAGCTGGTTTGGGGAGGAACGGTATCAAAGAAGCCAATCATCATTTCTTCCCAACTTTGGTCACCCCAGGCGACCGTCGCAGTTGGATCGGGATTGAACGGATTGGCTGCGGAATTGTCGAAAGTGGCTGAGCAGTGGATGCGTGTGCCGCGTGGAAGCAATTTGGGTTCGGCCAGTACATACTTTTGTTGCCAATTAAAATCATAGCGCGGTATATCGAGCAGAATTTCTGAGTTCCCATTGGGGTAAAAAGCTTCGTATCGAAACGAACCGCCCCGCAAATGCATGTGCGGCGTCATACTTACCAGCAGCTCGTCCTGCCGAGCATGATAATCAGCCGATACGGGATGTCGGGCCACTTGCGGCGGAATTTGAAACCTATTGTTGATCGCCATGCGACCACTTAACAGTTGCTTGACAGACGATTTGTCTGCAAAGCAAACTCCACAATAACTGCGATCGGTCTGCTTAACGCCATTCGGTGTATAGTGCATCTGAAACAGCAGCTTACTACCGGCAGGAACTTTAATCGCTGTCCCGTCGCTCAAGCGGATAGGTGTGCTTCCGGGAGCATATCCGACCAACGTCTTGCGCAGCTCAGCGCGTCGCGTATTTTCGCCAATGATATAAACGAGAATATGGTGCACCACTGCTGGGTTTCCGGGGCGAGCCTCTGCAGCTTGAATGTACTTGTCCTCTGTCCAGCCCGTCTCGACAACAAAATGTTTGTAATCGACAACTCCTTCTGCCGGAACGTCAAACGGAGTTTCACGCATGAAAAAAGTTTGGTCAGGTTCGGGAATTCTCCAACCGCTAACAAATTGTGGTGGCGCCGGCAAGTCATCAGCGTCTCCCTCTGGCATGCCGTTCTCCACCCAACGCACAATTAAATCACGTTCCTCGTCGGTCAGCCGTGCATCGTTGGCAAATTTGCCATGTGATGGATTGGCATTCCAAGGTGGCATGCGATGATTTCCAATCACCTCCAGAATGGTATCTTCCCAGCCGATGACGTCCGCATACTGCGTCAGTGCAAACGGGGCCAGTTCTCCCTGACGATGGCACTCAACACACCGACGATTAAAAATTCGAGCAATGTGGCTCGTGTAAGTAATATCACCGATCGGCTCCAACCTACTAACTCGGCCTATGTGACAGCCTACCGCTGGCGTCTGCGGAATTGCGAGCGTCCGACCGGCAAGCAAATCCTCAATCGCGATAACCAAATCCTCGCGCACTGGTTTGTCTCTTGCAACTCCCACGCCATATTGGTCGTCGATACGTCCGTGATATCGAACAACTCGCTGTTGGTCGAGTACAAATACTTCGGGCGTGCGTTCTGCATGAAAAGCATCGGCTACTCGATTGCCAACATCTTTGAGCATCGGAAATACAATCCCATGCTTGGCAACAAAGGCACCTATCTCACTCATGCTGTCCTGAGTATTGGAGTTAATCCCCAGGATGGCGACTCCAGAATCGTCAAATTTATCCTGCAAGGATTGCAAACGAGGTCCATAGAGTTTCGCCAATGGACATTCGATTCCCATAAATACAACAACGACGACTTTCTTGTCTTTCAACTCTGAAAGGGATACTGGCACACCTCGGTGTGTTGAAAGTGTGAAATCAGGTGCAACGTTGCCGATCTCTACGGCTGGCAATACGTTGGCACAGTTAGCCATGCTCAGCAACAAGCCCCATGTCGCCAAGCGACTTACAAAACTCATTCCATTCCCCCCAAAAAACATTTATATGAGACCACTGGTTAAAAGGTGGTACAAGCTACTTCCTTCGTGCGTCAAATCGCATCCAAGTACAATCAAACGGATCGAGTGAATAGTGGCCGTGGAAATCCAATACTACGCGATCAGCGATTGTACAACTTGTCCATGCACATCGGTCAAACGATAATCGCGCCCTTGAAATCGATAGGTTAGTCGCGTATGGTCGAATCCCAGCAAATGCATGATCGTCGCTTGTAAATCGTGTACATGGACTCCATTTTCGGCGACACCGAATCCAAGTTCGTCTGTCGTGCCATATTCAAAACCACCCTTTACACCACCGCCAGCCATCCACATGGTAAAGCAATCGGGATAGTGATCTCGGCCGAGCACTTCGCTCTTGGCAGTTCTGCCCTCACGGAAAGGCGTCCTGCCAAATTCTCCTCCCCACACAATCAACGTGTCATCCAGTAAGCCACGTTTACGGAGGTCACGGATAAGTGCTGAGACGGGCCGGTCCATCGTCGAGCATTTTTTGACTAAGCCGTCCCCCAAGCCGGTATCGGGCGAAGTGCCATGGTAGTCCCAACCCCAATCAAATATTTGAACGAACCGGACTCCCGATTCCACCAATCGCCTCGCAAGCAAACAATTGTTTGCCAAACTGCTATGACCTGGCGAGGCTCCGTAATCTTCTAGAATGTATTGCGGCTCGCGTGAAATATCCATCACTTCAGGCACGCTCGTCTGCATCCGGTATGCCAATTCGTATTGAGCGATGCGTGTTTGAGTTTCTGGATGCCCCATCATCTCGCCTTGATGGCGATTCAGCTCATTCAACGCATCTAACGACCTGCGGCGTAATTCGCGATTCATGCCCGGTGGATCGGAGACAAACAGAACTGGGTCGCCTTGCGAGCGACATTGAACACCTTGGTATACTGACGGCAGAAAACCGCTACCAAAAGAACTCTTGCCTCCATTCGGCTGAACACCACTGGAAATCAGCACGACAAAAGCTGGCAGGTTCTCGTTTTCGCTCCCCAAGCCATAGGTCAGCCAAGCACCCATGCTTGGCCGGCCAGCTCGAGCGGAACCGGTGTATATCAACAACTCGGCGGGCGCGTGATTGAATTGATCGGTATACATTGAATGCACGATACACATTTCATCAGCGACGTCGTGCAATTTTTCGACAGCGTCCGACATCCAGGCTCCCGATTTGCCGACTTGTTTGAATTTGCGCGGCGTGCCGAGCAACTTGGGAGTGCCCGTGGTGAATGCAAACTCCCGGCCGTTCAAATAAGACTGAG
>CAZVBC010000249.1:0-10724 GCA_964625155.1 uncultured Pirellulaceae bacterium
CTCAGCGAACTTTCTCATACGTTGCCCGCAGACATTGTTGTCGATTCGCGAATCTTTGCGCAAGCAGAGTTCATTGATGCTTCGATCTCAAACGTCACCGAGGCGGTCCGCGATGGAGCGATTTGGGTGGTAATCGTATTGTTTTTACTGATCGGCAATCTGCGATCGAGCCTCTGTTCACTGATCGCGATGCCCATGTCTATTTTACTGACCTTTATCGTTTTTCGACTGGCGGGCGTGAGCATCAATACGATGACTCTTGGCGGTGTAGCCGTAGCCATTGGCGATTTAGTAGACGATTCGATCGTCGATATTGAAAACATCCATCGTCGTTTGAAAGAAAACGCACTCCTCGCGTTGGACGTTCGCCGACCGGTATTGGATGTGGTGTACGCGGCAGCTTGTGAAGTAAGATCGTCAATCGTGCATGCGACGATGATTGTCATATTGGTGGCTTGTCCGTTATTCGCCATGGCAGGCTTGGAAGGGCGTTTATTTGCTCCGCTCGGATTCGCATACATCGTATCGTTAGGGTCGTCATTGGTGGTATCTCTGACGCTGACACCAGTCCTGGGTTCCATGATTCTCCCTCGTGGTAATTCGCTAATGCATGCGTCCGACCCGTGGCTGCTGAGCATTTTGAAACGAGTATTTGCCGGCATTTTGAAATTCACCTTGAGAAATTCTTCGGCCGTGCTGGCTATTGTTGCGGTGTTGGTCGTAATCTCGTGCTGCAGTGCGTTATGGATGGGAGGAGAATTCTTGCCTTCTCTAAACGAAGGCACGCTGACTGTCAATTTGCGACTTGAACCTGGAACCAGCTTGGATGAAAGTCGACGGATTGCTTCGCGAGTGGAAAGCAGGTTGTTGACGATCCCCGAAGTAATTTCCATTGGCAGGCGCACAGGTCGCGCGGAGCTGGACGAACATGCCGAAGGAGTCAATTCATCGGAATTGGAAGTTCGCCTGGCGATGTTGCGCACTGCACGGTCGGAGTGGATCTACGGTTTGATACGATTGGTACCCATCCTCTCCGAATGGAGTTTTCAAACACACGGGCGTTCGCGGGCAGAAGTAATTGCCGATGTGCGTCGCGAAGTGTCACTCTTTCCGGGCGTGACCGCCAATATTGGGCAACCGATCTCCCATCGATTGGACCATGTCCTGTCGGGGATCCGCGCCCAGATCGCCGTAAAAGTTTTTGGTGAAGATCTCGCTACATTGCGATCTGCTGCTAGCATGATCCACGAGCAAATGGAATCAGTCGTCGGAGTAGTAGACTTGCAAGTGGAGCCTCAGGTCGACGTACCCCAAGTCCGGCTCGAAGTACGGCGAGCCGAAGCGGCCCGATATGGACTGGCACCGCGAGATATCGCGGAACTGATTGAGACAGCTTATAAAGGGAGGGTGGTTTCGCAAGTGCTGGACGGCGATCAGTATTTTGGACTAGTTGTTTGGTTCGACGAGTCGGCGCGCAGTGATATTGACGTTATTCGAAGCACGATTATCAAGACGCCATCAGGTCGATTAGTCGCGCTGGATCAAGTGACAGATGTCATAGCCACGACCGGCCCCAATACGCTCAATCGCGAACAAGGCAGACGGCGAACGGTCGTCGCTTGCAACGTCGAAGGGCGCGACCTCGACAGTGTAGTAAATGAAATACGCAGTCTTCTGCGCCCAATTGAAGCACGGCTTGCCGGTTTACCAGGCAGTTACGGGATTGAAATTGGTGGCGAGTTTGCAGCCATGCAGCAAGCCAACCAAAGGCTAGCGATTCTTGGACTGCTGTGTATAGCCGGCATCTTCTCGATTTTGTGCAGCGCCTTACGATCGTGGCGATCGGCCCTACAGGTCTTGGTGAATATTCCGTTGGCTGCATTTGGTTCCATCGCAGCCTTACTGGTTGTGAATTGCCCGTCGCTGGATTTGCTCGCGGTTAATCCCTGGTATCGATGGCCTGCGCTGTGGATTGGAGCGACCAATCTCTCGGTTGCACATTGGATTGGTTTTATCACTTTAACCGGCATAGTTTGCCGCAATGGAATCATGATGATCAGCCACTATCATCACTTGATGGAACATGAAGGCGAGCAATTTTCCGAGAGCATGATCATGCGTGGCAGTCTGGAGCGACTCGCCCCGGTCATAGCAACCGCATTGACCAGCTTTATTGGTTTGTTGCCCTTATTGGCGCGTGCAGGTGACCCTGGAAAAGAGTTGTTGCACCCGATGGCTGTAGTGGTGTTTGGTGGTATGTTGGCATCGACGCTGCTTGATCAACTGGTTACACCTGCGTTATTCTTTCGCTTCGGTCGATCCCCTTCTAACATCTCTGACGCTGGCTAGAAATTTTCTCGCTAGAAAAAACAGCAAATGCGTTGCAAAACGGCGCACAATGTCAGGCTTGATTCACTCAGCATTTTTGAAAAATCTCGCTGAACCTCTACCGATTTCTGTTATCATTAGGCTGCACAGCACCACAGTCGATTAGGTGAAAGCTTTTGGCGGAACGATTCTCCAGAGTGCGATAGCACTTGGTTCGTTGATTTCGCCGCTTAACCGGACGCTAACACGCTCAGGCTGATCGAAAGTGGCGCTGTCCAATTAGGCGCTCGACTAACCCTGACTTTTGCAGAAAGTTCGGACCAGTAGGAACTATCGAAATTGATACGTCAGCCAGGCGGAAACTGAGTAGGAATATTAATCTGCCTATGGCTCAAGCGGTTTAGGATTCATAGTTTTTTTGCCATGGCGCATTGTGTGCCAGTTGGCCAGAGGTATTGCCGTACATGTCTTCTACGTTAGTTGCATCCTCTCAACCCGCCCAACCGGAACGTACTTCGATGAGTCTGGAGGAAGTTTCCGGGCGCAGTCGTATGGGGCAGTTGCTGGGGATGGAAATTGTCGCGACGGGCAGCTATGTGCCCAGCCGAATCGTACCCAACGATGAATTGGCTGCCCTGGGTTGTGACAGCGATTGGATTGTCCAGCGGACCGGCATTTTGGAACGTCGCCGCGCCGCGCCGGATCAAGCGGCAAGTGATCTGGCTTATGAAGCAGCTTCCAGATGCATCGAGCAGGCTCGCGTAAACTCTGCTGAGATCGATCTAGTTGTGGTGGCCACGATTACATCCGACCACGCGGCACCTTCCACAGCTTGCCATTTACAAAGACGCCTGGGTTGCGTTGCTCCAGCGATGGATGTCAATGCGGCTTGTGCTGGATTCATGTACGCCTTGATCACTGCTGGCCAGTTTGTAGCCACTGGTTCGGCTCGTTGTGCATTGGTCGTTGGCGCCGAAATCATGAGCCGAACGGTCAATCCCAATGACATCAAGACGTATCCTCTATTTGGCGACGGAGCGGGGGCAGTATTATTACGACCCGTTGCCGACCGCAGTCGAGGATTGCTGAGTTATACTTTGGGAGCCGAGGGATGTGGCGGCGCCATGTTGTGTATTCCTGGAAGTGGCAGTCGCCTGCCCGTAACGCCCGAGTCACTGCTGAACGGTGAACACTTACTGCGCATGGAAGGCCGTCCGGTCTTCAAATGGGCAGTGCGGGTAGTCGAAGACAGTATTCGCGATTGCTTGAGCCATGCTCGAATCGAGGTTTCCGAACTGGATTTGCTGATCTTGCATCAAGCCAACATACGCATTATCGAAGCGGCGGTTGCCGATCTGGGCATCGAGCGAGAGAAAGTTTTTGTCAATGTCAATCGCTATGGCAATACCAGTGCGGCCAGCATTCCGCTGGCGCTAGACGAGGCTTTTCAGGCTGGCAAAATTCGCCCTGGCAGTAAGATTTTGTTGTCAGGGTTTGGTGCCGGATTAGCGTGGGGAACCGCGATTGTTCAACTGTAGAGTGTGCGATCATTGGTCAAATGAGATAGGCTCGAGCAGCATCACCGGCGGCGAGCCCCTCAGCTCCGCCGGTGACACCACTCAAGCTGCTTAACCATTGTTCTCAACAGGTTCGACATCTTCCGTCGCTGCGGAAAACTCTTCCAATTCCGACCTCAAATCCTGTAGCAAGCCATTTAATATCGGGTCTTCTTCCTGGTTTTCGTTTTCAATTGGTTCTACACCCGAACGCTGAGATATTTGGGCTAAATGGGCCAATAGTTCTGAGTGGCTATGCAGCAATCGGCGAATGTGAAGTAGGTTGTCAGTTACGACGCCTCGTTGTTCCAATAGCTGCTGCTGACACAACATGGCTTGGTAAAGTTGCTTCGAGCGCCCGCGAGCCACGGACAGTTCCGCTGCCAATCGAGCATTCAATTTTCGCAGATTGCCGATTTCCGTTCTCAGTTGCTCAATTGTCTCCTGATGCGATAACTCGTCTCGCAGGTCGGAGAAAATATTAACGAGCTCTCCCATACGAGCTTGCGTGGCCTTGGCAGTTTCTTGCAACGCATGCCGCTGTTCGGAATCGTCGTATGCGTTCAGTTTGTTTTCACGAGCGACAAGCTCGGCTTCGCGCAGTCGAAGGTGTTCAGCAAACGAACTCAACTCTTCGAGCAACCTCTGTGACTCTACTGCGGTGCGGTTCAGTTCATCAGTATTGTCAACTTGCCAATCTTCCCAATCGTTCATGCATTCCATCAAGCCTTGCAAAGGCGCTTGAGCGATAGTTGACATGAAACGACCCTCCGCACGGGAGTGAGTTGCCGAGGATCAATCTCGGCTTGTGTTTGAACGCCATTTGAAACCTAACATAGTTTCGTCCAATAAGATCTGATCTTCGTCTTAACTTTTCGAGAAAGAATTGAATATTGAAAGTCAAGAAAAAATGAAACGATTCCCTAAAATCCTGCTTTCTCTCTGATACTTGCCTCCAGGCATCGCGAACGAACGGTAAGAAAGCAAGGAATTGACAGGAGTGGAGTGATGCCACAAAATCGATCGTAGTCTAATTCTTCCCTCAAACACGTGATGCGTCCAATGTTTAATCGCCTCACCGCACTTGCGCTATTAACAGAATGCACGGGGGACGATATTTGGTCGATCGATCATTGCCGTCAGCGGGGGATTCCCCAAGCATGGATCGACGAAATGGCAGACTGTTATGAGTCTGGATTTCGACACGACACGCAAACTATCTACGTCGGCAATCAACCCGTAAATCAATATCACGGAATTCGCGACGTCGATCTGGCGCTGAAGCTGGGTGAGTTTCTAGGGATTGATGTCGAACGCATCAAGGAGACCTCGATCACTCGCTGTAGTCTGGTCGAGAAAATTAAACAATCCGCCGAAGAAGAGGCTTGAATGAGGTCGAGACGAACTACAGTGCATTTGCGCACGCCAATTTGCCAGCAAGTCGCACGCATCGATGCGCCACTGACGATCTCTCAGCGGTAGTTTATATTGTAGGCTCGGTTCATTAAATGAACCAAGCGGGTCCCGTTGCGGCACATACTTCGATCGCTTGGACTGCTGTTTGTTTCTAGGCGCTCGAGGCTCTGGATCGCATTATGTAGTCCCGGTTGCCAGATAGTATTACTCAAGGGGGCCCCAAGCCTTGTCCGAACTTGTTATTCGCCAAGCGGATCTTGATTGCGTCGACGATCAGCAAGCCATCTTGACTCTGACTGATTTATACGCGCAGCATGTGATGGGAGGGTCACAACCACTCGCTCCTGATGTCCGGGATCGCTTGCTCGATGGCCTGCGAGCGAACCCGATGACTCGAATTTTTCTGGCTTGGGATGGGGCAACTGCAGTGGGGCTGGCGACTTGTTTTATCGGCTTCTCGTCCTTTGCAGCACGACCGCTCATCAATATCCATGATTTGACAGTTGTCGATGAACATCAAAGGAAGGGAATTGGACGGCGGTTGATTGAAAGTGTCGTTGAACATGCTAATTCGTTGAACTGTAGTTCGGTGACCCTGGAAGTCCGCATGGACAACGTACCAGCCCGTAGTTTGTACCATCGCATGGGATTTCAACAGGTTGGTAGTGAACTCGACGGTCAAGCGATGTTGTTCGGCAAGTTGAAGTTGAAGCATTAAAGATTGGTGGGAGGGCGAGTATTGAGCGGCCGTGGAATTGATTGGCCAATGGTACTTGGCCCGTTGTATGGCGAATTGAGTTTGTCATCGCAAGAGATGTGCGATCTCGAACAAGCCTGCTTGGCGTATGCTCGCCGGGCGATTCGCGTCCGTCCAGGCAGCGAGGAGTACGAACTGCCATTTGCCACCGAACCAGTATCGTGGTACCCGCAAGGTAGATTCCTGGTCGATGCGCAGGTGCGACCAGGAGCATTCTTGCACCACGCGGCTGGAGACTACTATATTCAAGATGCCTCTTCCATGCTTGCCTTGGCTTTATGCGATGCCAAACCCGGACAGTGGATTTGCGACCTGTGTGCGGCACCAGGAGGTAAATCAACAGGCTTGCTCGAACTACTGAATGGCCAAGGTTTATTGGTATCCAACGAAGTCATCAAGTCGCGTGTTAACACGCTCGAATTGGCCTTGGCCCGTTGTAAGGCAGCCAACTATTTGGTTTGCAGTCTCGAAACTGAACAACTTGTCGAATTGTGTGGCGCACAGTTCGATTGCGTTTTGATTGACGCTCCCTGTACTGGCCAGTCAATGGTCGCCAAGGGAAAGCAATCCATGTCTGCTTTCTCATTGCGGCAAATCGCTCACAGTGCCGCTCGGCAGCAACGGATCTTGCGTAGCGCAGCATCGTTGGTGCGACCAGGAGGAAAGTTAGTGTATTCCACCTGTACTTTCGCTTACGAAGAGAATGAAAAAAACGTCTTGTGGTTGAGCGAATATGTCGACGACTGGAAACCGATTGTCGATCCTCGGCTGAGTCTCTGGGCAAGTTCAATTCCTGGCACATATAGACTGTGGCCTCATCGCCACGGTTGTGCAGGCGGCTTTGCGGCGGCTTTCCAGCGCCATGGGCCTACAGAATACAACGAGAGGATAAGCTCGAACTCCTTGGCTGGCCCACCTCGACAGCGCGGCCCTTCCAGGTGGTCGGTCGCCAGCTTTCCGAGAATTGCAGCTGAGTGGGAGGCAACATCGGACGGCCAATGTTATCGTCGCAACGACGGCTCGATTCATTGGTTCGACGGTAGTGTTCCCAGGCATTGGATTGCGCAGGCAACTGCGGGTGTTTGTGTGGCTGAGTCACACCACGATCTTTTGTTACCAGCCTATCCAGCGAGCGTTAAAGCAGATCGATTCTTTACTGGGGCTTCGAGACTAGAACTTGCTGACTCCGCTGCCTGTCGATTCATGGCGGGTGAGAGCTTGCGCAACGACAGCCAGGCTGCTGGTTGGACGATTGCACACTGGCGGTCACGACCACTGGCATGGGCCAAGATGGCGGCGGGCGCGATGAAAAACCACGTCCCCAAAAGCCTCAGGCAACCTGGGCTGAAAGTTAGCCCTTGAAACGGTGCTATCCAGTTTAGGGCTGCGCTATTAGACTACTTTCTTCACTTGAAAATCGTATTCCAATTTCAGACACAGAAAACCAAATGGCCTCAATATTGAACAAATATAGCAGTCGAATTACACAACCCAAAAGCCAAGGTGCATCGCAGGCAATGCTGTATGCCACTGGATTGAAGCCCGAAGACATGCATAAGGCTCAAGTCGGCATTGCCAGCGTTTGGTACGAGGGTAATCCATGCAACATGCACTTGAATAAACTGGCTGACGCAGTCAAAGAAGGTGTTACGTCCGCCGGCTTGGTTGGCATGCGGTTTAATACGATCGGGGTCAGTGACGGCATCTCGATGGGAACTGAGGGCATGAGTTACTCGTTACAGTCCCGCGACTTGATTGCAGACTCGATCGAAACGATCATGGGCGGCCAGTGGTACGATGGGTTAGTGGCCCTACCAGGTTGCGACAAAAACATGCCCGGCTGTCTAATTGCTATGGGACGGCTGAACCGACCCGCCTTGATGGTCTACGGCGGGACCATCCGACCCGGGAAATGGAATGGGGACAAATTGGATATCGTATCCGCTTTTCAGTGTTATGGACAATTTTTGTCGGGCCAGATTACCGACGAGCAACGCGAGAGCATAGTGCGGCGATCCTGTCCTGGAGCGGGTGCCTGTGGTGGCATGTATACCGCCAACACCATGGCTTCGGCCATCGAAGCACTTGGTATGTCGTTACCCTATAGTGCCTCAATTCCCGCCGAAGATCCAGACAAGCTGGACGAATGTCGCCGAGCTGGTCAAGCAATAATGCGGCTGCTTGAAACGGATCTAAAGCCGCGCGATATCATGACTCGACGTGCATTCGAGAATGCGATGGTCGTCGTTATCGCCTTGGGAGGATCAACCAACGCAGTTTTGCATTTGATCGCGATGGCGCGCAGTGTTAATGTACCTTTGACAATTGACGATTTTCAATCTGTCAGCAATCGAGTCCCGTACATCGCCGATCTTAAGCCCAGCGGGAAATTTGTCCAAGAGGATTTGCATTCCATCGGCGGTACGCCTGCTGTGATGAAATACTTGCTTGCCGAAGGGCTGCTGGACGGCGATTGTGTTACGGTAACAGGTCGAACTCTAGCAGAAAACCTTAGGGATTTACCTGGCTTGAAAGCCGGCCAATCCATTGTTCAAACTCTCGACAAACCTATTAAGGCTACGGGCCATATACAGATTCTTCGCGGCAATTTGGCACCCGATGGCGCAGTCGCCAAGATCACAGGTAAAGAAGGGTTGCGGTTCTCGGGGCCTGCCAAGTGTTATGACTGCGAAGAAGACATGTTGCGAGCGCTCGAGGAAAAGAAATTGGTGAAGGGAGATGTCGTCATCATTCGTTACGAGGGCCCGCAGGGAGGTCCGGGAATGCCTGAGATGCTGACACCCACTTCGGCAATCATGGGAGCAGGCTTAGGAGCCGACGTGGCGCTGCTGACCGACGGACGTTTCAGTGGCGGGTCGCATGGCTTCATCGTCGGACATATCACACCAGAAGCACAGGTCGGTGGAGCTTTAGCTTTGGTACAAGATGGTGATATCGTAACCATTGATGCCAACAAAAACCTGTTGGAATTTGCCGTATCCGATGCGGAAATCGCGAAGCGGCGAGATGCCTGGACCGCGCCGCCGTTGAAAGCGACTCGCGGTACGTTGTACAAATACATCAAGAACGTCAAAAGTGCATCTGAAGGCTGCGTGACAGACGAGTAGGATAGGGGCCTCGTCGTCGTCATGCGAAATTGAACGCACTACAAGATCGAGTGGATTCTGCGCTTACCTGGTAAAGTTGCTGGTGGGACGATTGAGTTAGCCCGCTCGGTAATTCCATGACTGCAATCGACCGTTTTGTTACTTGATTCAGACCGAGTGGAATGCCATGTTCGATTGTATTGTGTTGGGTTTAGGTGGAATGGGGAGTGCCGCTGCATTCCATTTGGCGAAGAGAGGGCGGCGAGTATTGGGGCTGGAGCAGTTCGGGATGGCTCACGATCGTGGGTCCAGCCATGGTTATTCGCGAGTCATCCGGCAAGCCTATTTTGAACATCCTGCGTACGTACCATTGCTCCTTCGAGCCTACGAACTGTGGCGCGAACTCGAAAGCGAATCAGCCCTAGAATTATTGACGGTTACCGGTGGGCTGATGATTGGCCCGCCAGACAGCCCTGTCTTCCTGGGCAGCCAAGCCAGTGCCCGTCAACACGGATTGCCGCACGAAATCTTGGATGCAAAGGAAATTCGTCGCCGGTTTCCTGCTTTTACTCCCAGTCGCGAGATCGTAGCCCTGTATGAACGAGCGGCCGGAATAGTTCGACCGGAGGCGGCTGTACGTGCTCACCTAAACTGCGCGGTGACACATGGAGCTGAGTTGCATTTCGATGAACCGGTCATTTCTTGGCGAGCAACTTCAAATGCCGTGGAGGTACAAACCGCTCGAGCAACGTACCACGCTGAACAGCTCGTGATCGCACCCGGAGCGTGGGGACCACACATGTTTCAGCTTGCGCTTCCATTGACGGTGACATTACAAACGTTGTTTTGGTTTGAGCCAATCGGAGGTCTAGAACCGTTCTTGCCAGATCGATTTCCTATATATATTTGGCAATCGGCGCCTGGCGACGAATTCTACGGTTTTCCAGCTCAGATCGAGCCAAATGTTCCCGGCGGTGTAAAGGTGGCCTATTTCTATCGCGACGCACGCGTCGACCCAGACGCTCCCCGTGCCGATGTTACATTGGACGAAATCGAAGCGATGCGCTCGGCCCTACGTGAGCGAATTCCAAATTTGAATGGCAAGTTATTGCTCACTCGGTCTTGTTTGTATACCGAAACCCCTGATCATCATTTTGTTATTGGACGACACCCCCTACACACACCGGTTTTGGTCGCTTCTCCCTGTTCGGGTCACGGGTACAAGTTCTGTTCCGTAATCGGCGAAATTCTCAGCGACTTGGTGATCAATGGCTCGACACCACATCCGGTGGACCTATTTGCAATCAACCGCTGGAGTTTATTCAATTGATCTTCGATCAAGAACCTGTTTCTAAGAATTCAAATACTGCTTGTGATAAAGCGCGATAACTGTTCGAGAAGAGAATTGAGAATACCGAACTTGGAGTATGACGAGCGTCGATTGACTGAGTTTGAGAAACGATTTAGAATCTCACTTTCAATTGTGGTGGATGTAGCTCAGTTGGTAGAGCACTGGATTGTGGCTCCAGGTGTCGTGGGTTCAAATCCCATCATCCACCC
>CAZVBC010000250.1:0-10664 GCA_964625155.1 uncultured Pirellulaceae bacterium
AACAAATTGCGCATCGTTGTTCTAATCTCTCTTAATCAAGTCGCTTTTTAACCCAGAAGCCTTGTCAGATTGTAGCCAAACCAAGCTCACAATGCTCCATGATTAGCAGCCAGTCAAACTGTTAATAGACTTCCACTTTCTCGAACTCTTCGATCCACAAAATCGAGAGTTGAGTATCTTGAAACCTATTCGCGCACCCACAATAAGTGATCACTTTTTTCCGTTTTGATCCCAGTGTAGTTGGTTGCGAGTACTAAAGAGAACCTCATCACCTGGATCGAAGCAATTCCACGTGACGTCCGAAACAGCCGCTCGAGTCTCCGAGTCGAGAGGGCGGTTCTCTGAACGATATTGACATGCCGTGATCACAACTCGCATCCGCAGATCGACTGAATTCACATCTCGGAGAGTTGTGCGACGACGTGTTGGTCACTCTTTTGCTCCTCTTCTCTTCCTGCCCACATCATCAATTCTCCACTCATCATCAGAAGCAATGGCGCCAATAGAAAACGTTGTCAGCAACGAAACAATTCACCATACTCCCGTCGACGGTGAGGTCGTATGTAACATGTTGGCTATCTGCAATATTCAGCGCGCCGAGAAAACTCTCTGCGAACGGCTGCCACTGCTCACCAAATGAGAACATGACCCAAGACAAAGCCCGTAACTGCCGATAGTGTTGCTCATTATCTTCATCAGCAATTTTCAATTCCTTAATCAATACTTGACAGCCGAATTTTACAATCTTGCTCTCGTAATAAACGTCAGACGAATGACGTCGACAGTCAAATTTTGTTGAATCTCTCAACCTAGGTGGTACATATGCAAACAAATCGGTGGCCCCGAAATGGCTTCACATTAGTCGAGTTGCTGGTGGTGATCGCCATCATTGGCGTGTTGGTGGGCCTACTTTTACCAGCGGTTCAGTCAGCACGAGAATCTGCCCGACGAATGCAATGTTCGAACAATCTCAAGCAAATGGGGTTGGCCATGCATAACTACGAATCGACATACAAAAAGTTGCCCAGTGCCCTGATGGGCTCCAATCCCGCTCGCTCGGAACCATCCGGCGAACAAGACGATGGTTACTCATGGGCGGTGGCCATTCTGCCGTTCCTCGAACAAACCAATCTCTATAACCAACTCGATGCTAATGGACTTGCTAGGGGCGTTCCGCTGGGGTCGTTCGGAATAATGAAGCGCTATCGTTCGGCCAATCCGAGCAGTCCGGTAATTCCAGGTGGCCAAACCAAATTGTCAGTCTACCGTTGCCCATCTTCGGCGTTGCCCGATATCGTTCCTGCCACTTGGACCGTTCCAGGTTCCACCAATGCCGTACCGCCGAACGCCAACCAGCCGTGTATCGGATACGCAACTATCGATTACAAAGGAGCTGGTGGGAGCCAGCGCGGCGACTTTGGTGTCTTGCACAAGCTGTGGGAGAGGCCAAATAACACCGCTTTCGGAGACATTACCGACGGCCTGAGCAACACGATTCTGATCGCCGAATCTGCCTATTTGACTGGAAACAACACAACTACTCCAACGGCATTTGAGGATTGGCCACTGTGGATCGCAGCTCCCAATACGGACGAATCTATCCGTACCAACGGACGATTTAATTCGCCGATCAACTGCCAATGTAAACCCAGCACGATGGTGCGCGCTATCAATGACGACTGCGCGTTCAGTTATCACGTCGGTGGCGCTCAATTCGCCTTCTGCGATGGCTCAGTTCATTTTCTTTCCGAGAACTTGTCGCAGCAAACTAACAGTGACCTGAACGATCGAAGTGACGGCAATGTACTGGGGCAGTGGCAATAGAAGTGATCTAGTTGAAGGACTGGGGACCAATAAATGAAATCTAAGAGAATCTTGCTAATCACTGCAGTCAGTATAAGTGGCATGATTGGGTGTGGCGGGCTAGAAGAGTTTCCCGTAGCGGCAGTCTCGGGCAAAGTCACATGCCAAGGCAAACCTATACCGCACGCTATGGTTTTTTTCGAACCCGTGACCGCTGGTAAATCGGCAATTACTGGTAAGCAGGGATTCGGGACTTGTAATAAGAACGGAGAGTTTACTATCTCCACCTATGGCGAGCAGGACGGGGCTGTGATTGGCAAGCATCTGGTCCACGTGATGCCACCTCATGCTGAGGATCATCCGGGATTCAAGTGCCCTTGTGAGTTTAACTCGCAATCGCAAAAAATCGAAGTTGAAGTCAAAAATGGTGAAATCAATTCATTCGACTTCGCATTACCAGTGGCAGTGAGGTCCGTCGCCATGTCGCCAGATCAACTGGAAGCAATGGAAGAGGCTGCGATCAACCGCGCCGCCAGCAAACGCTGAGAAACTCTCGCCCGAGTCTTGGTCTGCCCTGACACATGATTGTGATGAACACCCATTTTCAATGTTGACGCTTGATGATAATCGCCTTGCCAGAGTTCATGAAAAGGCCACAAGTGAACGATTGGATTCTAAGGCACGCGTTCCAGCTATCCGTTGGGTAGTTGGAACGCTTCTTTCACCAACCAGTATTGACAGCTTAATTGTCCTGCGCATTTTTGGTGGAGCGTTTTTTGCGTGGTGGGCTTGGGACTATCTTGAAACAGGTCGAGTAACTGATCTGTACGTCACTCCCAAGTTTCACTTCACGTACGCCTATTTCGATTGGATTCGGCCCTGGCCCGGTGAAGGCATGTACCTGCATTTTGCGAGCATCATTGTGTTTGCGATTGGAGTTGCCTGCGGCGTCTATTACAGAATTACTGCACCATTGTTAGCAGCTAGCTTTACATACGTTTTTCTTCTCGATCGCACGAATTACCAGAATCACTATTACCTTATGCTGCTGATTGCCTGGCTATTCACATTGGTACCTCTGAACCGCATGGTGTCCGTCGATGCACACTATGGATTTTCCAAGCCAGAATCGACAATTCCAACTTGGATGTTATGGCTAGTCCGTTTTCACATTGCTCTGCCGTACTTCTTTGGCGGCGTGGCGAAAATCAACAGTGATTGGCTGTGCGGCCATCCCATGCAGGAGATGCTAGCGGCTCGATCGAACTTGCCAGTACTCGGTCCGCTCTTGGCACAAACTTGGATGGTTCCTCTCTCCGCCTGGGGCAGCATGTTGTTCGACCTGTCGATCGTACCGCTCCTGTTGTGGCAGAAAACTCGATTCGTTGCCTACTTCGCCTGTGTGGGATTTCATGTGGCTAATTCCGTCCTGTTCAATATTCACGTCTTTCCATGGCTAATGATCCTGGCGACCACTGTCTTCTTCGAGCCATCTTGGCCGCGTCAGTTGCTCGGCGGGCAACCAGACGCTGCTGTACCAACTCGACCGGCCACAACGCCTCGTTTCCAACTGGCACTATTCTTGGGATTGACGATAGCGTCGGCTTATATCGGGTTTCATTCTTTGTGGCCACTGCGGCACAGGCTGTATCCCGGCAACGCCAGTTGGACCGAACAAGGGCACCACTTTGCATGGCGGATGATGTTGCGAGGCAAGATCTCAGGTGCAAGATACTACGTTACTGATAAGCGTACTGGTCAGACGTATATCCCCAGCATGAAATCAATTCTGGCGCAGGAACAATTCCAGCGATTCTCACATGATCCCGAAATGATTTTGCACTTAGCGCACTTTTTGGCTCGGAGACATAAGGATCGGTTTGGCGATGTGCCGGTTGTGAGAGTCCTCGCATTGGCATCGTTGAATGGACGCCAGCCACAATTGCTGATCGATCCGAACATAAACCTAGTTGACTGGGATCGAAACGAGAACCTAGTTGACTGGGATCGAAACGAGATATCGCGCCCCTGGGTTGTGCCTCTACGTGAGCCCCTGCCTGAAGTCTCCTGGAATGTGCCGATTGCCGAATGGGAACGCCAATTGAAGATCAAGCCTCCCTGCCAAGTCACGCTGGCTGACCCATTTGCGAACGGCGGGACATAACTTAATCCAGTATTAACAGAATTCGGTGGCTGGCCTTAACGTATCGTCCCTAAAATCATCGCTCGAAGATAATCACCATGACGCAGCAACCTGCCCCTGTTTGCGTCTCCGTCAGATTGTGTCTGCGGAGACGCAACCTTTAGGAAATAAGGAAGTAGCCCATCGTTTATCCGCTTGCCCATCGGGCCGCGTTGACGATTGCTTGGACTCACGCGGGACGATGCCCACGCGGTTAAACGATGGCTCCGAATCTCAGGTTTTCCTTACGCTCTTTTCAAAGTTTACCCGTTCGATCCCCGTATGGACATTCTTTCGCGGAACGAAAGAACTCCCGTACCAAACATTTGATTGCCAGTACCACGATCGACGCCCATGGCCCCAAAGGAGACTGTCCCATGATACAACCACGCCTTTGCATGAGATCTGTCGCGCTGAGCTTGATGCTCGCTCATTGCGTTGCAGCCCAAACTGCTCAGCCAATTCCTACGCAACCTAAAGACTCGCGCACTCAAACAGCGGCACCAAGCACAGCGGTTGATCCCTATCCGCCAACTCTGCTGCCCGATCGCATTGTCCTCACATGGGCTGATGACCCGCGTACTTCGCAAGCTGTCACATGGCGAACGTCGACCGAAGTCAAAACTTCGCTGGCGGAGATCGTGGTTGCCGATGCTGGTCCCTACTTTGCCGAGCGAGCCAAACAGGTCAAGTCGACCATTCAACCTCTGAAGACGAATAACAACGAAGCTCACTTTCACAGTGTCCAGTTTACCGGCCTCGAGCCAGGCACCAAGTACGCTTATCGCGTCGGCGATGGTTCGCATTGGAGCGAGTGGTTTCACTTCAGTACCGCCAAAGTTCAGGAAGAACCCTTTACGTTCATCTATTTTGGCGACGCTCAAAACAACATTCGGTCTCAATGGTCGCGCGTGGTCCGAGAGGCTTACTCGGATGCTCCCAAGGCCAGCTTCATCATTCATGCAGGCGACTTGATCAACAATGCCGAGAACGATGCGGAATGGGGCGAGTGGTTTTCGGCCGGTGGCTGGGTGAACGCCATGATTCCCAACGTTCCGATTCCTGGGAACCACGAACAAGCCAAGGACGATTCCGGTTCACGTCGCCTGTCGCATCACTGGCGACCGTCCTTTTCTTTACCTGAAAACGGTCCCCCAGGACTGGAAGAGTCGTGTTACACCTTCGTATATCAAAACCTGCGCGTCATTGGGTTGAACAGCAACGAACAAATTGAGACGCAAGCGAAGTGGCTCGAGAGCGTGTTGGCTCGCAATCAATCGCCCTGGGTGGTATGTACCTTTCATCATCCGATTTTCTCGACCGCGCTCGATCGCGACAATCCAGAGCTGCGTGCGTCCTGGAAACCGATCTTAGACAAGTACCGTGTCGATTTGGTATTGCAAGGGCATGACCACACGTACGGTCGTACGTCCATCGCTGTCCCTGCCAGTCCTCGCGAGAACGCTGGTACATCGACATTGGGTGGATCGTCGGAAACGAATGCAACCGCTGGCGTTCGCAATGCCGAGACGTCCACTGGCACTGTCTATGTAGTCTCGGTCAGCGGGCCGAAAATGTACAACAACAGCCGCTTGCCGTTCATGAAGCGCATTGCCGAGGATACGCAACTGTACCAGATCATCAAGATCGACGGTCCACGATTGCGGTTCGAGGCGCGCACGGCTGTAGGCCGGTTGTACGATGCGTTCGAGTTAGTCAAGCGAACTGGTGAAGTCAATCACTTGACCGAGATCTCGCCTGAAGAGGCCGAGCGCGTTCGTCCGGCTTCGAAGTAACTAGGACACGTTTTATCAAGCATTGAGGTACATGGAATGGTCGCAAAAATTGCTTCTGGTTGCCCGTTTAATTCGTTGGTTGTCTTGGCCTGCCTAGCCATGTGTGTATTGGGGTGTGGCGAGCCAAACATTCAACAGCCAACGTTTCCCGTCACGGGTGAAATCAAGTTGGATGGCAAGCCGCTAAAGGGAGCCACGATCGTTTTGCACGCTGTCGACCAAACGAAGTTCAAATGGAAGGAGCTACCTCAAGGAACCAGTGACGATCAGGGGCAATTTTCGCTATTCACTTACGAATCTAACGACGGCGCGCCTGAAGGAGAATACAAGGTCGGCATTGCCCTACTACCAACCTCGAACGAAGAAGGCGGCGATCAGGTACGACGTGAAAAGGGCATGCCGAAGTTGCCAACGAAGTACGCCGATCCCAATACGTCGGGAGTAACTGTCAAAGTCGAACGCAAGTCAACTGAGCTGCCGCCTCTTCAGTTGTCAAGCAAATAGTCGGGACGCAGTCTTTATGTCGTCCCATCTAGCGGATTTTTCAAACTCATTTTCTCACACGTTTAGGAACCATCAATGAATCAACGAAGTGGTTTTACTTTAGTTGAGTTGTTAGTCGTTATCGCGATTATTGGAGTGTTGGTAGGGTTGCTGCTACCGGCGGTCCAGTCGGCTCGCGAGGCTGCGCGACGGATGTCGTGTCAGAACAATCTCAAGCAGATTGGATTGTCGCTACACAATTTCGAAAGTACTTTCAAGTATTTTCCGCCTGCCCGCGTGGATGCGGCACCAGGCTTTCCGGTAACCGAGATGGGAGTTCCAGCACCCGCCTCCGGTACGATTCAACATGGTCCCGGAATTTTCATTTTGCCCTTTATCGAGCAACAAAACGTCTACAACCTTTACGATCTCAAACAAACATGGTCGAGCACTGCAAATGCGGCTGCTATTAGGACGCAGATTTCGACTTTCCTATGTCCCTCCGCTCCCGACACAAATCGGTTGGATACTGGTAACAACCCCGGTTCCACAGCCGCACCGCGTTGGACGGCGGCAGTCTCGGATTACACGTTGGCCAATGGCATGAATGGTCGACTGGGATTGGCACCCTACAATCGCATGCCACCTATACCCGGTTACAATCCGAGCAGTCCAGCCACGGATGCAACTCAATATGTAGGAGCTATCCTGCCGATGAGCACGATTTCATCGTTTACGACTGGTATGAGTCCTCCGTTCTACAATGCACGATCCAAGAGTACGATCGGTTCGATTACCGACGGTACGTCGAACACTCTAGCGTGGGTTGAGGATGCTGGGCGACCGTTTCTATATCGAGGTCGTGCCCAAATCGCCAACGCTCGATCCAGCGGAGCTGGTTGGGCGGATCCCGATTCTGAGTTTTGGGTCGATGGATTCACAACCGACGGGTTAACGTCGCTAGGTCCTTGTCCGATGAACTGCGTGAACAACAATGAGCTGTACGGATTTCACACCGGTGGTTCACAAGTGGTAATGTGCGATGGAAGCGTTCGCTTTCTCTCGCAGAACATCTCCGTTCCCGTTTTGGCCGCAGCCATCAGCGCCAAACTCGGTGAAGTCGCGCCACTGGACGAATAAAGTCAAGTGATGGGAGGGCAACGGGAGAGCGAGGTTTCGCCAGAAGAACCGCTCATCTCGACTCGGAGAGTCGAGCGACAGTAGGTAACCTCAGCCATCGTCGCACGACTCTCCGAGTCGTGATGCTCAAAAATCTCCGAGTTGTGATTCTCAAAACCAAACCTACTTTTTTCTCTCTTGCACTTCTTAAACTTCTCGCGTTCTATTAACCTCTCGCACCACGTCGCACCTCCTAAACCTCCGAGAATCGAGATCACCTCGATTCTCTACTTAGACATCTGATCGAACTAAATCCCGTTCCTCGGATCCACAACAAATATTCACCTTCTATCAATTTGGCTTTGGCGGGATTCTCCACGATGTAAATACGAAAACTGTCAAACTGGGCTTCGTTCCGCACGATATGATCGAATGGCTCGGCCCAAAACTCGCCGACCGAGAGGTTTTGCGTGTTGATTTGTCTACCCGTGAACCTCATCCAGGATTCGCATTGTTTACGAAGCAACCAACCAGCTCGCATTTGTACGAGCATGTGTACGTGATTGGGCATTATTACGAATCGCTCGATGTCGTATCGTTCGGTATCGAATCTTAAGAGCGAATCAGCTACGACGCGAGCATTTTCCACATGCCGAAGCACGCAGCGCCCGTGGCAATTATCCAGGCTTTCATGCCAGCGTTGATTCTTAAATTTTAGAAATGCTCTTCGCAAGTGCTCTGGCAATTGCGTGTGGATTTTGTCTAGGGTTTGTGAACAGTCACGACTCGGAGATAGTGAACAGTCACGACTCGGAGAGTCGTGCGACGTCGCTCGACTCTCCGAGTCGAGTCTTCTCCCATTCTCTCCACTCCTTTCAACTTTCCCTTTACGTCTCCCTTCACTTTTTGGTGGCAAATATCCGCGTACTCTTAGCCATTCCATCTGTTCGTCGAGCCAACGTTGCACGACGGCTTTCGGCATTGAATCTGCGAGTCGGATCGTCACAAAAGTCAACGCCCCAGTTTGGTCCCAATGCGGACGGTTACGAGCAGTTACAAGAACTGCAACTTCTGGATCAAAGCAATTCCACGTGACGTCCAAGTTAGTCGCTCGACTCTTCGACTCAAGGGGGCAATTCCCTAAACTAGAATTCGGCGAGATTATTGTCGTTTCGCGATCACAAAGCGAGTCGATTGATTGGCTACGAACACGACTCACATCTGTTGTCTTGCTAGGATCACGACTCGGAGAGTCGTGCGACGATTTGTTGGCCACGCTCTTCCTCCGCATCTCTGCTTGCCCCGTAAGCACCCTTTTGAGCACTTCTTAAGACGTCACAGTTTACCACAAGCATGACAGTAAGGTTTTGATAGATCTCGCAACAATCGCAATCGATGCGTTGTAAGAGTTGGAGAAAGTTTCCAATATATACAGCACCCAACACAAGCCCTAACCCACTTTCATTGCTCGGCCGCTCGCTGGCTCTTCCAAACTTCGCGGAACGATTGCTTGTTCAGTATGTTCGATGTGCCCCTTTGGCGACCCGACTCTTCAATTCTTAGGCGGCCTAGTTTGCTACTGGATAAGCCAATCCTTCAAGCCAATTTTCCACGAGCCCAAGCGTAATGGCGCCAACAGAAATAGACGGCCAGCCACGATACGAAGCACGAAACAACGCAAGCCGCATTGAAGAAGCTCAGGTAGCCTTCGACGCTGGTTAAGCCGGCCCCTGATCGTCCCAAATACCAATCGAGCCCGTTCTTGATCAACATGACCGCGACGTAGCCTAGATAGCCCACAGAGTCCACGACGTACATCAAAAAACCCACGTTACCCTTTTCCCGAGTCATGGCCAGCAGTCGCTCGAAGACGGTCGTATGAACCGCCACGTAGGGCATATATAATCCCAATCCAACCAACACCATAAAGGCGAATGAGCTGAAAAAGTTGCTGAGCGAGTTTGCGATCAATGCCGCCGACACCAATAAAAATCCGATCGCGCAGGCGGTCAATGAACTAAAGAAAGCTCGGCGATTGTCTCGGACCCAAACGAAGCTCGCGCTGATTGCCATCACGCCCGCTGCGACGAGTATTTCCGAGTACGTAAAGATGCTCGGAAGTGTCTCGGCGCCTAACGCTCGCCAAATCTCCGGCGCGAAATCAGCTCGAAAACTACGCAAAACGGTTACTAGCAAATACATCAAAGATAAAAGGGTTATGGGCAATGCGTGGCGACGGAATAGCCCGATTCGGTCGCTCTGTGACATCAAATGGCGCTCGTTTCTAGCGGTCATATCGTCGCGATTGGGTGCGGGCGTGCGCGACAGCATCCACACGAACACCACTAGCGGCAGAAGAAATATCGATCCAGCCAAGGAGGGCATCCACTGTTCGCTCACGCCGCGATCAAGCAGCCAAGTGCCAACCGACTTCGTAAAGCCATCCGCGACAATAAAGCTCGCGCACAACCCCGCTGCCAACGCTTCCGTTAAACATCGTCCTTCTAAAAAGCCCAACACCAAGCCGAACACCATGCCTAACGGCAATCCATTGAGGAACATACACAAGGCGTTCCACGGGCGCGGAACGATGCCGAACAAAACTAGAGCAATCTCAGCAATACCGATCAGGATCAAGATAGCCATTGCGCGGCGTTCGGGCCGCATTTCCGAAATTACTTTGATGCCGATGAACTTCGAGATCATGTAGCCCATGACTTGCGAAACGACCAGAATCGTCTTGTACGAATGCCCAGCCTCCGGGTCGACGAACGCCGCCGCCGTAAAGGGCTTGCGAAACGCGTACATACAGAAGTACGTTCCAAAGGCAGCCACGATGGCCCACACAAACCACAGCGAACTAACACTCTCGTGCATCGGTATGGCAGCGAGCGAATCATCGGTATTTGACTCATGGGTAGTGGCATAGGGACCGTCGTGCGGTTCGCTTGGGCGGGTCATAGTGGACGCCTTTCTACAGCGCACTCAGGCGGATTGCTTGACGAGAAATCGGATCATTAGCTCCCGATATGAATCGATATCGCGTGTTAGCATGCCTTCGACCTTACCCAAGTCGTCGTAGCGCCGCACGCGAACCGCTTGATCGTAATAGGGGTTCGCTTCGAAAGCCTGCGCCTCTTCGTCGTTCATGGGCCCACCTTGAATTTGCAGGCTCAGTCGCGAAGCACGCGACAATTCGTCGAAATACTCGGAATCTCTCCAGCAAAGATACCGTTTGGCGTCGACATGCAAGCGCGTGGGCTCGACGATCTCCGGCGGAA
>CAZVBC010000251.1:0-10616 GCA_964625155.1 uncultured Pirellulaceae bacterium
TCAATTTCCGTTGAGTTTATTGCACTTTTCTGGTCGACCAACGTAAAAAGTTGGGCTTAACAGACCGGGACCACTCTGCGCGCCAAAAATGGATCCAAGCCCGGCTGGTACCGGCAAATGAGTTTTTAATAGGTGAAGGTTAATACGCGCGGCCCGATGGGCACGCGGTTAAACGACGTCGCTGCAATGACTTAGTCGATCCAACAAGAGTCGAAGGTGTCTCTGTCCAGCTAGGCTCGTGTTTCAGCGTGGCTGCGTCTACCGTTCTTTGATCTCAGATGTGAGCTGTTGATTCACATCTCATTCACTGACTTGTTGCGACGCAGACTTGGCCTGGTCTTGGACCTCCAGACGCTGTGTGTTTGAGCTTTCTGTACTTGGCAGCTTTTCTGTGTTAGGCAGCTTAGTAACAACCTTCTGTCGCAAAGCTGTGAGTTCGTTGAGCCTTTCAGCGAGTTTGGGCTGATTGAATTCGATCGCACTTTCTAAGTTGTATGGTCCGCGCAGGGCATATTGATAAGACTTGACTCCTTTTTCCCCTGGTTCGATGCCAAAGCGGATCAAATTGTATTCGAGATAACTCTTATCAGGCGGAGCGAGATAACATTCGATCACCAACTCGGTGGAGGAATCTACATTTTCTGGCTGAAACACCTGCGCGTTACGAACAAAATGAGGCTGAATCTGTCGAAGGTAGGGACCGGTGACGTCTCTAACGAGCGAGGAGTTTGGCCACTGCCGTACAGCGATCATCGAACTCCAGCTTTCGACGGTCTCGCCCTCAGTAATGTATTCGTTGGTTGTCGCTCGCTCGCGATCGCCAGCATCGACCCAAGCGAGTTGGTATTCGACTCCGTTGAACTGTGTGGCGGTCGGGTTTGCGTTCGTCGTAGCGGCGGAGGTGACCGAGCTCTTCGTTACTGAAGACGGTTTTGCACCACCAGGGGCTATGGTTGGCGATTGAGCCAGCGTTGCTTGCACGCTCAAGATTGCTATTCCACCTGTAATCCAAAGACGCATGTTGGCCTCTCCAATCATTTGAACTGGCTCACCCTGATCTCCGCTGTTGAAACTTTACTGCGGGATAGTACGTGCAGGCTGACTCCTTTAACCATTATCATGTTGGACGGGCTAGAACCTCTTGCGATTGTATGAAATCTGACGGATATGCGTGTGGTGATGTATGCGAGGGCAACCAGGGATTAGAATGGCACCGCAATAAACTGGCTTGAATATCGCAACAGTGGTGCATTGACATAGAGGTTTATCATGATCGGTATCGACCAGCGTGACGACTATTCAACACTGCATGGCCTGCCTCCCTTGGCCGGTTTGTGTTCGATGGCCGAAGCGGCTTGCTGTGATTGGAGTGTCGAGCGAAGTGTGGACAGGCTGAAACGATTGCATTTTGTACTCAAGCGACTGCACGAGATCTTTACGGCTAGGATCACCGCAGAGCCGATCTACGAACTCAAGACCGCCTTTAGTCTCCATGCTTATCTGTGTGCCGAACAAGTCACTGCGGTACGTCAGCGAGTGGGCGAAATGCGCGAACCTCCATTGGGTTTGGAAAAAATCCCACATGCCGCGCTGGCACGCTTAATGGACGAAATCCAGAATGCACCGACCAATGTCGAGCTTGTTGCTGGTTTGTACGGAATTGCTGTTCCAGCAGTAATCGAAGCTGCGATGAACCTAAAAAAAGATGCGCATCCACTAGCCGACGCACCTACGGTCCGTTTGGCGAAATTCATCGAATTCGAATTCCAAGGGATCATGGAATCTTTCGGGAACCGAGCATTGACCTGTATGATTTCGGCGCAAGTAAAAACCGAAATGGATGTGTGGGTAAAAATGCTCGACGCTTGTTTGCACGCCGCAGGTGGATTGGACGGTACCGGCGTTGCCACCGAGTCCATACCAGCGCCACTGTATTCGCAGCAAGCGTATCAGTATGCCGCTGAGCCTCGACGTGACGATCGATTTCAAGATGGCTTTAACGCGGGCGTGAATCCAGAAGCCTTTCTTTATGACAACCGCTTTCGGGCTCGCGACAAAACCTTGATGATGTACTACAAACGCTTGCGCGAGATTGATGTGCCTGAAATGATGGCCAGCATCCTGCATGAACTGCGCGATGAGGAGCCATGGGAATTCCATATGGAAATGAGCCGCCAACTGTGGGACGAAGCCCGACATGCCATGATGGGTGAAGTGGGCTTTGTCGCACAAGGGCTGGATTGGCGGAAAATCCCCATCAACTTTACTTGGTCACGGAACTTGAACTTACAACTGAACGCTCGAGAACGGCATGGTGTGTTGTTTTTTATTGAACAGGGGCTGATGCCACGAACTGGAAAGCGATACGAGTGGGAGGTCGGCATGGAAAGTGGTGACCCGCTTTCGGGCATGTTCCAGGATTTCGATTGGGCCGATGAGGTGCTGCATGCGCAGATCGGCCGTCGATGGTACGTGCCTCGCTATGGTTCACTCAATGAGGCTTTGGACTACGGCGACCGTTGTTGGACTAAGGTCGTCAGCCATTGGCGAGACTACCTTGAGCAGGGACTCACACGACATCGCAACTGGTGGCCAGATTTATATCGGCAAGCGTGCCAAAATTGGGGTGTGGCACCTGATCCAGCCGCCTTAGAATTCCACGAAACGTACGAGGACTCGCGAGCAGACTTGCAAAAACTCAGTTGAACCCATTCGTGATCCTCCATGCTCATTTTCCATTTTCTTTGTTTCGGTTGAGGAATAGTATGCGTAGCCTTCTAGTGGCAACTTGGTTTTCTGTATTGTGCTGTATGCAAGGAAGTAACACTTTAGCCAGCGACCCCGAGCAACTACGTCTGTGGAATGACGCGGCACCGGGAGCGGTAGGTAGCGAAGAAAAAGACATACCTGGCTTGATAGTCTACCTACCAACCAGTACCGCCCAAAAACTATCGGCACTGGTTATCTTTCCAGGTGGTGGCTACGGTGGTCTAGCCATGGATCACGAGGGACATCAAATCGCTCGCTGGGCGAACAAGTTGGGTATGGCAGGAATCATTTGTAACTATCGGCATCGTGGAAAAGGTTATGGTCACCCACATCCGATGTTGGATGCCCAACGAGCCATTCGGATAGCACGTCATCGCGCAGACCAATGGAATCTTGATCCACAAAAGATCGGCGTGATCGGGTTCTCTGCTGGTGGGCATCTGGCGTCAACCACCTTGACTCATTTTGATCGAGGAGATGAATCCGCGCAGGATCCGATTGAGCGGCAAAGCTGCCGGCCCGACTTTGGAATATTGTGTTATCCCGTGATCGCTTTCGACCAACCCTATACGCACCGGGGTAGCCAAAAGAACTTGCTAGGTGAAAATGCGTCTCGCGAACTAATCGAGTCGTTGTCGAACGAGAAACAGGTCACCCCCGATACGCCACCAACTTTTCTATGGCATACCGCAGAAGATAAAGCCGTGCCTGCCGAGAATAGTTTACGGTTTTATTCAGCACTTGTTGACGCCAAGGTTCCTGGAGAATTACACGTTTTCCCCGTTGGGAAACACGGCCTTGGTTTGGCCGCCGCAGCCCCCGGGGCTCAACAATGGCCGTCAATTTGTCAGAATTGGCTGGCAGGTCTAGGGATTGTTCCGGACTTGGATGCGAAATAAACTCCATGGCTAAGCCAGCTCAACGCTGCTTTCCGCCACCGACTGAGCGAGTTACCATGCTCAATTTACGTGCCTCCAGCAGGGCGTACCCAGCGGTGAAATGGGTAATCAGTTCCGATATCAAAACGCGAAACGTCTCGCTACCCCACTTATAACCACATTGCTCCTAACCACGTTGATCCGTTGAGGATTTCTTTAATGAGCCACGCCAATACACAAACCCAGCCAGTGAATTCGGAAAAGACGGATCCTGTCATTCGCATGAAGTTGTTCATGATGATGGTGTTGCAGTTTTTTATTTGGGGAGCTTGGTTGCCACTGATTTTCGGATACCTGCCCAGTCTTGGGTTTACACCTGGACAGCAGTCCGCCATTCTGAATGCCTTTCCCATCGCGGCTATCGTGGGGATGTTTTTCAGCAACCAGTTTGCAGATCGAAATTTCTCTGCAGAAAAGTTTCTTGCATTTAGCCATTTGGTAGGCGGCTTGGCGATATTGGGGTGTGGATTCACAACTTCATTTATCCCGTTTTTCCTGCTCATGTTGGTACACTGCCTGCTCTACGTACCGACGATTTCCATAACTAACTCGATCGCTTTTGCGAATATTCGAGATCCTCAAAACGAGTTTGGACCGGTGCGCATGGGTGGTACCATCGGTTGGATCCTGGCTGCTTGGCCATTTACGTTTATTTTGGTCGATTGGGCAAAAGTTGAAGCTGCAAACTCACAAGGATTGATTGAATGGTTTGGCGCAGTACTGGGAAATGGCCTGACAGGTACGGCGTTACAAAACGCGACCACTTGGACTTTTATTGTTGCAGGAATTGCCTCTATCGCGCTAGCCTTGTTTAGCTTGAGCCTACCTCATACTCCTCCCAAAAAAGTAACAAACGGACAGACTGAAAACCTCGCTTGGTTAGAAGCTATCAAACTGCTCAAGCATCCTTTTGTACTGGTCCTTTGGATTGTCACATTCGCCGACTCGTTCGTGCACAATTGTTATTTCAACTGGACAGGGTCGTTCCTGGGTGAGGCAGTTGAAAAGGGAGGTGTGGGCATCGCCGGAAACTGGATCATGCCCGTCATGAGCGTCGGACAAATTGCCGAGATTCTTACCATGCTTGTGCTTGGTATTACGCTCAAAAAGCTGGGATGGCGCACAACGCTGATCGTGGGCATACTCGGACATGCCGCGCGTTTTGCAGTTTATTCTTTCTTCCCACAGCCTGCAGCCTTGATCGTTATCGTCCAAGTTTTGCATGGAATATGTTACGCGTTCTTTTTTGCGACGGTGTACATCTTTGTAGACGAGTATTTCCCGAAAGACGTTCGCAACAGCGCTCAGGGACTGTTTAACGTTATGATCCTTGGCGTTGGAGCTCTAGTGGCGAATTCGATTTGCCCTTGGCTGAAAGAAGGCGTTTTCACAGAAGATGGAGTCACCAATTTCCGGACTTTGTTTTTGGTTCCGTGTGCCATCGCCACACTGGCAGCCATTGCATTAGCACTGTTTTTCCATCCGCCGCAAAAACAAAACGAGTCCGCACCTGCTTGACCAGGCTTGTCAAATTCGAGCCGAGTTTAGTTAACGAACAATTGCTCTGAAAGCTGGAAACTATGTCTGAACATGTTGCTACAACGATAATTACTCGTGCGACAGCACTCGCGCTGACTTTGGCGGTTCAGTGGTTCCTGTCGGCACCCGCTGTACGTGGTCAGCAGGCAGCCAGTCTGGAGAGCACGATTCGATTGAAATATCAAAAAATCGAACAGATGATTCCGATGCGCGATGGCACAAAACTGCACACTACGATATTCACGCCACGCGATACAACTCGCAACTACCCCATTCTGATCAAACGTACACCTTACTCGTGCGCACCCTATGGGCCAGACACTTACCCAGCCGCATTGGGACCGAGCGAACATTTTATGAAAGCCGGCTACATTTTCGTTAATCAAGATGTGCGCGGCCGATTCATGTCGGAAGGGACGTTTCAGCAGGTAACTCCCCATGTTGTCGACAAACGTTCGCCAACTGATATAGACGAAAGCTCCGACACGTTTGACACCATTGAGTGGTTATTAAAGAACATCTCCGGGCACAATGGTCGCGTTGGAATGTTTGGAATTTCGTACCCTGGATTCTACGCATCAGCGGGAATGATCGATGCACACCCAGCATTGCGCGCGGTATCGCCACAAGCCCCTGTAGGCGATTGGTACTTCGACGATTTTTTGCACAACGGGGCTTTCTTTCTGGCACATGCTTATCGCTGGCTGAATAACAACGCTCATGAACGCACTGGGCCTACAACGGAAAAACCACCTGCGGAAGTGCTGTCTTCCATCGACGGCTATAACCTATTTCTTGATGCCCAAACCATTGAGGAAATCAATCGGCGTCACTTAAAGGGCAAAGTCCCTTTCTGGAACGAAATGATGGCTCACCCAAATCGCGATTCTTTTTGGCAGAAACGCGAGATCCTGCCTCATTTGAAAAAAGTCGCACCTGCCGTCATGGTAGTCACCGGTTGGTACGATGCCGAGGATTTGTACGGCTCGTTCAAAACTTATCAGGCAGTAGAACGATTGAATCCAACGGTCAACAACGCTTTAGTAGTTGGCCCTTGGATTCATGGCGGTTGGGCAAGCGGTGATGGAGACCGTTTGGGCGCGGTTCCATTTGGTGCCAAGACGTCTGCATTCTATCGTGAGGAAATTGAGTTTCCTTTCTTTGAGAAGTACTTGAAGGACGCGGAACACGCCGCTCCAGCCGAAGCGACAGTATTTGAAACTGGCTCGAATACTTGGCGAGTATTTGATAAATGGCCCCCCAAAAACGTCGCGGCAAAAGAACTGTACGTACGTGAAGGTGGACAGTTATCCTACAACACTCCCCCGCAAACCGATTCCCCAGCGTTCGACGAGTACGTTAGCGATCCGGGCAAGCCGGTTCCTTATACCGAGGAAATCACTCCCCGTATGACTGTAGAGTATATGGTTGAGGACCAACGTTTTGCAGCTCGACGTCCAGATGTTTTGGTTTACCAAACGGACATTCTGAAAGAAGATGTCGTCGTGGCAGGACCTGTGGATGTTCGACTATGGGTTTCTACGACCGGTACAGACGCTGATTTTGTCGTCAAATTGATCGACGTTCAACCTGATGGTACCGAACCCGCTAATTTGCCGAATTATCAGATGATGTTGCGTAGCGAAGTAATCCGCGGACGGTTTCGTAATTCGTTCGAGCATCCTCAAGCCTTCGAGCCATGTGTTCCTTCCCTGGTGCGATTAGAGTTATTGGATGTATTGCATCGATTCAAAAAAGGCCACCGCATCATGATTCATGTCCAAAGCAGTTGGTTTCCCTTGATCGATCGCAATCCTCAAAAATTCGTCCCCAACATCTACGCAGCCAAACCCAACGATTTCCAGAAAGCCACCCATCGCCTCTTTCGTTCACAAGTTCATCCAAGCAGCATTCGCTTGAGCGTTTTGCCGTGATGTGTCAGCTACATAACTTGTAATTCTTTGCACGAAGAACGATGTCATTGCCGTAAAATCGATTAACGCGCGTGCCCATCGGGCCGCGCGTACAGCTTCCTCGCGCGCCAGCCGTCCAAGTCTCAGACGATATCTATCTTCGAGGTTGTTCCAGCGCACTTCCAGATCTTGAGGAAGTTTGCTCAGGATCGCTGGCGTCGGTTTAGGTGGGCTTGTCGGGAATTCCCAGCAACTCGGCCGCTTCGGTGCGGATGAGTTTTAGCGTTGAATTAGCTTCAGCCATCTGTTCCATCAACTCGACAGATTTGTCGAATTGCTGGCGGGCTTCGTCCTTTTGGCCAAGCTGCCAATGCGCCATGGCCAGGAAGAATCGAAAGCTCAATGACACGTCGTCCTCCATTCGCTTGATTGACTTATCCAATGATTCGACCGCCGGTGCAAATTGACTAACACGGTATTGAGCCATACCCAGACTGCCAATAACGAAGGCTGAATCTGGTTCTAGGTTAACTGCTTTCCTCGCCAAATCTAACGCCTGCTCGGTATCCCGAAATTTCGGGTCGGGCGTGAAACAAATTAGCCGAGCCAAGTGAATCTTGAACCATGGACTACTTGGCTCGATCCGAATGGCATCCCTGTACACGTCGAGGGCTTCCTGATACTTCCCTTGTTCGAAAAAAAGCCAACTCAGATTGAAATGTGGAGGCACCGACTTGGGGTCGAGCTGGGCCGACTCGCGATACGCGGCAATCGCCTCTTCGAATTTACCCTGTTTCCGCAGGACGTTGCCAAGGAGGTTCAGGGTGCCGGGTTTATCTGTAGTCGTTCGCATGGCTTCGCGAAATACGCCAACGGCCTCCTCCAACTTGCCTAGTTCCATCAGCGCGAGACCAAAATTGTTGCGGGAATTTGTCAGGTCATCTTGAAATTCGGTGTTAGAGGGGTTCTCCCGCACTATTCGCTCCCGGATCGCCAGAGCCTGCTCGATGGCGGCCAGCGACTCGTTGGGTTTTCCCAGGTCCCGGAGCTGCTTACCGATGTTGTTAAGACTGAGCGTCAAATCGCTTTGGAATTTCGTGTCAGAAGGGTATTCCCGTACCAATTGTTCCTGGATCGCCCGAGCCTGTTCAAAGGCAGCCAGTGACTCCGCGTGTTTGCCCAACACACTGAGTTGGGTCCCAACATTGTTATGGCTGATCGCTAAGTCGCCTTTAAAACTGGGCACGGTCGGGTTTTCTCGCGCCCGTCGCTCAGCGATCGCTCGCGCCTTTTCAAAGGCTGCGAGGGCTTCAGTCGGCTTGCCACTGCGACCCTCGAGAATTCCGAGGTTAATGTAAGATGTCATCAGGCCGCGTTGGAATGCTGTGTTAGTCGGATAATCGCCTGCCAGGCGTTCGCGGATAACCCGCGCCCGCTCAAGGTGCTCCAACGCTTCCTTTAATTTATCGGCTCGTCTGAGCGCAGTTGCAATAGCGTCCAGGGACCACGCCAAATCAACTTCAAATCGAGACTCGCTTGGGTTTTCCTTTACCAGCCGTTCATGGATCAACCGCGCCTGTTCGAAAGCGGTTATGCCCTCGGTCGGCTTGCCATTCTCAGAATGCAGAGCTCCGATCCACATATGGCTGCCTGCAACTTGGCTTTGGAATTCGGCGACGTTTGGGTTCTCTCTTGCTAACCTTTCCCTGATTGCCAACCCATGTTCATAGGCGGCCAACGCATCGGCTGGCTTGCCATTTGTTTGGAGGCCCATCCCGATGTAAGAGATAGCTTGAGATAGAACAATTTCATAATCAGCCACACTGGGACTTGCCAGCACCAAAGCCTCCAGAATCGCCCTAGCTTTTTCGAAAGCAGCTTGGGCCTCGGCTCGCTCCGAGGTTTCGCGAAGCAACTTCCCAACTTTGATGTAGCTGTTCGCCAATTCACTTTGATTTTGGATGATGGCGGGATTTTTCCGCGCCAACTGCTCCCAGATTGCCAGGGCTTCGCGATGGGCTCGTAGTGCGTCTTGCTTGTCGCCAATTTCGTTGGTGAGTTCACCCAGATCGGACGCTACTTTCGCTAGGCGAGCGAGCGTTTCAGGACGCTGATTACCGTCAGACTGCATTCGTTCCCGTAGCGACTGGAAGAATTGAAATGGTTCCTTCAGCAGCGACTTGCGCAAACCATCCAGTTGCGGACTGTTTTTGAGTTCTATATTCTGTGCTACCGCATCACCGAACTTCCTGACTGCGTCGATCGCATCTAATTCCCGCTGTTCCGCGCGGCTTCGCTCCTGCTCGGCTTCAGATTGCTTCCTTTGGGCCTCAGCTTTGGCCAACCCTTCCGCCGTGGCCGCTTGCCGCGCCTGCCACAACCCGTAGCTGGTCCCAATGATGCCAGCCAGCATCGACAGCAGCAGCAGGCTCGCGACTATGATCGGTCCGCGATGTCGTCGCACAAACTTGCTCAGCAAATATGCGCGTGACGGCGGCACAGCCTGCACCGCTTCACCCGCAAGAAAGCGCTGTATATCCATCGACAGACCATTGGCCGTTTCATAACGACGGTTGCGCTCCTTCTCCATGGCCTTCATCACGATCCAATCCAATTCGCCGAGGAGAACGTGCACGAATTTGCGGGGCTCGGCCTGTCGGTGCTCGGCGATGGTGGATAGAGCCTCGGCATTCAGCGTACTAACCCGGGCGCTTGGTCGTGGTGGATCGACCTCGCGGATCATGCGCCGCATCTCGTCGAAACCGACTCGCTTGAGCGTTTCGCTCTCGAACGGCGTACAGCCGGTCAGCAATTCGTAGAGCATCACACCGAGCGAATAAATGTCGCTGCGCGTGTCGATATCGATGCTGCTCTGGCCGGCTTGCTCGGGACTCATGTACAGCGGCGTGCCGATCATCTGGCTGAAACCGGTATACAGCGTGTGTTCGGTCAATTGCTGGCCAATCGCTTTGGCTACGCCAAAATCGATGACCTTGACCACCGGTATCGTGTCGTGCATGGTGACGATCACATTGGATGGTTTCAAGTCGCGATGAATGATTCCCTTTTGGTGCGCGTGCTGGACCGCCTGGCAGACCTGCAGGAACAGCTCAAGTCGCTGGCGAGTCACGAGCTTGTGTTTGTCGCAATGCTCGGTAATGGTCAAGCCTTTGACTAATTCCATGACAAAGTACGGCCGGCCGGCCGCAGATGTGCCGGCATCTAGAACCTTGGCAATGTTGGCGTGATCCATCAGCGCCAGCGCTTGCCGTTCCGCCTCAAAGCGAGAGATCACATCGCGGCTGTCCATCCCGGGCTTGATGACTTTCACGGCCACTTTGCGGCGCAGTGGCTTTTCTTGCTCGGCCACATACACAGCACCCATCCCACCTTCGCCGAGCAATTCACGCAGTTTGTAGGGACCGATACAGGTCCCGGGCCCTTCTAACTGCGAAGA
>CAZVBC010000252.1:0-10564 GCA_964625155.1 uncultured Pirellulaceae bacterium
GAGTCGGTTGTACCGAGTCAAGGGAGGTGATCCTCGCTTTCCAGATGGCATACGCCTAGACGCCTACCCATTCTATGCCGGAATTGGGCATGCAGTTGTAATAGGAGCGAAAGAGTGTCAGTGAACTGACACCGGCGAGGTGGCACTTAACGCCGTTACCCTTTTTTAGGAAAGTAGAATATCAGAAGGTGCCACCGTTAATTCTCCAGTACCTTTATGTGGATTGTTGCGGTATCCTAATGCCATATCCGGGCTGTTGTGGGGTTCGGCGGGATACGGCCTCTGCTGAGAAACCTGCGTGATCGTCCAGTCAGACGCCTCGCCCGTTAGTTTTTGCGGGCTTCAACTTCTAGTCGGAAGTATCGCTGTTTTCCCTGACCAGTAACTGATCGCAGGTCTAAAAGATTATAGGATTTGAGAGATGCGAAACTGCAGTTCGCGAGGTGTTGTACAGGGGCTGGTGTGTGTCCTGACAATGATTGGCTATAGCCAGGCTGTGCGTGGGCAGGATTCGCAGAAGCCTGCGAGCGCTGGTAAGAAAAACAGTACGCAGCAATTTGTGCGACTACTGAAAGACGAAAAAAACAAACCGCTAGCGTTGCAAACTGCTGTAACGACGTACACATCGAATGACGGTCTTAAAGTAGCATTAATCGGTGCCATTCACATCGGTGAGAAAGCGTACTACGCGGAATTAAACAAGCGGTTCACCCAATACGACGCCGTGCTGTATGAAATGGTGGCCGATGCATCACAAGCTCCATTGCAAGCTAGCAACGCTGGTTCAAGAAGCGCGGTCAGCTCGTTGCAGGTGGGGATGAAAGAACTGCTTGGACTGCAATTTCAGCTAGATGAGATTAACTATCAAGCAAAAAATTTTGTCCATGCGGACATGAATCCTGAGGAGTTTTCTGACAGCATGAAAAACCGGCAGGAGGGCTTGTTGCAGATTCTCATGCGTTCCATGGGATCCGGTTTGGCTTTACAGGGCTCCGGCAAAGCCAATGACTTAGGGATGATCAGCGCTTTTTTCTCCAGCAACCGTGAACTGGCATTAAAGCGCGCCTTGGCGGACCAATTCGAGTTATTGGAAGGCCAAATGGCCGCCATTGAAGGCGAAGATGGTAAAAGCACTTTGATTACTGAAAGAAACTCAAAAGCACTCCAAGTCCTTCGCCAGCAGATCAAGTCGGGTAAGAAGAATCTGGCTATTTTTTACGGCGCAGGGCACTTCAAACACATGGATCATGAGTTGCGCAATAAATTTGAACTGCGTCCAACCAAGGTCGAATGGCTGGACGCTTGGAATCTACGTTAATTAAAACTATTAAAAAAATTGGCCGCTCGCCTCCATGTCTGCGGGGCCAGCGGCCAAATCATCGATTTTGCTTCAATCAAAATCTTGCAAGCTATGCTGCGTTCTTTTCGCTGCGAGTCTTATAATCCACTACGTCCCACACCAATCCTAACGCTTGCATTAGACGAATGGTTTGGAACGTGAGATCGAATTCCCACCATCGATGACCATGTTTGGCCATTCGAGGATGGGCATGGTGGTTGTTGTGCCACCCTTCACCGTAAGTAAATAACGCTACCCACCAGTTGTTGCGACTATCGTCGCGTGTTTCGTAGTTTCGGTAGCCCCACATATGACTGGCTGAGTTTACCAGCCACGTCGAATGCAGCACCAACACCATGCGCACGCATACCGCCCAAACCAACCAAGACATCGCCAATCCCCAACCATCGATCGCGTAACCAATCGCGGTCAGCGCCACAGCTAGCGCAACGTTTAAAGGCACAAACGCATAATTCAATCCGCGCATAAATCGCTCGCGTTGTAGATCCGGTGCCCATTTTCGATAGAATTCCCGCGGATTACTTCCGCCAACATTGTAAGCCAACCAAAATGCGTGGCTCCACCAAGCTCCGTCATTCGGAGAGTGAGGATCTCCCTCCTGATCGCTTCGGGCATGATGCAGTCGGTGATTGGCGACCCATTGCAGAGGCGGGCCTTCTCCTGCCAAACAGCCAATCGTAGCCAGAGTTCGACGCACCCAACTGTAAGTCGAAAAGCCACCGTGAGTCAGCATGCGATGAAATCCAAGGCAGATCCCCACGCCGCCAAACATCCAATGCAAGACAATGACAACTGCTAGAGCCGACCAAGAAAACGTCCATGGTGCTGCTAAAGCGCCAATATGAACTAAGCTCAACCATGCGGCAGCGGCCCAATTGATATTGTTCCATGACCGCACATTACCTTTACCCGAATTCCACTTCAGCACCGATGATGCGTCAGAAACAGCCCCAGACAGTAACTCGGCAACTTCCTCTTCCGAAACCGGTTGCAGGCTTGGGCCCGTGGTTTTGCGATAATGCTTGACGTTTGCCCGTTTATTTTTCTTTGCCATATTTTTTGTTGCTCGATTTTGATGGATTGGCCGCAGTACGGCTCTAATTGCCAAATTGGCTTGAAGATCATCCAAGCACATTCCAAGCCAATTGACTTGTATTCCGCCGCTCGAAAAAAGGCCAGCCGCAACATTGCGTTCGGCCCAACTTTCTGCAAGGTTCCTAACGGACGGTCTTCACTTTACCAGCTAATGCCCGTGGTTACCGCCGACCCATGCAGTTCTAGAACTGCGTTATTGTTCACTTTCCGCTGCACGGCGCCTAGTCAGAATGACCACATTAGCCGTTGGCAATTTGTCACTTGCGCGGTTATGTCCACCTAAACATCGGTGAATCCGCAATTATTTGCCAAGATACCAGCAAATTACTTTGAGCTACGTCGCAGCTCAGCTTTAGAAAGCTCCCGCTCAGGCCTGTTTAGCAGCGACTCGGTGGAATCGCTCCCTCTGCCGTTTCCGCGAACCCCAATTCTCGGCCATGCCAGCACGATTAGGAATCTGTACCTATTGAATTGGCGGCTGGCAAGAATGGCTAGCATTGCATCCGCATTTCACGAAACCAGATGGTTCACTTGATGGTTTCCGGAACTCATTGCGTCATACGGGGTTTACCCGCAAAGGTACTTCACAAACAAAGATAAGCATCTTGTTATATTTTGCGTGTTAAGGGATTTTAGGATTATCCCGCGCCTTGGAGCGCTGACGAACGGACTCCGGTCAAGTACCATAGTTTTAATACTAGCATCCGCAACTTCGACCCTACCGGACACCGTCTTTCCTTCCTACGGATATCCTACCTTTCAGGAGCAATTCCATGGTTCAGCGGACCTTGCGACCACAACATCTTTTGGCGATTTCCCCGAACAGGAAATATCGAGGGAAAAAGAACGGAAAAATCTGGGTTGTTGCCTTGGTGCTGTTGGCTTTGTTCGGTGGGGGTGGGTATGCCTGGTACCGGTTTGGAGGTACTTATGGCCAAACTACTGAGATTGGTCCACTGCTTACCTCGGTTTCGCGCGGGCAATTCGACCATATAGTGCTTGAAGAAGGTGAGGTCGAAAGTAGCAGTAACATTGAAGTGATATGCCAGGTAAAAAGCCGTGGAGGTGGAGGAATGTCCAGCGGCGGTGGCGGAACTCCCATTCTTTGGGTCATCGAAGAAGGCGCGTACGTAAAAAAGGGTGACAAACTTGTCGAACTGGATACCGCAGCTCTTGAACTAGAGGCCCAAACACAGCGCAAAATGACTTCGACTGCCGAAGCGGCTGTTGCTAGTAGTCGAGCTGCTGTGGAGACCGCAGAAATCGCATTAAGCGAGTACCAGCAGGGGACGTATCTGACTGAACGACGGTTGATTTTGTCGGAAATCGCTATGGCGGAACAGGAGCTGCGAAAAGCAGAACTGAATTTGCAGAGCGCTGAACGATTGGCAGCCAAGGGAATGGTTAAGGCTTTACAAATTGAAGCCGAGAATTTTGCTGTTCAGAACACGAAGACTGTTTTGGAGTCTGCCCAGGCCAAATTAAGAGTTCTGGACGAGCTGACGAAAAAGAAAATGGAAGTGCAGTTCATCAGCGCCATTGAAACTGCCAAAGCCACATTGTCATCAAACGAAGCCGTGTTAGCTGAAGAACAAGCGAAATTGGCGGATATTCAAGATCAGATTTCTAAATGTCTGATTTTCTCGCCTGCTGACGGTGTTGTCGTGTATGCCAACCAGTACAGTAGCCGCGGAGGTTCAGCAGAATTTGTTGTCGAAGCTGGGGCAGCGGTACGTGAACGCCAGACGATTTTGAAACTCCCTGATCCTTCCAAAATGCAAGTCAAAGCACGTATCAACGAATCTCGAATTACCCTTGTGGCCGAGGGGATGCCAGCGAAAGTTGGCATCACTGCCGCCAGCGGAGACATGCTTGGGCGAGTTAAGCGAGTCAACAAGTATGCCGAGCCAGGAAGCTGGTTCAGCAATACAGTCAAAGAGTATGCGACATTTATTGAAATCGTGAATCCACCTGAGTCCATTCGTACAGGTATGACTGCCGAAGTACGAATCTTTGTAGAACAGCTGCCAGATGCCATTCAAGTCCCCGTGCAGGCGATATACGAGTATCGAGGGCATTATTTCTGCTTGAAAAAAGCTGGTGAAAAGTGGGAAACGATCGAAGTGAAAATTGGTGGCACAAATGACAAGACGGTGACCATCAAAGAAGGGTTGGCTGAGAACGATCAAGTTGTTCTGGACCCCAGGAACTTTATGGACTTGATGAAATTGCCTGACATCCCTGAAGACGTTGATCGGTCCAAGATGGCTGAAATGGCTAAGGACGCGAAACTGCCAGCCGGTGGAGCTCAAACGACGGCCGCAACGGCGAAAGATGATGGCAAAGGAAAAACAAAGGGCGGAGCCGGGAGCTTTGATGTTGAGGCGGCTGTGGATCGCACTTTCTCTGAAGTCGATAAGAACAGCGATGGCAAATTGACCAGCGATGAGATTGACACGATGGAAGAATCTCGCAAGGAACGTACGAAACAGGCGGATACCAATGGTGATGGCGTCGTTGAACGCAAAGAAATGGTCCAGGCGATTAAAAAGCGAGTTGCCAGTGGCGCTGGCAAAGGTCGTGGCGCGGGCGGACCTGGCGGTGGTGCAGGAGGTGGCGGACCAGGAGGTGGCGGCGGCCCCGGTGGGTTCCGAGGCAATTGATTGTCGTCAAATTTTGGTGGACCAAATCCGAAGAGTCATGGGACGCCAAGTAAGTCTGCATAAAGGTGGTACAGATGCGGCTAGCATGTTCGGTGCGAGAGCTTAAGAAAGAATATGTGCTCAAAGGGGAAACGGTTCGTGCTTTGCGCGGCGTTTCTTTTGATGTACCAGAAGGCGACTACGTCGCAATCATGGGGCCTTCGGGATCGGGAAAGAGCACTTTGCTGAATATGCTAGGTTGTCTGGATAAACCTACTTCTGGCGGATTATTTCTCGGCGAAGACAACGTCGCCAAAATGACTGATGATCAGCTCGCGAATATTCGCTCTCGTAGAATCGGATTCGTCTTTCAGTCCTACAACTTGATTCAGCAATTGACGGTTGTCGAGAACATACAAGTTCCTCTTTACTATCAGGGAAAACTTGGGAATCGGGAACGGCAACGTTGTATTGATTTAGCCAGCATGGTTGGCTTGGGTGATCGACTTTCCCACCGGCCAACGCAACTATCGGGTGGCCAACAGCAACGTGTCGCAATTGCACGCAGCTTGGTGAATGACCCCTATTTCATTCTCGCCGATGAACCAACAGGAAATTTGGATTCGCGGACGACCGCCGAGATCTTGGCGATGTTCGATCGGTTAAATGATGAAGGACGAACCATCATTTTGGTCACGCACGAAGACGACGTCGCGAAGCGTGCGAAGCGTGTCGTCCGTTTGCGCGACGGATTACTTCAATCTGATATCAAGAATAGTGACGAAGTGCGCAAACAAGCCGCCGAAGAGTCCCTTCACAATGTGCCAGCAACGGTCTAAGTGAAGTTGACGCACTTACCATGGTTGGTTGATCAGAAAGCGCGATTAGAAAGGTACTGTACTAACCATGTTGTGGTTGCGAACAATAAAGCTGGGCGTGAAGAGCCTGTGGCTGCACCCGATGCGGTCTCTATTAACCGTATTGGGAATCTTCATTGGTGTCGCCAGTGTGATTTGGTTGCTTGCAATCAGTGAAGGTATCAGTAAAGCTGCCCAGGAGCAGATTGCCAGCTTGGGAGCCGATACGATCATGATTCGATCCGTCAAACCCCCCAGCGAAAAACTCAATCCACAGGGTGTTACCCCCTACGGTTTGACGCGAGCGGAGTTTGAACGGCTGCAAACTACTATTCCAACTGTCAAAAGTGCGATCCCCATTCGCGAGATTCGTCGTCAATTCCAATACAAATCGAGGGTATTGGATGGTCGTTTGGTCGGTTGCACCCCAGAATATATGGAAATTACGAATCTGGTTGTCGACCGGGGCCACTTTATCACGGACGCGGAAAATTTCCGCCGGGATACCAATTGCGTATTGGCCGCGAAAGCGGCGGAACGATTATTTCCCTATGAGGACCCAATCGGCAAACGGGTTAGCATTCCCGAGCACAAAGATTCGTATACGGTTGTTGGAGTCTTGAAGCATCGAAACGCCTCGGCGGCTATTGGCGGTTCACTGGAAGCGCAAGACTTTTCTAGTGACATCTATATTCCCATTAAGACTCTACAACAACGCATCGGAGATACGATCATGACCCGCGCCGGAGGATTTATTACCGGCGAAGTTATCGAATTGAATCAAATCACGTTGCGTGTAAAGAGTATTGATGAAGTCAAACAGACTGCTGCTGTTATCGAGTCGGCCATGGAAAGTCATTCAGCGCTCGAAGATGTATCAGTGGTAGTTCCATTGGAATTGCTCGAACAAGCTCGTACGACGCGCTTGATGTTTATGGTGTTCATGGGATTGGTTGCCGCTATTTCGTTGCTAGTTGGAGGTATCGGCATTATGAACATCATGTTGGCGACCGTAACCGAACGTACTCGGGAAATTGGTATCCGCCGAGCATTGGGCGCGCGGCGCGACGACATCGTGCGTCAATTCTTGGTAGAAACATCGGTCTTAAGTGTCATAGGTGGAATAACAGGGATTCTGGCCGGTTTATTTTGTAGACCAGCGATTGTGGGTTTGCGAAAAATAGTTGAACACTATTACCCGGAGACTATGGCCTCATTGCCCGAAGTTGTTCGCAACGTGACACCAACTATCGTGCCCGAATCAATTCCGATCGCATTTGGGATTTCATTGTTGGTAGGCATTATATTTGGACTGTATCCGGCCATTCGAGCCGCCCAAATGAATCCTATCGAGGCTCTGCGGCACGAGTAGATTGGTTGGTGCAAGGAGGTAAAGATGTCGTTGGCCGGTTTGCATGCTCGTCATTTGAATGGGGGCGCTGCATTTCTAGTTAGTCCGCTGATGGGTTGGTGGATTGTCCAGTTGCTGGCCACGATGTTGCCACTTCAAACTTGTGCGTATGGAGACACAAACTTGAATACCGCACGGCCAATTGTAATAGCACACCGAGGCGCAAGCGGTTATCTACCCGAGCATACGGAGGGAGCGAAAGTCCTGGCAATTGCTCAGGGGGCAGATTACGTCGAACAGGACGTTGTGCTGTCGCGTGACCAAATCCTAGTCGTATCGCATGATATTACTTTGAACGATACGACTAATGTTGCTGAAAAATTTCCGGGACGCGCGCGCCAAGACGGTAAGTTCTATTTTGCGGATTTCAGTTGGAGCGAGCTGCGTACCTTGAGTGTCAGAGAGCGCAGTTTGGCGCGTCGCGGAAACCACGGAATTCGCTTCAGTGAGTCCATAGACCAACGTTTGGTTTCGTTTGAAGATGAGATTCGCCTTGTACGTGGACTCAACCGGACACTAAATCGCCAAGTTGGGATCTACGTCGAATTGAAATCGCCTTCGTGGCATAAGCAACAATTTGGCTTTCATATGGCTGAACGATTGACCGACGTGCTGGCCAGGAACGGCTATACACAAAGGGACTCTCGCTGCTTTGTACAATGTTTTGAAGCCGGCGAGCTGAAATATTTGCATAGTGAATTACAGAGTCCGCTTAAGTTAATTCAACTGCTTGGCAACCGACCATTGGGATTAGCTTCCCATGCGATTGGTAGCAACAAACTCTCAGAAACTGAAGTGATACAGCAATTGAAATCCGAAATGGTCTTGATCGCACAGTATGCTTATGGAATCGGCCCTTCACTGGCCTTACTGGCTAAACCTGCCGAAGGTACAGTACACTCGACTGGCATTGTTGAGGCCGCCCACGAAGTAGGCTTGAAGGTGCATCCATACACGGTCAAACATGATGATTTGCCCGATTGGGCTGGTTCCATGGATGAACTACATCGTGTAATTTTCGATGTATTGAAGACCGACGGTTTCTTTACCGATTTTCCAGATATCGGTCGAAGGGCAGTTGATCGACTGAGAGATGTGCCCTAGCGCTTTTATTGCGAGCCGTTGTGTTTTATGAACGGATGAAAGCGGCCATGGTTAATTTTTTTTGTTTAGTATTGGCTGGTTGCCTACTCTTGTTTGCACCATCGGTTCGGGCAATCGACGACGATGTGCATCGCCTGCAGGCGTCTATCCAAACAGTGATTCGACGCACTTTTCCCAGTGTCGTAGCAGTCACGCAGGCTCGCGCCGGTGTCAGCAGTGCCTTCAGTGGCGTGATTGTCAGTCAAGAGGGGCACGTTTTGGCTGTTGCGCATACTGTCAAGCCGGGAGCACAATACCTGATCCACCTCACAGATGGCCGTCAGTTAAAGGCTCAAGGTTTAGGAGTTTGTTTGCAAGCAGATCTGGCAATGATCAAGATCACAGACGAAGGAAACTGGCCGTACGTGGATATGGGGCGATCAGAATTATTGATTCCCGGCCAGCCGTGCGTCAGCATCAGCCATCCGGCAACTTACAATCCCCAGCGAGGTGCGGTTGTGAGAGTTGGGCAAATCGTGCGTCCTCTAACCGCGATGCAGGGAATGGTACAATCGACGGCGCTGATGGAACCAGGCGATTCCGGTGGTGCTCTGTTTGACTTGGAAGGAAGGCTTGTTGCCATTCACAGCCAGATTCAGCAAGCGTTAGATGAAAACTACGAAGTTCCAGTCGATTCGTATCGCACATTTTGGGATAACTTGCAAGTCGCCGAGAGCTTCGAAATCGACCAAATACCAGGATTGCCAAACCTGGGATTCACCGGTCGACGGTCGCGTCGACCACCGGGTGTCCGCATCGTTGATGTACAAGCAGGAAGCGTTGCCGAGCGAGCAGGTCTAAAAGCCGATGATCAAATCACGCGTCTAAATGGTGATCATGTCACTTCGTGGAGTTCGTTGTCTTTAGAGCTGCGAGAAAACTATATTCTCGGCAAACGCCAGAATAAGTTGATGGTGCTCAGCAACGGCGAGGAAAACGAAGTCGAACTCCACCTGTCCGAAGCTCAACAGTTGGATGTTCAAACAACAACGGATTCGATTGGAACCACCGACTCGAGTATTCAGCGCTCTTCAGCTACCAACGACTGGAGTCGCGTTCAACGAAAGTTCGATGATCTCGAGCAAAGGCTTGACGATTGCTGTGTGAAGATCTTCAGTCAACAGCATGACCGGCAGATGGAAATCGTCGGTTGGTTTGTGGATCGATCAGGAAGGGTTCTCAGTAAGAGTTCATGTGTTGGCAGGGAACCTAAAGCGTTACTTGCTGGTGGCGATCTGCTTGCGTTGGAAGTCGAAAGGAGAGATGAAGCTCTAGATTTGATTTTGCTGCGTCTCAAATTACCAAGCGAGAACGCAACACCAATCAACCACGTCAATCTCAAGCCTACGGAACGTCCAATCTCCAGGGAAGAACGAGGGTTATGGCTCATTTCTCCCAGCCCGCAGGACAATGGAAAAATCAGCGTTTTGGGGTCGGCGGTATTTACGGCCCCCCGGCTCGAAAGCCGCGGATATCTCGGTGTCACACTGTCGACGATCGAGAATCAAGTTTGTGTCGTTAATGTCGATCGCAATGGTGCCGCGCGTTCTGCCGGCATCCGCGAAGACGACATAATCGCCTCGATCGACGAACAGTCTTTTACGGATCATACTTTGGTGCGTGAATACTTGAGTCGGCAACTTCCGGAACAAACAGTGCGCGTAGAAATTGTCCGTTCTGGAGAATCACTTGCAAAGGTTGTGCGGCTCGGCCGACCGGCTGGCCCAAGGCACATCGCGGAGGCGTTCGACGGGGGTAAGAGCTTGAGACGCGATGGGTTTGCACAAGTGGCTTGCCACGATGCGCGCCTTATGCCAAACGAGTGCGGTGGTCCAGTATTTGATATCGAAGGTAGATTTCTGGGGATGAACATCGCACGCTTCAGTCGTGCTCGATGTTACCTTTTACCAGCAACCGAAGTGCACAAGTTTCTGGCTGGCACCACTCCGTTTTCGTCACCGTGAAGTGCCTGCTAAAGTCCGAAACTACTGGGTCGCCAACGAACTTCGAACGAGGTATGATGCCTTTGTTAATCTGGCTCACACGCTGCGATGTG
>CAZVBC010000253.1:0-10554 GCA_964625155.1 uncultured Pirellulaceae bacterium
GGATGCTGTGGAGAGCGCCATACGCAACTACCAGTTGGCGTATGCTATGCAAACTGCGGTACCCGAAGTTGCGGATCTGAAACGTGAATCAGCCGCAACACATGCAATGTACGGTACGCAGCACAACAACCAAGGCACGGCGACCTTTGCCCGCGAATGTTTGCTGGCGAGACGATTGCTGGAACGTGGAGTGCGGTTTATCGAACTAACCTGTCCGTCAGTAGGGCATGATCGTTGGGATCAACACAAAAACCTCAAGAAAGGACACGAGGATAATGCTCTGGCTGTTGATCAACCAATCGCTGCGCTATTACAGGATTTGCACCAGCGCGGAATGCTGGAAGACACATTGATTGTGTGGGCAGGAGAATTTGGTCGAACACCTTTTGCTCAGGGCGACAATGGCCGAGACCACAATCCGTTTGCCTTTTCGATTTGGTTGGCTGGCGGAGGAGTCAACGGGGGAACGGTATACGGCGAAACCGACGAATTTGGATACCGAGCAGTTGAGAATGTCACGGAAATCTATGATCTACATGCCACGATTTTGCACTTGTTGGGCATCGATCATGAACGCTTGACTTTCCGCTTTGGCGGGCGCGACCACCGCTTAACCGACGTCCATGGTAAAGTTTTGACGACGATTTTAGGATAATCCTGCGAGTCATTGTCCTGAGGATGATCCTTTGCTGTCGAGAAAGCGAGGTCAACCTTTAAGCCTTAGACCTGCTATTTTTATGAGTTTTGGGAGGGGAGGCAACTCGATTCTCGCCCTCCAGTTCCACGAACCCAATTGGTTGAATTAAGCCTTGGAAGGCAATTCAGGCTGACAAGCAAATCCGCACAATGTCTCTAGTCACAGTTGCGGAAAAATGCCAACTTATTTAATCGCAGCAGGAGGCTGGCAAAGTGCTGGGATGTGAGTCCACCGCACTATGGCAAGCGTTTTGTCGAACGTAGCCCAAACCGCGAATGACTTCTAGTATTTCACTGCAGGTGGGAAACATTCTACCGCTAGCGCGTTTGTAGTCGTCCATCGCGCGCATGAATTCAATTTCTTCGATGTTGTAATCGCGTTCACAGGTAGTGGGGTCAATCTGCCGCCGTCGCTGTTTCTTGCGTCGAGGTTCCGTATTCTCGGTTGTAGCTGGACGAGCCGACTGCTCATCCCGACGTTCTTGGCGACGTCGATCCATCTCAACAACCGTGTCCCCTAATTTAGACTTTTTGGCAACCGACATGTTTTCCCCGTGAACTTACAAATGTGTGGAGGTTAGCACTCGTGCAACTGGCTCGATGGCATGAAGAAATGTACCGCCCGTCGTGAATCTGTGATAAATAAATAGCCTCTAACTTGTAAGGAATTTTATGGGGGTGAGTAAATTGAAGCGATTGTGGCAATAGTACGACCATTGACTACGGTCTGAAATACCGCAGAAAACACTACTAAATGGGTATGTGTGCCATCTAAGACTGGAGGACTTCAAAAATGAACACCTACTGGAAACCTCAGGTCGCGACCGACAATACTACCCATCTTAACACCTGTACGGTTCAATGGATGGAACTTTCAGCACGGCCATTCCCTCCAAGTGGCAGAATGGGTTGGAAGCGTAGGATTACGTCCATTTAGGTGGATTTGTTCCCAATCAATCGGCAACTTGATGAATTTGACGAGCGGAACTGGGACTGGTCGACCAAACCAAACGTGCTGCGGTAACGGCGTTCGTTGAAATAGTTCAGCCGCCAATTACAATCCAACTCTGCGGTGTTGTTTATCTAAATACCCCACATTTCCTGTTTTCGCTTCTTTTCGTGTGCCGCCTTTTGGGATGCACCGCGATTTGCTGGTTGGCGGGTGGATGGGGTGGAAGTTTGCTCCTCGTTTCGCCGTTCTTTTGGCGGTCCATCGAGAGGTTGATTCAATGGCCATTGGTGGTTCGGGAAAAATGTCTTCTGCGTCCCGTAACAGATTAGATAGCAAGCGGTTGCGTCAAAAGAAACTTGCGCGACATATGCTGCTTGAGACTCTCGAGAATCGACAGCTTATGGCGGCAGGTCCCCAGTTGCTGGGTGTACAGCCAAATGCTGGAAGTTTGCTAGAGAACGGGCAGGTCTTGCAGATTGCGCCGCGCGAGCTGTTGTTCCGTTTTGACGATGCAAACGGCATTTCGGCTTCGTCTTTGAACGGAATTCGAATAATTCGCAGCGGCGAGGATGGCGCTTTTGATCGAGCGAGCATGGCCACGGATCTTGGTTCGACAGGCCAAGTATTGGTCGAGTTTTATGCGCAAGAGCCAGGCTCGGTGGGCAACGGGATAGAGATCCGTTTCACACAGCGTAGTCGTGGTGACAGCCGTTTGCCGGTTGTGACAGTCAGCGGAACGGTGGTCAATGTTGAACTCAATTCCAACCCTGGCTTGGAAACGCGAGCCGAGGATCTGCTACAAGTATTTGATCCCGCTCAGCAAACCAGTGCGACACGTTTGGTGTACGCGCTCCGTTTGAGAGGCTCGACTCTAACGCCGATCGGTCGTACGGTCGATATTTCAAAACCGGTAGTTTTGTCTGGCGCGAACTCTTCGAAGGTGTCAACCAGCTTTGGATTAGACCCAAGTGTACAAGTTCGACTGACATCTAGGGATTCAGGTGGCGCGGGAATTGGGATTACGGTAAACGTCACGGCACGTGACCGTGGCGGCCCAGGCAGTCCGATTGTCGGCGTCAATGGCAAAACGATTAACGTCGAATTGAATAGTAATTCACGTTTCCCTACCACGGTCCAAGAGTTTGTTGATGCGCTGAATGCAAGTGATTCACAGTCGTCGGCTTTGGTCGAAGCCCGCTTAACCAGTGGTTCGCCAGTCACGCGCATCGGCAATGTGGCGACATCCTACTCGCCACTAATTTTGACCGGGGTTTCTGATTTGGAAGTCGTGCCGGCCTACGTCGGCCTGGGTGACACCAATCGCGAAGTTGTCATGCGTTTTGCCGAAACGTTGCCCGATGACAAATATCGCATCGAGATAATTGGGCGTGGCTCGCGAGCACTGCGCAATGTGGCTGGCCAGGTGTTTAACGGTGGCATAGATCGGGCGATCGATTTCGAGTTGGATCTGGGCGCACAGATCGAATCGATTGTACCCCAGCCAGTGATTCGCAATGCTAATGGACAATGGGTGCATCATCGCAATCGAATTGATCTCTACTTCAACGACGACGATTTGATTGATGTTTCCAGCATCGCGACGGTCAACGGGCTGACGATGGCCCAAATCAAAGCTCAGCGTGTACCGTTTTTCTTGCAGAATACAGATGTCGTTACTTTTGTGACCGGAGCTTCTGGCCAGCGGAGTGCGATCGACCCCAATTTTTATCAACTGTTTCACTCGGCTAATACGCTGGACAACGCTGATGATACGCGTGTTTTACCGAATGCAGTTCAATATTTTCCGGATTCGGATCGGGTCGTTTTGACCTTCAATCGCAACTTAGATCAGTTGGTCAATCCGAACAACAATAATGCGTTACCACCAGCAGAATTGCGATTGCGCGTAGGTACCAATGAAGCCAAACCGTTACCGCCGATTTCGATGACACCGGCTGCCGATCCTGCTGACACTTTTAGTGGCGCATTGAATTTGGCTGGATCATGGACGCCAGGCGGAGCTGGCTCGCAATCGATATTGATCAATTCCGAAATTCGTAACACGACTCCATTGGCTCTTGATTTTCCTGGTGGCAGTGACGAGCCTGGCAATCGTCGCATTCGCATGCAAGATAACTTGCTTGGTACAGCGGATTCAGTCGATGGCACCAGTGTGATTTTCTACAATTTCCAAGGCCAATTGGGTACTTTCAGCAATACCGTACTGCTGAATGCCATCACGGAACAACAGAAGCAAAGAGTGCGCGAGATCTTCACATTGTACGAGCGATACCTTGGAGTACGTTTTGTCGAGAGCGATAATCTCGGCTTAACTGTTGCCGTAGGGGACACTCGTTCGGTGATTCCGTTTCCTCTGGTGGCTAATGATTTTCGGACCAGTGTCATCACTTTCAATCAGCAGGGTGGCACTACGTTTGAATCGGGAACGTTGATTTCGAGCGGCCAGTTGGCCACCGTAATGGATATCCAAGATTTTGGCGACGCAGGGGTCAACAACTTCGGCGGACCGTTCATGCGCGCGGCCATGCAGGGTATTGGCCAGTTGTTGGGGCTGGGCACTGCCGATGAAGTGGCCCAGTTAACCATTCAGAGTTTTAATGCCGTCTTTGCTCCTGGCGTAGGAACCGAAATTGTCTTACCTGGCGATGCAGATATTGTACATGGTCAGTATCTCTATCGTCCCGATAGCAAAGATATCGATCTGTATCAATTTTCATTGCCCACAAGCGGGCATATCTCGATCGAAGCATTTGCTGAGCGGATGAGCCAAGCCAGTTTGCTGGATTCGCATATTCGCTTGTATCGACAAAACGCGAATGGTGGCTGGGATGAAATCGCTACCAACGACGACTATTACAGTTCCGATTCGTTTGTCGAACTGGAATTGTCTCAAGGAAACTATATTGTTGGTGTGAGCGCTAGTGGAAATCGTCAATACGATCCTACGATATCCGATTCAGGAATTGGTGGACGCTCGCAAGGAAATTATCAGCTTCGCATGGACTTCCGTCCGCCAGCGGCTGCAGTGCTGCGAGATGGAACTGGGGCGGCTGTTGACGGCGACGCGGATGGACAAGCAGGTGGCGTCCATAATTTCTGGTTTCGACCATCGGGTCCAGCCAATACGAAATTTGTTGACAAGTCCGTTGCCACCAGCGGAAATGGTTTGCTCGCATCACCATTCAAAACAATCTCAGCCGCTTTAACAGCAGCTCAGCCCGGTGATGTCGTACGAATTTTGGGCAACGGTGGAGCTGATGGACGAGTCGCTACTCCAGCGGACAACCTGCCGTACGAAATCGGTTTCGACACAATTGGTCGTCCGCTGTCAGACGGTGCAACGTTTGACGTACCCAGGGATGTGAGTGTGATGATCGATGCCGGCGCCATTTTGAAAATGAGACGTTCGCGCGTGGGTGTGGGCAGCACATCGGTAAATGTGGATCGTAGTGCCGGTAGCTTGATGGTACTGGGCACACCACATTTGTTGGATGCTAGTGGCGCGATCGTGACCGATTCTGCAGGTGTTCCAGTAGCAGGCAAGGTAATTTTTACGGCGCTGGGCGATCAAACGGCCGGAAAGAATTTCAGTCCGGCAACGTCCGATCCGTCGCCCAAGTCTGGCGACTGGGGAGGGCTCGATTATCGCAATCGCATCGACAATCAGAGTCCTGGTCGTAAGAACTTTGAACGGCAAGGCATTTTCTTGAATTATGTTGCTCATGCCGATCTTCGGTATGGTGGCGGGCAAGTCGTTGTCGATGGCGTATCGCAGCCTGTGACGCCCGTTTACATGGTCGATTCACGACCCACGGTGGGCTTCACGGAGATTACCCATAGTGCCGACGCGGCGATGAGTGCAACACCCAATAGTTTCTTGGAGAACAACTTTCATTCACCAGCCGAGCAAGTCGGAGCGTCGTTTACGATTGACTACGATCGCGTGGGACCAGATTTGTACCGCAATCGCCTGACTGGCAATTCAATCAATGGTCTACAGATTCGCACGAGCACGCTGGGTGGCTCGCAGCTCGAAGCGATGACCGTACAAGGTAGGTTTGATGATATCGACGTTGTTCACATTGTTCCCGAAAACCTCGAAGTTCGCGGCACGGTAGGTGGAGCGCTGATCGAGCGACCGGCGCCTACGGCCACACTGGTCAACGTCGTGGCACAAACAGGTGGAACTTTGTTGCCAGGTGTTTACAACTACCGCATGACGTTTATCGATGCTAACGGAGTCGAAGGCCCTGCGTCGGAACCAACTGCTTCGGTTTCTATCTTAACCACCAATTCTTCGGTAGTCATAAGCAATCTACCTCAAGGTGTGCGGCGTATTTATCGCAGTACGGACACTGGCGCAGGCCCCTACGTTTTGATTCGTGAGCTGAATGGAACAGCGACTTCGATGATTGATGATGGCTCATCGTTAGGAACGCAGTTAAGTAGTGCTGCACCTTCTGTTCGTGCCCGCTTGGATGCACGCTTGGCAATCGACGCTGGTGCAGTTGTTAAACTTCAGGGGTCGCGTATCGAGTTGACTCTTGGGGCTCAGTTGTTAGCGGAAGGTACCGCTGATGCACCGATTGTTTTCACTTCGATCAACGACAATCGATATGGTGCAGGTGGGACGTTCGACACAGCCAATCGTTCGGGATCACAAGTAGCTGCGCCAGGCGACTGGGGCGGTATTTATGTTGGCCACACGTCCAGTGCCAGTTTGGATCATGTGGTCGTAGCCTTTGGTGGCGGCACGACGCGGGTCGATGGCGGATTCGCGGATTTCAACGCCATCGAAGCTCATCAAGCGGATATGCGTATCGCCAACAGTCGCATTGAGAAAAACAATGACGGAGTTGGCACCGCCAGCAATTCCGAGCGAGGTGGCCGTCAATCGAATGCTAACGGTACAATTTTTGTTCGCAACTCGCAGCCAATTATCGTCAATAACATCATTGCCGATAATGTCGGTCACGCGATCAGTGCCAACGTCAATGCGCTCAATCAGGCTCTAGTTTCAGATTATGGTCGCAGTACTGGAGCAATTGATCGTTTCACTATCGGCCAAGGAAATCGGGGGCCACTGGTATCCGACAACCGGCTGAGCAACAACGATATAAATGGTATGGTTGTTCGCGGTGGAAATCTGACAACCGAGGGTACTTGGGACGACACCGATATCGTACACGTTGTGCTGAGTGAAATCATCGTATCAGATCATCAGCATTACGGCGGATTGCGTTTGATGAGTGATGGGACGGAAAGTCTCGTCGTAAAATTGTCGGGCAGCGTTGCGGGCATCACGGCGACTGGTCAACCTCTGGACAATGCCAATCGGATTGGCGGTTCGGTACAGATGGTAGGAGCACCCGGCTACCCCGTTGTCCTTACGTCCTTGGCCGACTGTACGGTAGGAGCTGGATTTACACTCAACGGCCAAGCACAGAACGATACTGATAACACGGGCGCGTGCGTGGCAGCGCCACCTCAATTTGCCGATATCGTTGTGGTAATGGACGAATCCGGATCAATGGGAGGTGCCCAACAGTTCGCTGCCGGGATGATTCCTCAATTGGATACAGCGTTGTTGCGAGCTGGCATCGGTGCGTCGGCAGCAGGTGCCAACCGTTTTGGTTTAGTGGGCTTTGGTGATAGTAATGATGTTGCTCGCTCAATTCCGCTGGGTGCCAGTGGAGCATTGTTTGGTACGTCCACCGAGTATGTCACTGCTTCGGCACTCTTGACGACTAGTGGTGTCATCGAAGACGGATATGACGGCATCGATTTGGTTCTCAATAGTTACCAATTCCGACAGGACGCGCAGAAGTTTATCATTTTGGTAACCGACGAAGATCGCGATATTATTGATCCGAGCCTGACCTTCGGTTCGGTGTTGGCAGGTTTACAAGCACGCGATGTTAAGTTGGAAGGTATCTTGGGTACGACGATTGTCGACCAGAACCTTCGGCAAGCATTAGCCATTGATCGTTCCAATCGCGTATTCACAGCCAACGGGACGGGCGGATTTACCGTATCCGCAAATGGCCGAATCACTGCCAGCTCTGGAACCACGCAAACCGATTATATCGATATGGCTTTTGAGACCTCCGGTATCGTTGGCGATATTCGGCAAATTGCGCAAGGCGGGACAACTGCCCAGAGTTTTGGAAATGCCTTGGTAAGTTCGATCGTTGTTCAGGCTGGTGGTTTGTTAGCGGCACCAGGCGATTGGCGCAGTACCAGGCTTGATACGCTAAGTAACGATCGCAATGTGGCGATTGTTAATGAGTTTGAATCGGCTGTTTCGACAGCGGGTGCTAATAATACACCTCAATTTGGACAGTTCTTGGGCGAAATTGCTCCGAATACAAAATCGGGCGACGAGAACCGGCGACTCGGTTTCCAAATCGATGGCGTGCTGTCAGCTCCCAATGATCTGGATGTATACAGTTTTCGAGCGAACGCGGGAACCGAAGTGTGGCTGGACATCGATCGCACGCTCAATTCGCTCGATACTGTGGTCGAATTGATCGATGCCAATGGACGCACTTTAGCGCTGTCCGACAATTCGCTGGCTGAAGAAGCAGATCCTAATAAATTGGTTTCGGCTGTCGACTTACCCGCCGGTTCAATTCACTCGTTGCGCAAGAGTCCTGCTGAATTGTACTTCCGCAGTGCTCAGGGAGCGCCAAAGGACTTGTACAGCACGAATCCACGTGATGCCGGATTGCGCGTCGTTCTACCTGGCGAAGCGGGTGCCAATAATCTCTACCATATCCGAGTACGCAGTAGCAACTTACGGAGTGGCGATGCCGCATCAAAACTGCTCGATCCAGCTCAATTGAATAACGGCTTGACTTCGGGAAGTTACCAATTGCAAGTTCGCTTGCAAGAGGTCGATGAGATTCCAGGGTCAAGCGTGACTTTTGCCGATATCCGTTATGCTTCAAATGGGCTGGATCTCAATGGTGTTCCACGCAGTTCGCCCCTATTGGGTGAAAACCGAGAACTAAACGAGCCATTTGGTAGCCCGCAAGTAAATGACACTCCCCTTACGGCTCAACGTTTAGGTAATCTGTTGCAGACCGATCGTGGTGCGATTAGTGTCGCCGGCGAATTGAATGCGTTCACTAATACAGATATTTGGGCTGACGATGTCGATTGGTATCAATTTGATATTGATTACCAAGCGGTTTCATTCACAGGATTGAGAGAGTATTTCTCGACAGTTTTTGATATCGATTATGCCGATGGAATTGGACGTCCCGATACGTCGCTGTATGTATGGGATACAGATGTGGCGGGCAATCCTCGCAATTTGATTTTAGTCGGCTTGAGTAGCAATCGAGTTGATGACCAAGCGGGCGCGACGCGTGGTGCGGATAACGCTGACCTATCGCGCGGTTCGGCGGGTAACCTCGATCCCATGATCGGGCCGATCGAGTTGCCGGTCGGAAGGTACTTCGTTGCGGTAACCAACAGCGATCGAACTCCTCAGATCTTGGCGACATTTAACGATCCCAATTCGACTGCCGCAAATATACGCATGCAGCCGATCGAAAGTACCCGATACATTGCAGAAGATCATGTTGACTATCAACAGGGTGGTTTTACTGCCACACCACCAATAACTCCTGTTCTGTTCCCTAGACCCTTTTCTTTCGATTCCACGACAGGGAGTTTCTACGATACTAGCAATGATTCAATCGTAGATTTCGACTTGAATGATGTACCTCTGTACGTAACACAAGACGCCGGTTTGGAAGAAACTAATCTGTTTATCGCTAATGCGTTTACTGGTGGAGTTGCCAATCAAGTTGGACGCATCAACTTCGATATACAGGACATCGCCTTTCGAGCGAATGGTCAGTTACGCGCGTACGATCGTTCGTTGGAACGTCGTGCTGCTGCCAACGATCAAGACAGTGAGATCGACTATATCAACATAGAAACGACTTCAGCCGGCTCGGCCGCCGCGCAGGCTGCGACAATTGGCACGACCGGCATTAACACCTTCCACATCGAAGTCACTCCAGGTGCACCACCGACCATTGCTGCGGTCGACAGCAATGACGGTGTACATGTCGAGGCGATTACGTTTGGCGACATTGGAGAAGAGCGAGGATTTTTTGTCGGCAGTCGCCCCATTCCTCCCGACCAGATTACTCCCGACCAGAATTATCCCACAACTTTCTCGCGTCAGAACGTAGGAACTTCCAGACAGGGTCCAAGTTACTTTGCCAATATAATTTATGAATTCAACGAGAACACTGGTGCTGCGATCAGCGCGCCAGCGCAAGACAAACAGAACATACCTCAAGCACTCGGCGCAGGAACGCAAATCGTCGAACGTGGTTATATCGAGACGCGACCACCAGCGGGAACGCGTCCATCAATCTTGGCTGCCAAGGAAGCGACTACAGGTCAGTTGAATGGATCTCCCATACTCAATATTCGCGATGGAGACATCTTTACTTTACGAGACAATTCCAATTTTGCGGTACGTTTTGAATTCAACTTCGGTCCCGAAGTATTGGTGAATTATGACCCCAGCCAGGGTCGGTTTGTTCGCGATGGCATGCGATTTACACTCGATGGCAAGACCTACGAATTCGATACCGGGTCTGTGTTGGTCGTCAATGCGCTCAACGGTCAGCAACTTGCTGACGGTGCAACAGTTCGTGTGACAAATTCTGGAGGCGTGCAGCGCGTTTTTGAGTTTGATAGCAATAACTCGCTTTCCAACTCATCAAATGTTGCGGTTCGTTTCTCGAATACATCGACTCGCACCGAGTTAATGAATTCTTTAGTTTCAACCATCAATGGCCAAGTAGGCTTCGGTGTTCAGGCATCCGTTAACGCGAATAGTGATCGAGTAACGTTTA
>CAZVBC010000254.1:0-10544 GCA_964625155.1 uncultured Pirellulaceae bacterium
GGCCCGACAACCAATAATATCGCAGGGTTGTGGCTATGGCTCTGGAACGGACTAAAGGAAGTTCGCGATTTCAGTGACTTGAACTGCATTGTTGCACTGCTCGAAACAAACTGAAAAACAAGCTGATATCGTTCGTTGCTCCGGTGCTTGGCGGTTGATTTTTGTGACAAAGTCATGGTGGCTGGGGCAGTGCAAGATTGGTCGATATAGGAGATTGATTCTTGGCGGCAAATCAGAGCGTACATCCCACTGACAGCCCAGCTCGATTGATGTACAAGATCGCATTCACGACTTCGCGAAGATCAACTTCGATGTTGCGACCTCTCGGCTTCTGACCAGGCATAAACGGACTTAGAATTTCCTATTGTGCATCATTCAGGTCGGTTGGATAGGCTGCTCGTGTCATGGCGACGTCCTTGTCGGCTAAAGTATTGAAATCCCTTGTATTTCAATACTTTACACGATTTCCGTCTATTTTCAGATAGCTTCTCGTCCATCACCGGAACAAATCGCAGGTTGGATCGTCGAGGCTCGAACTGGGTCGGGCGAGGCATTGGGCGAGCTGCTACGGTTCAGCCGGCCGTTCCTGTTGACCATCGCAGCATGGAGCGGCCAAGTCGTTTACCGATTTTCGAAGGCATTCAACCAATAATAAAAATATCGCCTTGCTTTTAACCGAGCCGACTGAATTTGCCGCGAGGAAAGCGTGCGTTGATCAGCGTGCGTTGCACACTTGCAAGAGCCAATTGGCACTGCTGGCTTCATCAAAGTCAGCGCACGTTGGGGTCGAGCGGATTTGGAACAAGATGTGCCCAGGGAGAAAAGCTACCAATTTGAAATGTGAGCAACCTTATTTTGATTGCTCTCACGGGACTTTGTATCGTGCACACTTGAGTTGCCGAACAAGAGAAAGGGTGAATATGATTCGCGAGGTCAAAGGGGATATTTTGCTGTCGGAGTGCCAAGTCATTGCGCACGGATTGTCTCCCAACGACGATTTTCATTCAGGACTCGCTCACCAGCTTCGCGAGCAGTGGCCATCAATGGCGAAAGACTTCAAGCACTATTGTCGAATTAAACATCCACAACCAGGAGATATTTGGGTGTGGAGTGGAGTGGGCGCAAAGAGAATCGTATGTTTGATGACTCAAGAAGCAGCCTACGGGCATGGTACGTCACCCGGCAAAGCACATGTAGAGTATGTCAATCATGCGCTGCGAGCCCTGGCGCACTGGTTGGAGCAGGAAAAAATTGAAAGCATCGCTTTGCCCAAACTAGCCACTGGTGTTGGAGGTCTGGATTGGGATGTGGTGCAACCGCTGATTAAACAGCATTTAGGCAACCTCAATACAAGGATCGACCTGTATTCAACTTATGCCAAGGGAGTCGCGGCATAGATCAAGGATCAATCGATTCCACATTATCGCCTGCCTCGCCGCGAATCGTCGATCGTTATTGATGGGGCATGTGTCATTTTGTTTTGCTATCGATTAATCCGTCCTTAGACGACGAGCGAACCTGTTGATACAATGGGGCTGGTTCAGCGCGTATGAGATGATTTATTTGCAGCGCCTCATGCCAAGTTACTTGGATTGATGGTCGTGGTCCGCGCGTAAGGGCACATCTCAAATGGCTTGGATTTTCCTCAAAGGTTGGGCTGGGCGGCGAAGAAACAGCCGCGAAAGCTTGAACTCCCAAGGTTCGCTATGCAATTGCCGGTTTTGGCGGAAGCGAAGACTGCGGATCGATTTCTGACCAGTCTACCCCCTGTGCGACATCCTACTGGACCTGTATCCCAGTCAACATTGCCAATGTCGATGGCCGAGGCTCGTCAACGAGGTTGGGACGAGCTGGACGTAGTCATAGTAACTGGCGACGCCTACATCGACCATCCAAGTTTCGCGATGTCTATATTGGGACGTGTGCTGGAAGCGGCGGGCTTTCGTGTGGGTATCGTGTCTCAGCCCGATTGGCATTCCTGCGTCGATTGGCAACGTTTTGGTCGTCCACGATTGTTTTTTGGCATCAGTGCTGGAAACATGGATTCGATGATCAACCATTACACAGCCAACAAGAAAGTGCGCAATGACGATGCATATTCTCCCGGTGGCCGTATCGGTCTGCGCCCCGATCGAGCAACGTTGGCATATTGCCAGCGTGCGCGTGAAGCATTCAAGGGCGTACCAGTTATTGCAGGAGGAGTCGAGGCTTCGCTTCGCAGACTAGCCCATTACGATTACTGGAGCGACAAAGTTCGTCGCAGTATTTTACTTGACAGTAAAGCCGATTTGGTTGTTTTCGGCATGGGTGAGAATCCGATTGTCGAGATTGCACAACGACTCGCTGCTGGTGAAAATGTCAAGCAACTGCGCAACATGCGCGGCGTGGCTTATGCCTTGGGAGCTTCCGAATCGCCTCCAACCGATGCTCTGGTGATCCCTAGTTTCGAGCAAGTGTCGACTGACAAGACAGCCTTTGCCGAAGCCACGCGTTTAATTCATACAGAAACCAACCCCTACAATGCCAAGCGATTGGTGCAATGGCATGCTGGTCAAGCAATCGTGGTCAACCCGCCGCAATTACCGATCAGCCAGTTAGCAATGGACCACATCTACGGACTTCCCTATACGCGGCGTCCTCACCCAACTTACAAAGAGCCCATTCCCGCATATGAAATGATCAAAGATTCCGTCACGATCATGCGCGGATGCTTTGGAGGCTGCACCTTTTGCTCTATCACGGCTCATCAAGGACGTGCAATTCAATCACGCAGCCAGCAGAGCATTCTGAATGAACTTGAGCAATTGGCGGGCAGTGAAGATTTTAAGGGTACGGTCAGTGATATCGGCGGCCCGACGGCGAACATGTACCAAATGAGATGTACTCAGCCCGAAGTCGAAGCGATCTGCAAGCGTCAATCGTGCGTACACCCGAAGATTTGCAAGTTATTAGGGGTTGATCACCAACCCGTGATCGAATTGATGCGGGCTGCTCGCAAAGTCCCAGGTGTAAAAAAAGTATTGGTGGCCAGTGGAATACGCATGGACTTGGCTCGTCAATCGCCTGAGTACATTCGCGAACTTACGCGTCATCATGTGGGTGGGCACTTGAAAGTTGCTCCGGAACACGTTGACCCAGATGTCCTGTTCAAAATGCGAAAACCCTCCAATGACGACTTCGAGGTATTTACCGATCAATTCAACCAGGAGTCCAAAGCGGCCGGAAAGAAACAGTATCTTGTGCCATACTTTATTGCCAGTCATCCCGCCAGCGACTTGGACGCAATGATCAACCTTGCTGTTTTCCTGAAACAGAACGGTTACAGACCCGATCAAGTTCAGGACTTTATTCCCGCTCCCATGGACGTCGCCACTGCCATGTACTACACGGGCATCGATCCCTTCACGCGGCAACAAGTCTACGTCGCCCAAGGACTGCGCGATCGCAAGCTGCAACGAGCTTTAATGCAGTATTTCAAGCCCGAGAACTATTTCGAAGTTCGCGAGGCATTACGCCAAGCGGGACGCACCGATCTAATCGGCGACGAATGTGACTCGCTCATACCCTCTCAACCACCACCGCAAGCTATTTCGAGACGGCGGGAGGAAGCCAAAAGCCAGTTTCGTGGCGAGTACGTGCACACGATTCCCAACGCCGCCACAGGCGCTCAAAAGAAGAACAAGAAGAAGGAACGTCGAGCGCGCGATACCAAGGGTTATCGCCCCGGTCGAAAGGGAGCTCGCTAAAGCATTGTGACCTCGCATCCAGTATATTAGGCTTGCCAAGCAAGGTGTTTGGTAATTCCTCTGTCCTCGGTTCGCAATTGCGGGCGCATGAGAAATTGGACAGAATTGAGAGCGACATCTAATCTCGATCGAGCGCAATATGCGGCGAGCTCCCAAACGCAATGACCGCGCCCCCAAGCAGTCGCCTGGGAGCCTGGACAAGCTGATTGGCCTGGCGCAGCAACATCTTGCGAATCAACAATACGATTCTGTGCTGGCATGTTGTGCGGAAATTGAACGCAAATGTACAGGACATCCCGCTGCATCGCTGCTAGCCGCTAGAGCAGAATTCTATAAACGCAATTTTTCGCGCGCTGTAGCAATCCTACTTAAGTTAATCGAAGCAAATCCAGGGCAAGCTGCGATATGGAGCGACTTGGGTTTGGTCTATCAAGAGGCCAAGGATCTAACGCAAGCAGAAAATGCTTTTCGAAATTGCCTGGCCTTGGACCCGGCTAATGGCTTGGCACTCAGGAACTGCGTCGATCTATTTATAGAATCCAATCGGCATCGCGAAGCCATCGAGTTGATGACTGAATTTCAATCGCATGGCAAGCTGGATAAAGGGCATTGTCGGCGATTGGCTGAGTGTTACAAGGCAACCCGACAATACGAGGAAGCGGCGCACGTGGTCGAAGCCATGTTGGCCCATTTTCCTAATGATGAGGAACTGTATCGCCAATTGGTCAGCGTCTGGCGCTCAGCAGACGATCATGTACGATTTGGACAAGCTCTGCAGCGCTGGTTGGATTTCAGTCCCGAAAACCCAGTTGCCAAACATCTGTGGGGAATCTTCGAACATCAACCTGGCGAACTCTCCGGCGAGCGCGCCAGCGACGATTATGTGCGAAAAGTATTTGATGGTTACGCAGAGACTTTTGATCAGTCCTTGCAGGACTTGGAATACCAAACACCGGCCTCGGTCAAACGTATGCTGGATGATCTGTTGTACGGCGGAGCCTTGACTCCACCGCTGCAAAACGTTCTCGACGCCGGATGTGGGACCGGACTGTGTGGCCCCATGTTGCGAGAGCTGAGTGTAAACCTGTGCGGCGTCGATCTTTCACCCAATATGTTGGAACTCGCTCGCCAACGAGCAGTTTATGATCAACTGGTGGAAAGCGAACTCACAAAGTTCCTAGCTCGATTCGACAACGCGAACGATCTACGATTTGATCTGATTGTGGCATGCGACGTACTTAACTATTTTGGAGATTTGCGATCGATATTTGCACATGTGCTGAGTTGTTTATGTGTCGACGGACTGTTTCTTTTCTCGATCGAATCGTTGGCTGAAGGGGAGGACCGAACCTACGAACTCCAGCCTACAGGACGTTATGCTCATTCCACCATGAAGCTGACATCACTTCTGCAATCGACCGGCTTCAGCGATATTGAATCGCAAGCCTGCATATTGAGAAAACAGGCTGGTCAAGACGTACAGGGCTCGCTAATCCGAGCCTGGCGAAGAACTTGTCGAAATAGCGAAAACTGCAATACTAAATTCACCTAATTGGCAAACCGATTTCTTCACGACTAGGAGCAATAAGAACACTCCTAAATTGCAGCCATCATCAATTTGACAGGACGAATTGATGACCGTTGACCATTGTCAACTGTCTGTTGTCCACTTTACCCAATGGCAAGTTCTACTCACTTGCGATGTTGACTGTGTGTGGATGAATAATGACGTCGTTCCGGTCGAATATGTCCATACCGCGAATGGTCGCGAGAAATTTACTTGACAATAACGAAAACAATCCCGAGCAAACGGGCTCAAGCCTAATAAGTAAACAGTCTAACGTTATCGTAAAAGAAGCGGGCTCCGCAGCAGTTAGCCCCTCACCCGGTACGTCTCAAGTGTTTCGGACAGATTGGCAGAAAGTTGACCAACAATCGCGTTTCAGAAACCTCACTCAACGTCGAATCACCCGCTAACTAGAAATCTGCCTCAATCTCGGCGTACAAAACGAGTGAGAAAAACATACAAACTGCTAGCGGAGAGGACAGGATTCGAACCTGCGGTAGGGTGTTAACCCTACGCCGATTTAGCAAACCGGTGCTTTCGACCACTCAGCCACCTCTCCGGTTCAAGGATCGACATTTAGAAAGCGACGATCCCGTAAACTTCTACCAAATAATTTCCCTCGAAAACCATAGTTCGTCAAGTTGCCTTCCAACGCATTCGTACCGTGCCGGGCATTTTCTTCATCCTGTGCAAATTTGCCGGAGCACTTTCCTGATGAAAGTCAGCAAAAGTGCTAGAATTCTGCAGGTTACCATCCGCTCGACGACTTTCCGCGTATGATGAAGTAGGATTTGTGCGCACCTAGTGTTACCACAAGGACTCGAGTTGACCACATCAGGTTCAAACAACTGAAATTTTACGATGAACGGAATTCACTATTGTTTGTTGGTGGCTGCGATTCTGTTAAGTCCCAATTGCGCTGCTGGCCAAACCAAATCGACTGGTCGAACCTACCCGAGCGCGGAGCTTATCGAAAATCAAGTTCCGAAGTACCGTGCTTCGATCGTCAATATCACGAGCGATGGAGTACGAATTCAATTACCTGCGGGTGAAAAACTCGTGGGTTTAGGCGACTTGCGCAGGCTGGTTTTTGCTGAAATGGTATCAGATTCTCCAGCTCTTGAGAGCCCAATTACAGTGGCGCTTGTCGACGGCAGTCAATTCACCTGCCAACAACTGGCCTTCGATGGGACTTCGGTAAATTTTCAGATCGATGCAAATAGAACATTGAGATTGACCGCCAACCATATTTTGAGCTGCCAACTTCAACGGTTATCGGACGCCCAGCAGACCCAATGGCGAGCGATCGTTGCTTCCCGATTGTCGAGCGACACGCTGGTGTTGATTCGGTCAGCCGAAGCTCTGGACAAGATTGAAGGCATCATCCGACTCGTCGAGCCTGAAATCATTAAATTTGAGTTCGATGGGCAAGCGATCGATGCACCGCGCGCGAAATTGGCGGGGCTGCGATTCTTTAGCAAAGAGGACATTCCTGCAAGTGGAAAACTTTTGGCAAGCGTACGAGAAAAAAGCGGAGCGCAATGGCTAACCAAATCGGTCAGCACGATGGCCAGCGACAACATCGAGTGTCAATTGCTGTGCGGTGCGGTCATAAGCGTGCCAGTTGGCGATGTTGCCGATATCGATTTTTCGCAAGGGAACACTCGCTTTTTGGCTGAGTTAGAGCCCCTGGAGAAAAAGTCGCATACACAATTTAGTGCTGACATTTCTGGATTGAGCGAGCTGTTCGGCCCGTCCATCGTACAGAGCCGCAAGAATGCTTCACCGATTCCAGCCGGTCCAGTCCTTCAGTTTCTGGGGGCCGGTTCGATTACATATCGAGTTCCTGATAGCTTTCAGCGACTGCTAGGAAGCGCTGAACTCGACCCGGCTGGAACCCAGTTTGTTCCCTGCCGACTACGGATTTTTCAAGAGGAAAAACAACTCGCAGAAACAATGCTCATCGAACCTCGGCAACCCTTTTCAATCGAGCTCGATGTCGAACAAGGAAAGCGGGTTCGTTTAGTTGTGGAAACCGACGCAGCACAGCCCGTTGGCAACGTAGTCGTCTGGAAGCAAATGAGGTTTGCCAAATAATGTTTGTATTGGTTAGGCCGATTGTTCTGCGTCAGGGACTGGCATGCAACCTGTTTGCGGTTGTGGCGACGCTCGGCTTGTGGCCCAATGCGCATGCCGTAGATGATAGTACACAGCTTGCCAACGCCAGCCAAAAAATGGCGCAGTCCAATTCGGTAGATCCGCTTGTGGTCGCAGCTCAAGCACAACGAGCTGCTGTAATGGAGAAAGCAGCTCAAGCGACAGTGGCAGTATTCGGCTTGGATGGTGGTGGAGGTGGCAGTGGCGTGTTGATCACGCCTGATGGCTACGCACTGACAAACTTTCATGTTACCAGTGCGTGCGGTGATCACATGCGTTGTGGTTTGAAAGACGGCCGAATGTACGACGCGGTTATCGTAGGCGTCGATGCCACAGGCGATGTATCGTTAATCAAGTTACTCGGGCGCGAAGACTTTCCAACTGCTTCGCTGGCCAACAGCAGCCACGTGCGAGTTGGGCAATGGTGTTTCTCTTCGGGAAATCCATTTGGGCTGGCAACGAATCTTGCTCCCTCCGTTTCATTAGGGTTGGTAAGTGGAGTCGGGCGCTATCAGTATCCTGCTGGAACACTTTTGGAATACTCTGATTGCATCCAAACGGATGCGGCAGTGAACCCTGGCAACTCGGGCGGACCACTGTTCAATTTGGCTGGCGAGGTTATTGGCATCAATGGGCGTTGTTCATTCGAGAAACGAGGTCGCGTCAACGTCGGCGTGGGCTATGCAATTAGTAGCAATCAAATCAAGAGCTTTTTGGGTATGCTACGGAGTGGTCGCTTGGTTGATCATGCAACGCTGGGAGCGACAGTATCTACAGATGACACCGGTGACGTTCTGATCAGCAACATCCTGAGCACAAGCGACGCGTATCGACGCGGACTGCGATACGGAGATCAGGTTGTTTCTTTGGCTGACCGTGAAGTACTCAGCACGAACGACTTCAAAAATATCTTGGGAACGTTGCCTAAAGAGTGGCGAGTGCCAATTGGGATTCGCCGGCAAGGTCGTCAAGATACTCGGCTGGTGCGATTAAGTGGAGTCCACTCTGACAAACAGCTTATCGAAGCGGTCGCCGGCCAGCTTCCTGATGCTCATCCGCAAGAAGATCCTCCTAGTGAAGACGCCAAGCCGGATTCTGACGAGCTCAATCCCGAAAGCCAACAACCTGACAGTGACCAAGTGGTTGCAGAATTGGTTCGTCGTGTCAGCCCCGATTTCGTAACAGTCAAGAGTATGTTGGACGTGCGTCCAGGTTTTTCGAATTTCTATTTCAACAGATTGCATCGCGACGCTGTATGGAAACGCATCCAAGGACTCGGCGACTTTAGTGCGCTGGGTTCCACTTGGACTTTGTCGGGGGTCGTTGCGGGAGAAACTACCAAAGTGCACTTAGAGATATCCCCGACGCGCTGCAAGTTACAAATTGGACTCAAGACTTTAGACTTGATCATTCAACAAGAGTTGTCCGACTTAGTCACGCGCCACAACGAACATGGATTGTTGCTAGGTTTATTAGCTTGGCAACAGTTATTGCAGCTCGGACCAGATCGCATTGGCAGCACAACCTATGTAGGTACCGTTCCAGTTTATCCCGCGCTCGTTACCGATCTGGCACGGGCCGAGATGTGCGATCAACTGCAGGTTGCTTGGCAGGATACTTCAGTTCGATTTCAAGTACATCCAACTTCATCCAAGATCGTCTCGGTTGAGGTTTTTGGCGATGCAGGACAGGACCCAGTTGAATTGTACTTCGACAAATATGTCCAGCGCGATGGGCAAAGTTGGCCCAGCGTGATTCGTTTACAATATGGGCAAGAACCATTTTTGGTGCTGACTATCGATGGAGTGTCTACTGGCAAAGTACAAACCGAGGCTGCACAGCCATGATTTCCATGCAGACAATCGGCAAGTGTGGATGGCCAAGGGTCCTCGGACAATGGAATTGGCGAATCATCTGTGTTATCGCAATCTGTGTTACCGCTGACGTTTCGCACTGGCCCAACATAAAGGCTTCGACCATCTGGGCCGCTGACAGCCAATTAGGTTCGGTTGGAACAACCATACTCGCTGCTGAAGCTAAAACGGTAAAAATATTTGGAGCTGGAGGGGCTGGAGGATTAGACGCCTTTCAAAGTGGTTTCTTTATTTCCGAACAAGGACATATTCTCACGGTATGGAGCACCGTCCTGGACGTAGAAGAAGTCGTTGTGATCACCAGTGATGGGCAGAGAAACGAAGCAGTTGTGGTAGGTATCGATCCGAATCTAGAAATCGCCATTCTGCAAACGAAGCAGCCCTCGAATGCATTTTTCAAACTCGATGAAACGACTCAGGGGAATGTGGGCGAACGAGTATTGGCGATCAGCAATCTGTTTGGCATTGCGACTGGAAGAGAAATGTCGAGCGTTCAAAAAGGTGTCATCATGGCACGCACACGATTGGATGCTCGACGCGGAACATTTTCATCGGTGTACCAGGGACCAGTGTATGTGGTCGACGCGATGACGAACAATCCAGGCGCCGCAGGTGGCGCACTTACCGATTTTGACGGCCACCTGCTTGGAATGCTCGGTAAAGAATTACGCGATGCCGGTGCGAATATTTGGTTGAACTACGCAATTCCCATTGAGCAATTAACTGCATCGGTAAAAAAAATCATGGAGGGAAAGTCAATTGCCAGCGAGCAGGCCACCAGAAAACCCAAGGATCGACCGCACACTCTGGTTGGGTTGGGTATTATTCTGATTCCCGATGTTTTAGCCAAGACTCCAGCCTATATTGATACAGTATTGCCCAATTCACGCGCCTCGCAAGCAGGTTTGGAGATCGATGACCTGATCCTTTTTGTGAACTCAGTGCGCATTACTTCTCAGGCAATGCTGCGAGACGAATTAAGCTACATTGATCGAGGCGATCGCATCACCATACTCGCCCAACGCGGAAATGAACTAAAAGACTTTCAATTGAACGGTGAGTAGATGGCCAGCCTGCGAATTCCAACACACTCGATTGCTCGCTTGGTAACTATTCCACTTTTTCTACTTTGGTCCGTAGCTGCCCAAGCACAAGGCCAAGCTGAACAAAACGGCAGTTTGAGTCATCGCGAACGCGCTA
>CAZVBC010000255.1:0-10537 GCA_964625155.1 uncultured Pirellulaceae bacterium
AGTACGCTTACGGTTGGCGAAATTGATTCCGGTAATTCACTTTCATTAAGTTCAAAACCGATTTCTTCAGGATAATCCTCCCGAAAATTGCTCGCCGCAACTTGTTCACGCTTAATACCGATGGAATAAAGTTGAGTGTTCTACTGCGCATTCGGCTTTCTTCGCGAAAGTTGCAACATTACTTCCGATGGCATGTTAACCGAAGAGTCTGCAATATCTGTATTGCGCATCACATGAGTAAGGAAACGGAAACATGCACTTTGACCAATCGTTGATTTCGTCGATTACCATGACCTTTGGATTAGGCTTGTTGTGCTGGGTTTTGCTGCGACGGTCGACTTTGCGGCGCAGAACTCGACGAGAAATTAGTTTACCGGTTCAAATTCCGAGTCACGCACAGCGAGGCACTGCGAATCAACTTTTTAGAGGTGTGGAATCCGTTGGAGCTCCCAAAGACGTTCTAAAATGGCAAGTAGAGTTGTTCGATTTGTCTCGTCAACTTCATGCTGAGCTGGACACAAAAATGTTGGTAGTGCAAACCCTGACGCGTCAATGCGACCAAGCCACTAAAAGGCTTAGTGAGATGATTCAAATAGCTGAACAGGTCAAGTCTGATTTGTCATTGGCTGTTCAGAAACCAGCATGAACAGTCGAAATGCTCCACCATCATGCTGAAGCGGAAAGGTTCGGTGCAGAGGGCATATTCCGTTGCAAATTGGAAATCGATAGGAGCGGAATAACTGCTACGATCGTTACTGATCGATCATATTGACAATCAAGACTAAGTTCGATCAACATGTAACAGCCATTTTATTCGTTGTGTCACGCTGCAAAGGCAGGGTGATTTCAGACTTTGCAGATTTTGCACAAAACAATAATTGTGCCTAAGGATAAAATGTTTACGACGTGAGTTAACTAGTCGTACAGGCAAGAGATATCGACGCTGGTTCTGACGCCCATTCTTGGAAACGATGCTTCTTGAAACCAGTGGCAGGTCAGATCTGATTGGAGAGTAGAAAGCAAGTGGAATATATTCATCAGGTCCTAGATTGGATTTTGCACTTGGACCATTATTTGGGAGAAATTATCAGTTGGCTGGGAGGCGGCTGGTTTTACGGATTGATTTTTTCTGTGGTGTTCTGTGAGACCGGTTTGGTCGTTACTCCTTTCTTGCCTGGTGATTCATTGCTATTTGCGGTGGGAGCTTTAGCCGGCATTCAGGCGGAGCATATCAGTATCGTAGTGCTGGTCCCTCTGTTAATAGTTGCCGCGATACTTGGTGACGCAGTTAATTACTCGATCGGCAAATACATTGGCCCTAAAATCTTCCGCAAGGAAACCGGTCTGCTGCTAAACAAGACCCATTTACTGCGCGCTCAGGCATTCTACGAGCGACACGGAGGCAAGGCCATTTTCCTGGCGCGGTTTCTCCCAATATTGCGCACCTTCGCTCCATTTGTTGCCGGCATCGGCAAGATGGAGTACCGGCGTTTCAGTTTTTACAATGCGATGGGAGGAGTGGTTTGGGTCGCTTTGTTCTTGCTCGCAGGCTACTGGTTTGGAAACGTCGAAATTGTAAAGAAAAACTTTTCGCTGGTGTTAGTAGTTATCGTTTTTCTGTCGGTTGTTCCTATCGCTTTCGAATGGTGGAAAGAATGGAAATACCGCAAGCTCAAAAATTGAGAGTCTGTGGTTCTATCATGCGGGAGGTTTTTTCATGATTTCCTTCCAGGTATAAGCTGTACCTGGGTGCTCGTCCAAACTCTCGCGCAGGCTGAGCAATTTGCCAACGAGAATTCCTACAACACACGGGCAGGCAATTGCCAACAGTGGTGTTGGTCGACGAGGCACCAGTAGATCTCCAACGCGATCTTGTCCGAAAATTCCAAACCAAGCTTCGGAAAAATCGGGGAGTCCCAGCGATTTTAGGAACTGGAAAGCGTATCCAACTTCTGCCCACCAGCTCCAGAGGATCGAAAAGGCTAAAGTAAATGTGACGGTCCCCAAGACTGTTCGGGCGCGCGCTCGGCGCACGAACATGCCGACCATAAACAACGAAGCTAGAGGGCCGAGAAACAAGTTAAACATCTTGGGCAGCATATCAAAAATCGTGTTTCCTTGTGATTGAACCAAGTAAGCGGCCAAGATGGCGAGCGCAGTCGATCCTATGCCCACTCCCACAGTAATAGCCCTGACACTCCACATGCTGGACTTGTCGCTTGGAGACTGTACCCCAGAGCTCACGTTTCGAGCAATTACGGCGGTGATACTGTTGACTCCAGAGACTAATGTCTGCATCGCATCACATAAGAAACTAACCAAGATTAACCCTCCAAATCCCGCAGGCAAAGCCGTGGCGTAGAAATGGGGCATGATCTGGTCCGCTCCACTTTCGGGAGTCAAGCCGGGAGGCAAAGTGTCAGCGCGCAACAGGTAATGGTATCGGAGTGCCAGTCCGGCAAATGCTAACAACAGCCCAATCGAAGCTGCCGATATAACGTTCACCAAGAAACTCCGTCGAGCGGCTTGTAAGGACGCGGTAGTAAAGTAACGTTGCAACGCAACTTGGTCACTACAGTGCGTACATACATTCCAGAAGAAGATCGACAATATGGCCCACACAATGGTCGTGCGTTCCGATATATCCCATGAGACCAACTTGACTTCTGCTCTTTGAGTACTGTGCGCCGCAATCTCTCGCCACCAAGTTGTTACAAACGTACCGTGTTCCAACATGACAAAGCCAATAATCACGATCACGCCACCGAACAACATGAAAGCTTGCAACACGTCCGTCCAAATAACCGCTCGAATACCTCCGAAGAACGCATATATTGTCGCCACTAGGCCAATCGCGACAATGACAGGAAAAATAGGCGCCGGCGCACTAAGCCACTGACTGACCACCCCCATCGGCTCAGGGATCATACGCACCATGGCCATCGACGCGGTATACACTACCATCGACATCCACCCCAATCGCAATCCCAGAAACAGTGTATCTCCAACAAAGCGCACGCGGTGGTCAAATCGCAACTCGAGATATTCATACGCACTGGTTAGTTTCAGACGCATAAAAAACGGAATCCAATAAACCATGACAACTACGGCCAGCAGTGGATACGCGATGTAGCCGATAGTATAAGAGGGACCATACTTGATCATTTCCCCCGGTGCACCTAAATAGGTATTGGTTGACAGCAGCGTTGCCATAATGCTCAATCCAACCGCAAGCCAAGGCATCTGTCGGCCACCCAAAAAGAAATCCTCCGTGTCTTTGCTCTTGCGACTGGACCAGTAAACAATCATCACCGTTACGAACAAATATGCGATAACAGCCGCATAATCAAGAAAACTTAAGCCTGGTTGATTCATAGTAAGTAATGTCGAATCCGATGCGCTCGTGTTATAAAGTCGAATGCTGGCAGAAATCGATGGCCAGCGAGCTAGGCTCCGACGGCATTATAATCGTGTGCGAACCTCAAGTGGCTCGATATCGGTTGCTTACAGAGACTGTCTGCGAACTAGATTGGTCCGTTGAACAACTCGTCCCGCACGATATATGTGGATTCCGGTACATGTTCGTCAACTGTCTGGACCAGTGAAAGACCAACTTTTCCCCATAGAGTGTTCACTTGCTTTGCCGCTCACAAACACGTTGCCATCGATGAAGAATCGGTATTGCAGGTCTTTAGCCTGTGAGATTCCAATACGTGAACTCTCCCTTATCAGCCAAGGCTTGCTCGCCACAACTGCAGGTGATGATTCCAGCCAAACGCGTTTGCTGGTGAGTAGATTGATACCATCATCGTGTTTTCCTAATGCCAGAGCTTGACACAGCTTTGCCGGACCAGTTGTCAGAGAGCGAACTAGCTCAGTTGCACGCTGCTGCATCATCGTGTCGATGCCTTCGACGGGCTCTAAAGCACGAATAAGTATGGCTGCTCCCACCCCCGGAGTCTCAGTAACCACGTTGGCACAGTACTTCGCATGAATCGCATAAACGTACAACGTCCCTGCGGCCGCATACATCGACGCGTTACGTGGGGTGCGACCTCGATGACTGTGGCTGGCGGGGTCAGCATGGTGTAGGTAAGCTTCTACTTCGACGATAATACCGCTGAGTCGTACGTGAGGTCGTACACGATGTACCAACAACTTGCCCAACAGACTCTGGGCAACGGCCAGCGTATCCGAATTAAAAAACGGAGTCGTTAATCGTTCGCCTCTTAAGTACTGTCGATTTGCCAAGTTATTCAACTCCCCGGAATTTCAACTTTGCGCATCCAAGCTGAACATATCATTGCCAGTCGAGAGTTGGTTTACCAGCCGGGACAAGTTGTCATCAAGCACGGTACCATTGTTGAAGTCACGTCCCGTTGTGGTGAACGCCCTGACCTCGATCTTGGCCCCCGAGTGCTGATGCCCGGCTTGGTCAACCCGCATACACATCTCGAATTCAGCCATTTTGAACAAGCGATTGCAGCCGGAGCCAATTTTCCTGAATGGATTTCAGCAATAGTCAAGTATCGACGAAATCGCGATGAAGGACTGTCGTCACAACAAATTCAGGCGCAGTTGACTGGCGTCATTCGACAAGGACTGCTTGAGTCTCAACAATTCGGTGTCGTAGCCTTGTGTGATATTGTGACAATGCCTTGGCAAGTTAATTGCATGGTCGGTGCAGCCACGTGTTGCCCCGCCTCCTTTCAATCCATGGCTGCAGATATTCAAGCTCTCGACCTACCCGGGCCGTGTCGGCCTCTGGTACTCGCGGCGCTCGAGCAAATAGGATTGGACCAGCAACGCGCTGCCCAATCGCTTCGATGGCGAGAGGCAGTGGAGTCAGACTATCTGAGTACGATACGCCAAACAGATAGGGCTGGATTGATCGGTTTGGCACTATCGCCTCATGCTTCGTATTCAACTCAATGGCCACTGTTCTTGAATACAGTGCGCGATGCGGATGCGACTGGTAGGTTGTTGGTTACGCACCTTGCCGAGAGTCAGGACGAAAGGGAATGGTTAGATGGTGGTACGGGAGCATTTCGAGTAGCCTTTGAGCGGTTAGGGATTGCTGTCGACAATTTGAACCGGCCTTCCATAGAACAGATTATTCGGGAATTGGGAGGCGGTCCTCGAGCACTGTTAGTGCATGGTAACTACTTGACCGATTCTGAAATTCAATTGGCAGCGAACTATCGGACGAAACTGAGTATCGTCTACTGCCCGAGAACGCATTCTCATTTCGGACACACAGAATATCCACTCGAAAAATTACAGCAAGCAGGTCTGAACGTTGTGATTGGTACCGATTCGCGGGCGAGCAACCCAGATCTGAATTTGTGGCAAGAAGCGAGACATGCAATTAATCAGCATAACAGCTTGACTGCTGAACAAGCCTTCCACGCCATTACACAAGGTGCCGCTGATGCATTAGGGATTGGCGACCAATATGGCTCCATCGCTCCCGGTTTCCATGCGGCCATGTGTATCGCAAATGCACCACATGAATCGATCGAATCCTCAAAATTGATTGAACACTTGTTGTCTAACATCGACCAAGTTGGTCCCTTAGACTGTCAGCGCCACTTTCGATAATTGCTGGATCGACTTAGTCGTTGCAACGAAATCGTTTAACTGCGTGCCCATCGGGTCGCGATTACTACCTTCACGTATCTCATTACCCGGTACCGGCCTGGCTTAGACCATGTTTGGCGCCGAATCGTAAAACCAATACGAACTTTATGTCCCCACTAAGCTGTCTTTAAGGGGACTCTTAGCACGTGCGGAAGCTGAACGCGCGGCCCGATGGGCACGCGGTTAAACGACTTCGAAGCATAACTTAGTTCGATAATCGAAGGTGGCGCTGTCCATTTAGTCTGTCAGATTTGATTGATCGTTCAGTCCTTAACATTGGCATCACTTTACTGCGCGGAGTTCTGCTGTGTGTTCGGCTGTTTCGCCAGCAGCTCTCGAATGCGCGGGTCGGACAATGAAGTTGCAACGAAGTGAGAGCCACTAAAGTCATGATCTCGGCTATGGTCGCCGGGGACTGCCACGGTGCATGCTCCCGAGCGGACACCGGCTCGGCAGCCATGTTGGCTGTCCTCCAATACCAGCATCTGATTCGGAGTGAGGCCCATTTTTCTTGCAGCTAATAAGTAAATATCGGGCGCTGGTTTACCGTGCTGTACATCTTCAGCGGTCACGATAAAATCGACTTTAGGTAATACGCCAACCATATTCAACGACGACTCAGCAAAAACTCGCCGGCTGCTAGTCGCGACACAGCGTGGCAATCGCTGGTCATCGAGATAATCCAGTAAACTGACTAATCCTGGCATCGTGTTCAAACGGCTGGGGAGAAGTGAAGAAAAAATCTCGTCGGATTCCAGTGTCAGTTCGTCTGGTGTCGCATCCAAGCATTCGGCCTCAATCAGGAACTCGTAGGCTTTTTTCCCCGGCAAGCCCATCATTCCGCGTTGTAGTTTTTCGGTGAACACTCGGCCACGCCGTTGCAAGATTGATTGTCCAACATCGAAATAGATTTGTTCTGTATTTAGCATCAATCCGTCCATGTCAAATGCAACTGCGGCAATTGGTACCTTCCAAGCACATGTCGCTATATTGGTTTGAGTTCGAAGGATGTCGTTTTCCGGAATCAGAGACAAAATGGGTCGCTTTCATGAAGAGTCCATCGTCGATCGAGATGCTTCTCGGAGAGAGAAATTTGTACCCCTGCATACGACCGATCTGATACATTTTCTAGCGGAACATCCGGCTCTCAAACAGCCCCAGCAGGCGATCTTTCGCCAAGTGGCAGGAATGATCCTCGCCATGTTGCATCATTTGTACCGGCAGAAACACGAACGTTTGACCTATATCTATGCACCGTTGGATCCTGACCGAGATACACTTTTAATGAGCGTACCTGTCGAGCGTCAACGAGATCAGTTGTGCGATGAGTTGTTCGAACGATCTGCAGACATGTTGCATCGAGCCAATTACGATCGCTTGACTAACGATGCCATACAACGAGCTCTGAAAGCAGCCAGTCAATGGGGCGTGCGCATGCGCGTCGATTTTAGTTTGTTTGCACGATTGGACGTATACGTTCGCGGCGATGTGATTGGCCACCGACGCCAACGCAACTGGCAGCGTTTGTTCCGCAGTGAAATGATTCGAGTGCCGATTTACCAACGACTGGTCGTGATCTTTCGCACACGCCCTCACACTAATTTGGACGAACGATTCGACTCCCATCGAGTCTACTTGCGCATGTTCAAGAATATTCCCCAACAGGACGTGGATATGATGTTGCCGTCCATAGGGGTCCGCATGTCTTGGTGGGACCATTCGCAAATCGTGCTACCGTCGATTTACGCGGCATGCATGACTGGCTGGCGCGTGTTACGCAATGTCATGCTACTCACGCTGGTTGGACTTTTCAAAACCGTGGCGATTTTTGTCTTGGTAGTCTTTGCGATTCTCTACGGATTGAAGTCGATGTTCACCTATACCATCAACACTCGGCGGCGTTATATGCTGAATATGGCTCAGAACTTGTATTACCAGAGCCTAGACAATAATGCCGGAGTACTCCAGCGAATTCTGGAGGAAGGTGAACAACAGGAGGCATGTGAAGCGATCTTGGCATATTTCGTCACCATCGCGTATTTCGAGAGTCATGCAGAACCCACGCTTGCAGATATCGACCAACACTGTGAGGCGTTGATTCACGAAGCCACCGGAATTCACGTCGACTTCGATGTCGATGATGCGGCCCACGACTTAATGAAGTTAGGTATCTTCAACCAAACTGCTAATGGCTGGTCAGCTCAACCACTAGAGCAGGCAGTTATTCATCTGGACAAATCGTGGGACAGTTGGATCGACGCCAGCCAATAGCTACGTTCAACTTGCAATTTGTTTCGCAATTAGCCTGTAAGCCGATTGATTCTCAGGTCTTTGTGCGGCCACCAGCTTAATTGCAGTCGACTTGGTCGCAGGCTCAGTTGTCGCAAGAAAGACGATTCAAATACTCGAAATAATTCTTCAAGAAGCATGAAGGTTGTGAGGTCTTTGAGTTAAGTTGATGACGATTCTTGTTCACCACATAGCGCGCAACTAGCCTACAACTCCCGTCTGAAGGCTGTAAGTTTCACTTTATTGCTTCTCAACAAAACTCATTCAGCAATTAAGTGTAGTCGCGAGAAAACGCAAGCGCGCCGTGCATGTATGAAGCTTCCGTGAACCGTCTTGTGTTCGCATTGAAATCGTTTGATCGACACATAAAATCTCTCGCGTCGTAATCGTTCGAGAGAGGTTTCTCGCACGAAACCATCACGCTGCAACGGGCTGACTGTCGCTAGTCCAGCTCTTACAGCTAATCTTTTTTGGAGACACGCAATGTCTGGTGTACGCGTACGAATTGTGGTGAGACCAGCTTTTACCTTGGTCGAGCTGTTAGTAGTGATTGCGATTATCGGCGTACTGGTGGGACTCTTGTTGCCCGCCGTTCAGTCCGCTCGCGAGGCCGCGAGACGCATGCAATGCTCGAACAATTTGAAACAAATTGGACTAGCATTTCTGAACCACGAATCGACATACAAGTATCTGCCTAAAGGTCCGTATGACGGCGATCCAAGCTTACCCGGCATGCAGTACAACGAAGCCCCCAGTCAATACGAAGGCTCCACTTGCTGCAACGCAGCGCATCCCAAGGGATGGAGCCATTGGTTCCATATACTGCCGTTTATGGAACAGCAAAATGTCTACAATCTCGCCAAGTTCGACTTGCCGGCCATCCATACCAATCGGCCTGTGGACTATAACGGCGAAGACTCCGTGGCTCGCGCGTTGATACCGACCTATTACTGCCCGTCGCGACGCGCTCCGACTGGCTATGGAGCAGCGCTGCTCGGTCGCAGCGACTATGCGGGCTGCGCTGGATTTTACCAAGGCGAAGTACATGAAAATCAGGGAGATATCCCAGCACCACCACTGGGTATGTCACCGCGCCGTAATGAACGCACTACTGAAAATTTTGGAAACATGAGTGGCCGCAAAGGATACATCACGTGGTCTGCACAAGGTGCCATCCGGCGCATGGGTGATGTCATCGACGGAACTTCCAACAGCATCGTGGCCTCGGAAAAAAGCTTACCGCCGAGTCGGCACGGTTCGGACGGTGGCGACAACGAACGCTGGAACAACGCTGGCTGGGATGAGTGCGTTATTCGTTATCACTTCCCACCATTGCCCGATAACAACGCCGTGCGCGTGCCACCCTTGACACCACAGGGCGGAACTATGTGGCGACGCTATTTTGGTTCGAGCCATCCCGGCGGTTTGAACGCAGTCTACGGAGATGGCTCGGTGCGCTTCGCGGCTTTCACGGTCGACCCGCTGGTGTGGATGCGCGCCTGCGTAATCGACGACGGTCAAGCAGCTCCAACTATCGAGTGAACATTGGTCTCGCGCAAAACCCCTTCTTTGAGAATTGCTAACTATACAACACAGCCTTAACATAGGAACCATCATGTTGATGAAACGACTGCTGCATTTGATCATCGCCCTTTCGATCGTCACAGGCTGCGGCAAACAGGACACTGTCTTACCCACTGATCCACTCTCCGATCAACAAAAGGCCGCGATTGTCGCTGAGGACAAGGCGATTGCCGATGAAGAGAGTCAAGGCAAGAACCCGGCTCAAAAGAAACTTGCACAACGAAAAAGTTAAGCAGGAGTGATTCTACAAGTGCGACTTTATTTTTGGATACTCGGCGCAGCTTGCCTTGCGGTGGGCTGCGATCAACCGGTAAAACCGCCATCGAGCGTTACCATGCCGATCCGTGATGATCGGGGGCCACAAGTCCAGTACCCAGAGTACGTCAACTGGAGTCAGTTTCCAGTTGGGACCGTGGGTCGCAAAACGAAACGAGTGATCAATGATGTGGGTGTAGTGACGGTCGATACTCAATTGCGATTGGTCGACAAATCTTCGACCAAGGTCGTAATCGAATCTCAAGTAACCGTACAGCGACCGGGCATGGCCATTCAGGACAATCCTCCGCTTGCCATGGAATTCCCAGCCAAATTTCCCCTGCCTACCGGAATGCGGCTGGAGCAATTCCAACTGCCGTCCCTCAAAGCCGAACGAACCGGCGACGATTCGGTCAAAGTTGGCAATAACGAATACCAAGCCGAACTGTTTGAGTGGGAAGAAGTTAACGAAGCTGGCCCCATGACAGTCAAAATATGGCGCAGCGATAAAGTCCCAGGCCGAATTTTAAGACAGGAAACATTTGTAAAACAGACGCAAGAAACAAGCGTCGAGCATGTTCTAGAGATTATCGTACCACACCTTGTCAGCGAAATTGATGTAGGCGCTGAGGCTCCCAAACCATGATCTTTTCTAAGTCCTGGAATTGCTCCTCTCGCCAAGCGATGAGCTTGGTCGAACTATTGGTGGTGATCGCCATTATCGGCGTGCTGGCCAGTTTGCTGATGCCAGCGGTTCAAGCCGCTCGCG
>CAZVBC010000256.1:0-10527 GCA_964625155.1 uncultured Pirellulaceae bacterium
CAGAAACCAATCGGCGATACGCTCTATACGGCTTTGACGGGCAAGTTGGTCATGCGCGTGTTGCATATTCCGCCGATGGCCTGCGTTGGCAGTATCCTGACAGCAGCCAGCCCAAGCCGCTGTTCAAGTCGTCTGACGTGGTAAATTTTTTCTATGATCCATACCAGGCACGCTATTTCTGTACGTGGAAGACTCGCAACCGACGCGGTCGTGCAGTTGGCATTGCGGTTTCTCGCGACGGAGTCCACTGGGACAAACCGATTGACGCTCCAGTGTTTGTGGCCGACGACCACGACCCGGACGCGACTCAAATTTATGGGATGCCAGTATTTCCATACCAGGGTTTGTACATCGGATTGCCGTGGATTTATCGGGCTCGTTACTTTCGATATGGCGAATATTCCGTTGACAAACTACACGAAGCTCAATCGGACTCGCCGCGCACCATGGAAACACAAATGGCATGGAGCTGGGATCTGGTCAACTGGAGTCGTCCGCCGTTGCGAGGACAGTTCATTGCTCGAGGAAATGAGCAAGCATGGGACCGAGGGATGATCGTCACTGCGCGTGCTCCAGTTATCGTCGGTGATAAGTTGTATTTCTATTACGGAGGAACGGATAAAGTTCACGATGAGAAACGAGTGCGAGCCGCGATTGGGCTGGCCACTTTGCGATTGGATGGTTTTTGTTCCATGCGCTGCACTGGATCATCGGTAGGCTGGTTGATCACTAGGCGTGAACCGTTTCAAGAACCTGTAGTAACGATTAACGCCAAAACGGCTATCGGTGGATCGATTTCGGCGGAAATTCTCGATCGTCAGAATCGAGTTGTGCCGGGTTTCTCTCGCGATGAATGCCTAGCGTTTTCTGGCGACAGCACGTCCCACCGATTGCGCTGGAAAACGGGCTCCTTCCAGCCAAAGATTCATCCCGACTACAAAATTCGCTTTTGGTTACACGATGCCGAGTTATTCTCCTACCTGCCCGAAAGACTTAACCCAGACGAACCCGACTTGGCACGGTTCCAATCCACCGGACCATAAATTGTGTTGATGCCGCACGGGGAGTGTTCGATGCTGACGCTAGTAGAAAGAGAATTGATGTAATGGACTCAGGTCACCAGAGGGATGTTTTGGCTCGGTTTGGGGTTGAGGGCATCATCAATGCTCGTGGAACCGTAACTCGATTAAGCGGAGCCAGAATGGCTCCTCAAACGATCGCTGCCATGTCCCAAGTTTGTGCCCAGCCTGTTGTGGTCGAACAATTGCAGGCCGCTGCATGTCGTTATGTTTCCTCGATCTGTGGAACTGAAGCGGCCCTAGTTACGTGTGGCGCTGCTGCTGGTTTGATGTTAGGCGCGTCGGCGATCTTGGCCGGCTGGGACATGGGGAAAATTGAGCGTCTGCCAGAGACTGCGAATATGCCCAATGAATTTATCATCGCCCGCGCGCATCGTAACGGATACGATCACGCAATTCGGGCTGCCGGGGCTAGATTGGTGGAAGTCGGGATGGATGAAATACGCTCGGGAGCCGGTGTGCGCCGAACGGAAGCCTGGGAGTATTCGATTGCGATCACACCCAATACAGCCGGAGTAGTTTATGTATTGACTCGCGACTCTCGTCCTGCACTCGAGGATGTGGTCGCTGTCGCTCACGCGCACAATCTTCCGGTTTTGGTCGACGCAGCAGCTCAGCTTCCTCCGGTATCGAATTTGAAATCCATTTGCGCGTCGGGGGCTGATTTGGTCACCTTCAGTGGAGGCAAAGCGATCGGAGGCCCTCAGGCCAGTGGAATTTTGTGCGGCCGTAAGGACTTGGTCGGTTCAGCGTTTTTGCAAATGATGGATTTGGACGAGCATCCGACGCATTGGGACCCACCTTCTGAATTCATCGAACCTGGTAGGCTAGTCGGACCACCACGCCATGGAATTGGGCGCATGTTAAAAGTAGGCAAGGAACAGGTCTTCGGGCTCTTGTCGGCCCTCGAACAATTTACGCCATCTGCCGTCGACGAACGTATCAGTACGAGAATGCGCTGGCTGGCACGGTTGCGTGATTTACTGAACGAACAGACGATAGAAGTTATCCTCGAATCCCATCCTCGCCCATTACTGAAGGTCTATGTCGACTCTCACAGAGTTGGGTTGAGTGCGATGGATTTGTGTCAGAAACTGCAGCAAGGTTCGCCACCAATTTACGTCAATCATGCATTCTTATCCGATGGCTGGATCGCGATCGAACCAACCTGTTTGGCAGAAAGCGAAGTGCCTCTGCTAGCCAGTCGAATTATTGCCGAACTCTCGCAAAAATAGATCGGTTCTCGTGGGCAATTTCCTCAAATCCAAGCTTGAAAGTGGGCTACATGCTGTGAATGCGGCCGCGCCGGCGAATTGCCCACCAAGCGTGTGGCAGAGTCCCGCTGGACGCCGAGCAAGCACTCTTTCTTTTCGACACTCGGCCGAGCTACTGACACGCTGGCAAATCGATTGCGTAGCCGTTCTACTTTGTCGACAATGCGTACTAATTCAGCAACGCTACGTAAGTTCAGTTTCTTGTAGAACTTTGATCGGCGAGCTTCGACGGTACGGATACTGACGTTCAAATGTTTAGCGATCATTTTGTTGGGAGTGCCTTCCATTACCATTTGCAAAACACTGGTCTCACGTGCACTAATAGTATCGAAGAGTCTTGACAATTCGAGATATTCGAGCCAATCGCTATGTCCATCGCTAGCACGTTTGATGATGTTGGGCATGGCCGATTCAATCTCGCTCTGGACAAGCTCTTTCTGAAAGACCCAGTGTACGCCTTGATGCAATAATTCGACTATTTCTCGCGTTGAGATTCCCGATCCAGTAACCACCACCGCACACGCAGGATTATCATGTAATGCAGTCGCGGCCGCGTTTTGCAATCCGTCATCACAAACTGAACTGTCGAGGATCAAAATGCTTGGCGTGGCTACGTTTGACAGCTTAAAACTGGCAGAATCGTCGGCAACCACCCCCTCCACAAGATGATGATTCTGCGCAACACTTTTCCATAAAGTGTGAGAAACAGGGTGTTTATCGAAAATGAAGAGTTTCAACTAAGTAGCCTCTCAATTGGATTCAGATGTGAACAAACGTCGATGGCGCAAGGTAAATTGCGGGGAACATACCAAGTAAAGCGACAAAGGCTTGCTCAAACCACATTCAAAAAAAGGCATATCTCTTTCGTCTATCGCCGCACATTTTAGCACAACATAATCGGAGGGGAGAAATGAGCAATTCCGGCCAGGCCGAGTCACTGCCGCAGACGTGTATTGGATCGGAGCAGTGGATCGAGCGGGTGTATGATGATTTACATCGACTGGCACAGCGATATATGCGTGGGGAGCCAGACACCGTTTCATTATCGCCAACAATCTTGATCCACGAGCTGTACCTCAAGCTGCCTGCCAATAAACCGATGACGCGAGCTCATTTTTTTGCGGTGGCGGCCAAGTCAATGCGTCATATTTTGGTGGATCTTGCTAGGCATCGCAGCCGTCTGAAACGGGGTGGTGCCTATGCTCGACAGTACCTGCAAGACTGGGATGCCGTGTCGATTGACAATGACGAGCAAGTTCTAGCGATCGATGAGGCTGTGCAAGAATTGAGCAAGCTGGATGAGCGACAAGCAAGAATTGTCGAGCTGCGTTTTTTCGCGGGCATGAGCGTGGCGGATGTTGCCGAGTACCTCAATGTTAGCAAACGCACGGTCGAGGCTGATTGGACAATGGCTAAAGCCTGGCTGCGGCGGTGGCTTGATTCGGGGGGACCGGCGGATTGAAACACGACCTGCACCAGCGCGCCAAGGTAGCTTTTACAGAGTTGGTAGGCCTCAATGCGGATGACCGACGCGCGGCAATGGCGCGTCTGGAGGCGAGCGATACCGAATTGGCCAAAGAGGTGCGCACGCTGCTGGACTACCACACTTCTCAATCTTTAATCGTTCAACCGGTTCCCAAGAGGATCCAGAATCGCGGTGCCTTGACGACGAAGGGCGCTAGTGGAACTTGGAAAACTTGGTTGTCACGCGAGCCCTGGCGAATGCTCTTGATAGGTTCGTTGGTGTTGTCATGCGGCTGGTTATTGAGCGCGTGGATTTCTAACGACTTACGGAAATCACTCGACGGTGTCGTTGCGCTCCATTTAAACTTGATCGCTGACCAACAAAATAATGCTTTCAACACTTGGCAGGCTGAAAAACTACGTATCGCCTCAGCTTGGTCCGAATCACCCAAAGTCAAACAGGCAATACTTGATCTGGTGAAGTTGTCGGAGCAATTTCGTCCAGACGCACCTTTGCTCGTCGAAAGTCTTTCAAAGGCACCTCATGCCGAAGACCTGCGCAAGGAATTGGAGCGACTTGCGGGTCGTTCTGTCAAGTTCGCGGTTTGGGACCGGCGACTACTGACTCTTGCCGATTGGAATCAAGTCAAACAGCCAAATATTTTGGCCGAGGGTGCAACAGCCGAAGGAGCGGCCATGTTGACACCCGTCATGAATGGCCAAGCCATGCTCTTTCTGCCGGGTTTGGGAAAACGGGTCACACAAGCTTACGTTATGGAAACTCGTTCGCCGGTAGTATCGCTGTTTCTACCGGTCCAAGATTCAATGGGTTCGGTTGTGGCAGCCCTGATGGTGCGCGATTATGGCTTGGAAGAGGAGTTCGCTGGACTTACCGAATTACCAACTGCTCTCGCGACGTTTGATACTTATATCGTCAGTCGCGAAGGGGTTATGTTGACGCCACTTCGCCGCACGCAAGACCAGTCACTCGCCTCAAAAATATCGAGTCGTTCCAGCGCAATTCTGGTTCGAGACCCAGGCGTCGATTTGCGTACCCAGCCAACGGAAGAATTCAACTCCCAGGCTCGCCCGCCCACATTTCTGGCCAGCAACATTGCTGAGGGGAACAATGGATTGAGTATCAAAGAATATCGCAACTATTTTGGCGTTCCCGTTGTGGGAGCTTGGCGCTGGAACAAGGACTATGAAATTGGGATTGCTGTCGAGCAGGATTTTGCCAACGCGTATGCTCCCTACTTAGTGGTCCAGCAATGGAATGCTCGGTTGGCAAGTTTGGGTGGCGGAGCGATCGTGATTGCCGCCATGATCGGATACTGGCTGCAGCGCAAACGGCAACGCGCACGATCGCTGCGCGAGGTTGGTCCTTACAAGATTCGCGAACTGCTGGGCGAAGGAGGCATGGGAAGGGTTTACTTGGCGGAACATGTGCTCATGCGCCGACCGACCGCCATCAAAATATTGCGTTCCGATCCAAACGATCCTTCTAGTTTGACTCGATTTGAACGCGAAGTTCAACTGGCTTGCCAGCTCACTCATCCGAATACGATTTCCATCTATGACTTTGGTCGCACAACTTCAGGCATTTTTTATTATTCGATGGAATTCATTCCAGGAGCGCATCTCGGCCAACTACTTGAGTACAGCGGTCCACTTCCTGCCGGTCGCTGTATTCATATATTGCGTCAGCTTTGTCGCGCATTGCGAGAGGCTCATCAAGAAGGCTTGGTGCATCGCGATATTAAGCCGCAAAATGTCATGATCTGTAATCGCGGCGGAGAGGCTGATTTTATCAAATTACTGGATTACGGTTTGGTGAAGGCATTCGCTCCGGGTGTAGATGAAAATGCATTACAAACCAAAGTAGTCGTCGGCACACCTAGGTTCATGGCACCCGAACGCATGGCTTCGCCGTGGCTGGCTGATCCACGCGTGGATATCTATTCTGTCGGCGCCTTGGCTTACTTCTTGTTGACTGGTCAACTTCCACCTCTATACAGCAGTTTGCGAGAAACTGGGGTGGAAGGATTGCCTGGCGAAACAGTTGAATTGCCGGCAAATGCCACACAGTTTGGGCAACTGCTCAGCAATTGCATGGCCACCAATCCAGCACTGCGGCCTGCGAGCATTACTTCTGTGCTACAGCAATTGGATGATCTCTCAGTTGCTCATCCTTGGCGACCAGGCGACGCAGCATCATGGTGGAAACGACACGAAACACGATTGCTCGAGCTGGTCAAAGAAAAGCGAGATCGACTCATCGCACGTGACTATGGCGAAGGATGAGGTTGGGGTCTTAAAAGTCTGGTATTGATAGCAGAAATGCGCATGCACTCCGGTGGCACGGTAAATCTCCAAGCTCCGCTCGCCTAACGCCAGCATGAGATGAAGTATTTGTTTGAACCAATTCATGATCAAACGTCCTCTGTTTGTAATACGATCATGCGTTGATAGATTCCTCCTTGGTCGAGCAGTTGTTGGTGAGTGCCACGCTCGACGATTCGCCCCTGATCGAGTACTAGTATCATGTCAGCATGAGTAATCGTGCTCAATCGGTGTGCGATCACAAATGCGGTTCGACCACACAGCAGCTTCTTCAAACTAGCTTGAATTAAGCGTTCGCTTTCGCTGTCAAGATTGCTGGTGGCTTCGTCGAGAATCAGGATACGTGGATCAGCCAATATGGCTCGTGCAATGGCCAAGCGTTGGCGTTGACCACCACTGAGTTTAACGCCACGTTCGCCGATCCAAGTGCCGAACTGCTGTGGTAGAGCATCAATAAACTCCCTGGCGGCAGCGGCTTCCGCAGCAGCCACGATCGCTGGTTGGTCCGCACCTCGCCGTCCGTAGGCGATGTTTTCGCGTACGGTACCATCGAACATGAATACGTCTTGTTCGACGACTCCGAGCAACCGCCGGTAGGATTCCAAGCGGATATCGCGCATGTCGCGATTATCCAGCAAAATACTCCCTGCGGTCGGTGCATGAAATCGAGCAACCAAGTTGCACAACGTCGTCTTGCCCGCTCCGCTTCGACCAACCAGAGCCACGGTCGAACCTGCCGGAACGATAAAAGAAATATCTTCCAACACGTTCCGATCCGTGCCAGGATAGCGGAAACAAACCGACCGAAACTCGATCGCTCCGCGAACCTGACTGGGAACGATCTGCTGTGCTCCAGGATTGCCGATTGACTCCTCTGATTCAGCCAGTAAGTCAAGTACGCGGTCTAAGCCAGCTAGGTTATTTTGAAACTGCATAGCGCTCGATGCAATCGCGGCGATTGGCCCCAACAACATTGTGAGATAAACCAAAAACATCATCAAATCGCCAAGCGTCAAGTCACTATTCAGAATCTGCCAGCCGCCGTACAGTAATAGCGCTGTGGACGCGAGTGGTATGAGGACTTCCCAAACGACTTCGATGATCCGTGTCGACCACCAAACCATGAGTTGCTGCCGAGCTAACAAATGCGTAGCACGAGCAAACCGACTGGATTCGGACTTCCCCCGCGCAAAGGTTCTTACGACTCGAATACCTCCGAACGTCTCCGTTGTAGTCGCATCGATTTGCTGTCGCCGACTACGTATGTCTTTGTAGAGAGGGCGCACACGCACGATCCAAGTGCGATGCGTAAACCAGACTGCAGGCAACAGTAGCAGTCCTCCCAACATCAATCGCCAATCAACGATTACCAGTACGACGAGACTACCGACCAACTGGATGACCGCTTGCCATGGGTTGTACAGCATGCTGAAAATTAGCTCGGCAATCCCGCCAGCATCTTCGCGAATTAAACTAGTCGCTCCACCGCTCTTGAGCGTCTGAATGCGATGCAGTGGTAATCGCAATACGTGCTCAAAAACTCGGCGGCGAATATCCGCTTGAACCAAATTGACAGCTTTGGTGGCATACCACCGTCCCCACAAATGCACTGTCGTGCGCAGCAGCGTAACACAGCAGACGCCGCCAGCAATCGTCCACAACAATCCCATTGGACTTGTGTAGGGCAAGTAGCTCGCCAACCAATTTGGCAGCGGTCTTGGAGGCTGGGTCAACACGTAATCAATCGCCAACTTCGTACACGCAGGCGGGATCAAACCCAGCAAGGTCGAGATCGTTAACGTAGCTAGTGCGAATATTACTTTGCCACGATGGCCAACCAATTGCCCCCAGAAATCAAACATCAGCATCCAAAACGATCGTTGCCTTGAACGATCTCGTTTTGCTTGATCTTGTACCGCCGCCTTGCCTCCTAGCCTCGCACGAATTTCTTGCAAGTATTCCAAATATCGCTGTCGACTGGTAGGTTGAGACATTGAGCAGTTCTAGTAAAGCTGGGATTGGATTTCTTGCTCACGGTGGACGTTTCGTTGAGCACTATCGCTGACACATCTAGAACAATGGTAACCCATTGTCCATCCCACGTGGGGCGCTCCGATTCAAATGACAACGATTGTAAGAATCAAGAAATCGCAAAGATTCTAGGCAAGTTTGTGCGAAAGAATGAGATCGCCGCTGAGCTTAGTTCGCGGAGATGAACTTAGATATCGAGCGTCGAGCATCGCTCGAAAAAAATTACTTAATTAACGAAGAATTTTCTTGATTTACGTTCGTAGATCGATAGATTGTTAACAGTTCACTACACGCCCCTTAATTGATCGACCTTCAATTGCAGGCGACGTTGTAGGTAGGATCTGCCAAGCATTAAATTTATCTACTTGAGTTACTTACTGAGACTCGCTTGGTATTGATATCGCTTGCATGCTCGATTTTGTTCGCGGGCTTTGTGGGAATGTGTCAATAGATCTTAGTGCTTCACTTCATGCATCTGCGCGCGGATGGATAGGTAAGTATCGGCCTGGGGCCGTTCCCTTAATGCGTTGGTTGCTCCTGGGAGTTGGTTGCTCCTGGGAGTTGGTTGCTCCTGGGAGTTGGTTTTTCTTTCCACTCTAGGAGTAAAGCATGATTTCGTGCAAAACTCTTGCCTCTTTCTCTGTAAGGCATACTTTGGTGGCTGCGATTTCTGTACGTCTGTTTTCTCAGTCGACGATCGTCTATGCACAATTTGACGCGGGTGGACCCTTTGGAAGCCTGTATGTGAATGATATTAGCAACACGGTGTACTCTACACCCGGTGATGTGCTGAAGGCGTTCAAGTATGTGCTTTTTCACAACAACACAGGAGTCCAACAAACAATATGGGTGACCGTAGAGCTACTCGATTCCGCAGATAATGTCATCGCAAGTGATGGTGAATCTATAGATGTGAATGATGGCGACACTGAAATCGCTTTTGGAAACCCGCAAGGGATGTCGACAACCTGCTATGGAGACACCATAAAAGTAAGGGTTACATGGGGCACTAGTGATTTAGGACAGGTCGGTAGCGTCATTTCAGGAGAGTTTACCTGCGAAAACTAGCTGAAATGCCGGGATAAGTAATTAAAAAATTTGGAGTCCAATCAAAGAAACATTGAAAAGCTCTTTTGCACACTAATGTTTCTTCCTTTAGTAACTGCTCTAAAATCGTTGGCGTCCTATCTCGATGGTCGAATTTCCAGTACAAACGATGCCAAGACCGAGATTTCCCAACCCTTATTGAGCAGTTACTACTCCCTTTTTAGGACTGACAGACTAGTGTCGCTCACGCCCACGTGTATAGGTGTTTTTGTCCGATATCACTGGCAACTAAGAATCAGCCATTTTGGAAAGGTGGTTAATTCTTAGTAGCAGTGATATACACGAGCGGCTTACTCGCTGGCCTTGTCAAAGCTGAAAGGTACCATTGCACAAGACCTTCAGCGCCAGGATTTCTCCATTTGGAATTATTGCACAAAAGTACGTTGCAGAAAGGTAGTTATCTCAATGGAACGAGTGTCTTATTTGCTAACATCGGCATTTCTTCTTGGAATATGCTATCAACCATTTTGTTCTGCACAGAGTACTACACAGAGCGATTCTTTGGACGTTCAGCGTAGAAGGATGGCTGTTAGTCTAGACAATTTCAAGGAATTGATCGCTCCTCCCGCTTTAAATAGTACGCGCGAAGTATTTAAGCTACTTCACAATCGATCGATTCGTGTGGAGCTTAAAGTGCCCTACGAGAGCTACTTAAAATATAAGCAGCTCGATCAGCAGCTTGACAATGATATTGACAATGCCGCGCGAGCGGTTCGAGATCTCCCCTCGCCGAAAGCCCCCTTTTTCTTCGCACTGAAAGCTGAAGCTGAAGCGAGATTTTCGCACGCCATGGAATCTCTATTGGGAAAACCACAAGTTGACCGGCTATACCAGCTCGTTCACTACGTAGAAATCGCCTATCTCGGGCTTGGAAATGCGATTGCTGATGGGCGTCTTGGCAAGGAAATTGGTATCACGGAAAATCAGCGAGATCAAATTCGAATCACAGGGAAAAAGATCCATGATGATTCAGAAAACCAAATTATGCAGGTTCGTTTGATTTCACATGACTCGATATTGCGACTGCTTACTCCACATCAACAGGAACTTGCAAATGCATTGCTTGGAGCATATTACAGTGGCGACGATGGTATTACACAGAATATGCGCGATAACAATCAGGAACTACGGGACGAAGCGATTCTGCGGTCAGAAGATGGAAGAATTGTGAATGAGAGTGATATAGCAAAGGAGAAGGGAGTAGTTCAGGTTTTCGATAATCGCAACGA
>CAZVBC010000257.1:0-10506 GCA_964625155.1 uncultured Pirellulaceae bacterium
ATCCCACCCCATACCTGCATTCTGCGTCAAGCCAAATAAATCACCGCTGGGCCAATTGCGCAGCATTTCATCAGTAAGCGCCAACTGACCTGCGGGGCCAGTTCCCTGAGTCGAAATCTCCTGGGCGTTCTGAAAATCAAAGCCAAACCAATCGTCAAGCATCAGCAATATCTCTATGTAGAGTGGACAAAATCAAGTTGAGGAGACGTCTTGAAATAAGTTACTGACTTTACTTGGTGGCAGACTCTAAGTCTGCCAAGGAACTGTGCCGGTAGACAGATTTCTCCGAAATCGCCAATGTGTTTTCCGACTCACCTAACCTTGCTTTTGATCAATAGTCGTGCTAGCCGATTTTCTGAATGAAAACTCCTTCCATGGTTGCGGGTGGTCGTTTTCAAGTTGGAACACGGCTAACTTTGGGCAAGTGAATTTACCCATAGGTGCATCGTCCTTGATTGCTTCCCATGCAGCCTTCCATTTAATTGGCTCAATTGAGGCTATCGTGAAATGGGGCACCCAATCATCGGCGACGAACGGAAATCCGACTGTGCTGACCGCTTGCTGGCGCAGTGCTGACAACGCATGAAAATGAGGTAAGTAGCGAGCTTCACTTGCCATTTGGTCGCGAAGTGGCGCTAATCGACGAATGAAACTGTCTTGTACAATTCTAAGTCCGGACCTGCTAGCATCGTCGAGTTCGCAAACCAAAGTCTGTTTGCCCGTCAGTGCGTCCCCTTCAAAACTGTACCAGCCTCGAATGTCCACGTTCGGCTCCGGCGTGCTGAATGCTAGCATTTCACAGTTCGCTGCAGCGTTCTCCAAGTTGCGAAATGCCGAAACATACAAAGTTAAATGGGGTGGGTGGTCTAGGTAGGTTTGTGTGCCAGTGACAGCTCGAGTTTTGGCCTTGGCCCGGCTGATGGCATTTTCTAAAACTTGACAGGGTTTGAGTGCGAAAACGAGAAAAGTCGCGTCTGTCCGATTGAAATGATTCAATCTATCAACTCCAGAGAGATCCAATGTCGAACCGCAACGAATTGTCCATCGTTGTACCCTGTTACAATGAAGCTCGCAATCTAGAGAGCTTGGTCGGCGAATTTCGACAAGCAATCGGCGCCCTGTCAGGTATCGAATTATTGTTGGTCGATAACGGGTCGCGCGATGATACTGGCGCGGTAATGTCAGAGCTGACAAGCCGTCCAGAGAATTCATTTGTGCGTAGTGTGCGAGTTGATGTGAACCAAGGGTATGGCCATGGCATCATGTTCGGCTTGCGCAGCTCTACCAGTCCATTCTTAGCCTGGACTCACGCAGACCTGCAAACACCACCAGAGGACGTGTTGCATGCATGGTCTGTAATGCGATCGTACATTCATCCAGAACGAGTCTTGGTTCGTGGTGTTCGGCAGGGCAGACCCGCGTTCGATCGGTTCTTTTCGGCTGGCATGGGATGGTTTGCTTCGCTCGCTCTTGGCAGCCCCATGTACGAAATCAACGCTCAGCCCAAGTTGTTCCATCGATCGCTGCTTGACCAAATGCCCAAACCGCCAAATGATTTCACGCTGGATTTGTACGTATTGTTCGTCGCCAATCAACTTAAGATGCAGGTTTATGACTTGCCGGTTCAGTTTGGAAGACGCCGTGCGGGTCAGGCCAAGGGAGGTGGAACTTTGAAAGGTAAAGCGAAATTGATCAAAAGGACAGTCGCTCAGATCCTTAATCTGCGCAGAGAGTTGCAGCACCAAGCCACTCAGACCGAATCCACATGGCAACTTTCGGCTGAAGTTCGTCCACTTCGCAAAGCGTCATGAAAAATCACAGTACATCAAACCGTGCAACATTTATGACAAGCCCTTTTGTAAGTCAGTTTAATCGGCTTCAGCAGGTCGTACATTCTTCTGAGCCACCAAGGAATCGGTTCGGCGGGACCTGTGCCTGCCCCTCGCCGCGGTCATCTAAGTTCTTGAATCATGGAGTGTCAAAGTGAGCCGCTTTAGTACTCTTGTGCGCTCAAACTGGACAAGACTTAAGCACGGTCTGCTTAGTCGATCAAGTAGCTCATCTAATCGGGAGCTGAACAAAGCTGAACAAGAAACTTGCGAACCCAGTTCTTGTTCCATTGCAAACGAACTTTCAATCCACAACGAATTGGAACGACAGGCACAAGAGATAGCCCAACTTCGTAAGGAATTGCAATACGCGCAATATGTTCTAACGTCTTTACGCGATGAATTGTTTGACGTACCGACTTTGCCTCCACTGCAATTCATGGTGGCACCACTCGAAAATCGACTTGAGTCGGCTCGACAGGAAGTAGCATCGTTTGTCAGCGGCTGTGACGCTGCACAGCGCGACGAACAGTACCTGTTGATGCAGAATATGTTTCGTGGTTCTGCCGACCAAATTCGCCAACAACTGGCAACGCTACTGGAGAGTATCTCGATTCCCGACCACCTCAGGAGATTTCCCATCGTGGAAATTGGGTGTGGACGTGGAGAATTACTCGATATCCTCCGCGAAAGAAATCTTCATGGAATTGGTATCGACACCAGTCCACTTATGGTCGCCAAACTGAAGCAACAGAATTTCAAGGCGATACTAGGCGATGGCGTCGAGCAACTCTTGCGGTTCCCCGATAATAGTCTCAGTGGTGTGATCGCTGTCCACGTGATTGAGCACTTTCAACCGTTGCAAGTCACGGAGTTTCTGGGGGTCGCATTCCGAAAATTGATGCCTAATGGCTTTGTGTTGTTAGAGACTCCGAATCCATTTTGTGCGGAATCGCTAAGTTTTTTCTACACGGACGATACTCATGTTCGCCCGATACAACCTTTTCAACTAGCCTTCTTAGTAGAGAACGCTGGCTTTGCCCAGAGTCGCGCTCACTTTTCTAGTCCGGTACCGGTCGGGCGCAAACAGGCACTCGCGAATTGGTTGCGGTATTACCAGAATCATGGCATCGTGGCATTCAAGCCGAATATCGTAAGCGATTCCAAAACGAACGCAGCATAGTTATTTTGAAAGAAGCCAAAGATGCTGGCCACAATACATCGCAGCTTGCCAATCGTTGGTTGTAATCGTTAGGTTTATACGAACATAAATCACATGAAATCTGTATTGGTAAATGCCACCAAATCGCTTAGAGTACTCCCGCATTAGATCGCATGGTAAATTCCAAACCGAGTCCCGGTGAGCAAGTACGACCGGGGCCCTGAGTTTGCGTTTTACTTGAGTAACTAAGTGTAAGAATTTAGCTGAAATTAATGTCTTCGACCGCTCACTGAACAGGAGTCCGATCGCGGAGGGATCCACGAGAAAACTGGACAGTTTTTGCACTAGCGCGAAACAGCATATGCGGAATGACTCAGTGAACAAAGACTCAGTGAACACTGAAAGCCGGCCAAAACAGGAAGTTGAGAATGGCGTCAACTGTAAACTCCGAGCAACGAGTTAGCCCGAGTTCAGCGATTATTTATCAACTGATTTCGCGCACATGGAATTCCACTGGATTACTATGCGTCTCCTTGGCGATTGTGTTTCTGCTGTTCGCCATAGCTTTGCCTAGGATCGATTTTCACGCGGACGAGGCAATCTACCTGAGCGCCATTCCGGTGAATACCAGTAACGACTCCGGACTGGTGTATCACATGGTCTATGCTGTGACTGGTCTTGGAAATCCCACCCCAATAACCGCCCGATGGGCGTCACTATTGCTGGGATTAACATTGATCGCATGTGCAACCAGAACGTTGCAGTTAACACTACCGGAGTACCGCATGCATTTGGCCGTGCTGGTACCAATTATTCTGGCGATTTCCTATCAAGGAGTATTCGCGATATTGCGAGTACGACCAGAGATATCTTGGGTAACGGTAACCTCGATCGCTTGTTGGTGCCTAGCGGAACTTAAACACAGAGACCGCTGGACCTTTCGCGTGTTCTTGTTGGCGACGTTATTTGCCCTGCCCATGAATCACGTACTGAGCTGGTTTGCCTGTGTAATATTAACGGGCTATATCGTTTTGTTCGCGTCTCGACACCTAAGTCCGATGCTGGTAATTGCGTCGCTGATGGCCATGTTGGCAGGTGTTGTGGCAAACAGTGCCTTAAGACATTGGATGGTAACTGGCACGTTGATTTGGTTTCCAGCAGTTGGTTCGCTCAATGCGGGCACAAGGCCAAGCATCCAAGAGTTTCTTTGGAACGTATTCTGGAATAGCCCTGCTTTCCTTAATGATTCAGCAGTAGTTGGAAGTTTGTGGAGTTGGATATTACCTCGCCAGTTTGCCGCGTTCACCTCACATTGTATGGTAGCGACTTTAATCTGGTTGTGCTGGTTGCCGATCCCCTTTGGCTTGCGAACTTGGGAGTCCCGTTATGTAACCTCGGTACCTTTTATCGTATTAGCAATGTTTTTTGCGTCGGGGTACTTCAATCCAACTTACAGCCCACTGATTGTGATTTACTGTGTGCTTGCAAGTTGCTATGTGTTGTTATCGGCGCAGTCAGCAAGGGTCGGCAAGTTGGTCGCGGGTAGTTTGTTGATGATCAGCTTTTTAAATGGCAGTTCCTTTCTCGCCACACGAATATTGAACCATGGCCACGCAACCTATTTTGAAGTTGAAGCAAAGTTGAGAAAAGAGATCTCCAAGTTGCCTGAGAATTCTGTGGTGGCAGTGCCTGAGCGATTTCAATCAGCCACTCTGGGGCGGCCAGTTAAGAAATACATCTTGTTTAAGGACGAACTGCCGGAGAAGCTCGACTTCGTCGCTCTTGATAATTATGACTTCGACATGTATCGCTTTGTACCACAATACGAGACGCGCAGAAAGCAAATCGAGGAATTACTGGTGCGTATGCATAGTGAGGAGGTAATGGACCGGCCCGTCTACTGGTTGGATACACTTCGACAAGATGTGCTCGACAATCATTCGATTGCCGCATCACAAGGTTCGTGGTTCTTTCGCCATTCGGTCCAATATCGAGTCACGCTAATGCACGAGTCACCAACGGAGTTTTCGATAGCAGGTCGACCAGCGACGAATGAATCAGGGACTGTGCAACGCTAAGTAACATGATAAGTGAAACGTTAATCGAGAAGTTATCTAAGTCGTTGAAGGCACCGCTGTTGCCGACCGACACCCTCCGTTACATTGCGCGCAGTCGGACTCGACGTGAAGCATCGTTGACGGAATTGTTTGCGGTCGTCGACGACGTCCACTTCATCAAGAATGCTTACGCCAAGCTCTTCGGGCGTGAACCAGAACCGGGTGCGATTACTGGATGGTTGAAGGTACTGCGTTCAGGCAAATTGACACGCGCCCAGCTTCTTGAACATTTTGTCGATTCTGAAGAGGGCAAGTTGAATGGTGTACGTGTTGCAGGTTTGGCATTTATCGTTGCATTGGAACAACATGATCGCACAGTAAACCGCAGAAGATTGCGGCTGTTTTCGTCTTCCACTAGCCTGGAATTTATTTCCTTTGCTAACGCGATCAGTATAGAGATAAAAAACGTTGAGACTCAAGTATGTGAATTGGCTCAAGCGTGTGTCGACGTCATAGGACATATCGACGATCGGTTGAAACAGGACGGCGTTTCACCACTGACCTTGCATCAGCCTCAGAAGACAATCAGTACTCCCATTGCAGTTCAGATTGATGATCAAGTCAATCTTCTACACAATAAGATCGCAGTTCTTTATTCCGAGAGTTCTGAGTCGGATGGCGACCAGCGAAGGACGCGACTGGTATCGCAGGTTATTGACCGGAATCGCGACATCCAAGGTCCGCTCAATTGTTTGTTAATCGGCGATGAGACCATTGGCTTGCTGCGCACGTTGCAAGCTAAACACGTTAATGTCTTTGGCGTTCACGCATGTACGGCGGAGGTGGGTTTTCTTCGATCGCAAGGCTGGCAGGCAAGTGATGAAGCAATTGATGTCTGGTTGACTACCTTTCCAGATCATTCTGCTTCCGTAGTTTGGATACAAGCGACGTATCAGTCATCGACGGACGAAGTCATGATGGCCAGTATGAACGAGATCTGTCGCGTGCTGGACCATCGAGGATTGGTGGTGATTGATATACCCAAAGATCGAGCATCGTTCGTGACCAAACGCATTATCGCCGCTGCAGAGGTGGCGGGACTACAACACACCAATTCATTCACGAATGGTGGCTTCGACGACACAGCCTTTCAGGAAGTGGGGACAACTTTTATCTTGTGCAAACAAGTAGAATCCGCACACGAGGGCGGCAATGATGTATAGCCTGGCAATGATCACGCCCTGGCCGGATGAACAATCTGGAATCGCCGATTATGCCTACGACTTGGTCTTAGGATTGGCAGAAACCGACATAGAAATTCATGTTTATACGACGTCTAAACAACGCCCCATGGTTCCAGATAATGTGTCCGTGCATCCTCTGAGCGACTTTGCAGGAGCGTCACAATTCGATCAGGTTGTCTATCAAATGGGCAACTGCAGCGATTTTCACGCGGACATGTTAGGCGTTTTCTTTGACCATCCCGGCATCGTTCATTTGCATGATCTGTCGCTTCATCATTTGATGGCTTTTATTCTCTATCGAGGAAATAAGGAAGACTATTACCAAGTCTTGCGTTACTGGTACGGCCCAGAAGTAATGCGAGCCGTATTTGCCCACAACAATTCAGGAAAGGCCGGTTTTTGGGATTCGGAAGCGGTCATGTCCGTTCCTTTCTTTGATCCGGTAATTCAACAGGCCAGCTCCGTTATCGTACATTCGGAGTTTGCAAAGCAAGCGATAGGAGCAAGGTTTCCAAGCAAACCAGTTTCTGTCGTTCCGCAAGTCTACCGTAATATGTCGCCGACCGCTCAGCAAACTTCGCCACGTTCGTGTTTTCAAGTCGGTGTGTTTGGGCTGGTACAGCCGCACAAGCATGTGGATCTCATACTCGAGAGCTTGGCCGAATGCATTGAAAGACGCTTACCAATTCAGCTTCACGTAGGTGGTGCACTGGATCAAAGCTGCGAAGATTTGCTTGATGTCGCGCAAAAACTAAACATCGAGAAATCTGTTACGTTTCATGGTCGACTAAGTTCACAGCGCTTTCTAGAAATGATGCGTTCAGCAGATCTCTGTATATCGCTGCGGTATCCCACGATGGGAGAAACTAGCGCGGTAGTATCGCGTGCGATGCAATTAGGTTTGCCAACGATCGTCAGTGACGTTGGATGGTATGCAGAACTGCCTGCATGCGTTAAAAAAATTCCCATCGAACGTCGCCAAGCTCGAATGAAGCTTGCAAGCTTGCTTGCAAATGCTGTCGCAGATGACCAGCAGTATAACGAATGGTTGCGAGCTTGCCGAAAACTAGCGTTGAATACTTTTGCGTATGCAAACGTCAATCGCACTTACGCCAAGATCCTGCAAAAATCGACTGCCAGAGGAAAAGCGAATCCTCGACGATTGGCTAGAACCTTGGGAAAATCAAATGCGGCGTGATGCTCATCTACTGTTTCAGTTGATCGATTGGAATTAGCCGGAAATGTCGCTTCCATTACGCAGTAGAGTGTTGTTGGATTGTTCTTCTACAAGAACTTGTGATTTTAACAGCGGGATTCAGCGAACAGTGCGCAGTCTGTGTGCGCATGCCGATGGAATACGATCGCTAGCCGTCTACGGTGATGCGGATTCGCATTACTACCAAGCCAAGTCGTTGTGGCCTACGAACGACCGGACAAGTTGGTCGCATCAATTAGTTAAAGGCCGCATCGGACGGTGTTACCGTTCGGCAATCGGACCAGCGTGTGAGGTGTTTCCATTAAACAAACTGCGAAAGTTGATACTTCCCAGTAAAGGTCATTGTGGTATCTTCAAACTGCCTAAACTGGCAATCGACCAAGTGCAGCAGGTCTACGTATCCATGCGCAGCCCTGCTGCACGTATCGATATCAATCCTAACGATATTCTTTTGTTAGCTGACGCATCTTGGCAGACTCCCAATTGGGAATGTATTGCCAGAGCTCGTGCCTGCGGTGCCACCGTTGGAAATCTCATTTACGATTTGATTCCGCTAACCCATCCAGAGTTCTTTCCACAAGAATTGGTCGAGCGATTCAATAATTGGTTTCGCCAATCGATCCGCTCGAACGACTTTTTTATTTGCATTTCTGAACACGTAGCCGAACAGGTGCGAGAGCAATTGGAGAAGATCGGCGTTGACAAGTCGACCGCCAACAGAATTTGTATGAGCTTTCGGCTGGGTGCGGATTTACGGAGCCCAAGCAGTGCTGCGATATCCTCCCTCATCACACAGCTTTTTTCGGTGCCGGTCGCGTCGCGCCCTCACGTGGTAATTGGAACCGTCGAGCCACGCAAGAATCATGCACTTGTACTAGATGCGTTTGATTCTCTGTGGGGCAGCGGCGTGGACGAACGACTGTGTATTATCGGCCGCATCGGATGGAACTGCGATGCGATCGTCAACAGAATCGTATCGCATCCACAATTCGGCAAGAAGCTATTCATGTTTAATCATGCCAATGATGCGGACGTGAATTATGTCTACCGGCAGGCTAAATCACTTGTCACCGCTTCGCACAACGAGGGCTTTGGCCTTCCAATTGTCGAAGCGCTCGATGTTGGCCAAGTTGTGCTGGCCAGCGACATACCTGTACACCGGGAAGTTGGAGGCGAGCAAGTTGAATATTTCTCAATCAACGCTGGTTGTAGTGAATTAGCGTCAAGAGTCCTAAGTCTCTCTAGATCTCGACCAGCCTGCCGACTTCGTACTTCATCGAGAATATTGAGCTGGGCGGAAAGTTATCAAGAACTAATGGCGAGCGTTAAAGAGCTAGCCCAGCAATCTACGATACCGATACGTATCGCTGCATAACGGGTATCTGCGCTGCACGCAAGCAAGATCAAGTTACGATCGATATGGGTCTGAAGTTCTACAATCCCTCTTGTGTCGATAGCAGGCTGTTGGCTAATTGTCGAATGCTCGTCTCCCAAGTAATTGTGGTTATCTGTCGCGACTCAGCATCCCTTGGTTGTGCGCCTGACAAAGAGCGATCTTCTCGATTGAGCAACATTGATTTCGCGTCGAGTCCAGAGCGGCAATGTTCCCTGATGACGTTCGCCAACATTTTGGAATCATTTTTGCCGAAGTAAGTGCAGTGCTTGCCACCGACTTCGCGGTGGATAGGGATATCACTGGCGAATACGACTTTGCCAAATCGCAACGCTTCGACATTGGTTAAACCGAACCCTTCTGCCAATGATGGACAAATAACGGCCGAAGCGCCTTTATAACACGCTACCAACTCATGATCCGCAAGGTCATCAAAGTGGAATAGCCTGGAGTTCCAGAGCGGATGTTGTTGGGCTCGGTGGATAAAGCCTTCGAACATCCAGCCAAGCCGCCCAGCGATGATCAAACAAGCATCGTCTAGTTGCCAAACTTGTTCGAAGGCGTCTAAGACTAAAGCATGATTTTTGCGAGGCTCGATGGTCGACACAACCAAGAATTTCGGAATGCTAAGGTCAAGAACTCGCCGAATTGGAGCCCGTACTTCATTGTGTCGACTGTCAAAAGATTTTTCTAAAGTTTCGAAGTCGCTCCCTAGTTGGAACGTTGCGATATGAGGAATACGCTCACCGGACTGGTTGGTTTGAAGATAAGTTCTCAATTCTTCCGCTACCGTTCGCGAAATCGTCAAGACTAAGTGAGCGCTTTGGCAAACTGATCTCAAATAAGACTCAAAGATTTTATGAAAACCAGGACCGAAGAATTCGGGATTCTTGGTTGCTATCAAGTCGTAGACTACGAACGCGATTTTTAATCCCTGCCGGCGGGCTCGTTGGACTCCTGGCCAAATGCGTCTTGTTGCCCAGTAGCCATCAGGTAGCAGTAGAATATCACCAGCAGCGAGTTTGGCGCGACGCCGTGGTATGGTGATTTTCCTGTAGAACCACAAGCCACAAGCAAGGCTGGCCACTGGCGCGAGAAACAACCCCAATTTGCCCTCGCATGGAGCAAGCCATGAACGGATTGGCCGGGGTAGCAGCGCGCTCGACCGCCGGTACCACTGAGGCAGGCATTTTGAAAAATGTTTGCGCAAGCGTTTGTAATCCCACCATGCAAGTCCAACTTGTCGATGCGCCAATTGAAAACAGCCATCGCGGTAAATGACGATTTCGCAGTCCGCATCAGAATCACGAACAACTTTGGGTAACCAGTCGCTGATCTTATCGACAACTCTTGCGACACCCGCTTTCAAGGGCGAATCAAAAGTAAATGTACTATCTATCCAAATTCGTGTACGTGCCATCTAGTCTTGCTTGCACCTCTAGGTTCCGTGAAATCGTGTTATGAGTTTAACGAATTGATGGCAGCAGGAACGGTAGGTTACATGAATGGCACTGTCAGCGTGAGGCGTGGGTGGCACTTTCTGATTTTAGTCTGATTTTATTAGGGTTGGACTGGAATTGGGGCGGCTGGCAGCGTGTGTAGCTT
>CAZVBC010000258.1:0-10485 GCA_964625155.1 uncultured Pirellulaceae bacterium
GGGATGGCAACCGGCTTCAGCCCACCAAGCACCACGGAGCACGAGAATGTCCAAATCCTTGTCGTTGTCATAGTCGGCTTGAATCAAATTCAAGCCACCGAAGATCCCTTCAATGCCAGCAGTTTTAGTTGAATCGCGAAACGTACCATCGCCGTTCGATAGGTAGATGCGAACTTGGCCGCTTGTGCTCCACTGGCTGGTAACGACATCCAACCAGCCGTCAGTGTTGAAATCATCGACCACCATTCCGCCGGCCAAGCTGACTTCGTCCAGCTTCAATTTTGCCGCGATGTTCTCAAAGCGCGGGAATTCAATTTCTGTCTTGAACAGTTCGGTTGGTAACCTAAACCGATCGGGCACTTGCTCGGGATATCCTCCCAACGTCATGTGCGCTAAATTGAGAAGCCACCTCGCAGAAACATGTTCGGGCGTCCGTGTTAAGACGGAGGTCAAGTGCTTGATAGCATTCTCTGAACCCGCACGGTTCCGGTGAATTCCTTGATTGCGAATCGGCAAAATGCAACTATCGCCGTTGGTGCACATCACACAGTTTTCATCTTCGGCCTGCCTAAGGTAACCAACCGCCAATTGGTATTCCACCTTGTTCATTACGTCGGTCCAGCCCTGAGGCACCAACGCAAGACATTGCTGAAAACATTTGATCGCCTCTTGCGTCCGGCCAAGTTGCAACTGCTTGACACCCAGTTTGTTCAGCAGTTCGAAACGTTGTTTGACATCAGCGCCTTCGGTCAAAGCCCCTAAACGTTGCGTCAATTCGACAGCTTCCGCATCGCCCAGGTACGGATTATCCTGCGCCGTTCGTTTGGCAATGTCCTTCAGCAGTAACAACATGCGTTGGTGGCTATCCTCGCCACCGTCCACAGAGGCGTGCGAACGATCGACTTGTTTCTGCTGAATACTGCTGGGAATATCGTTGAGCTGCTGACTGGACCTATTTGCGTCGGCAATGGTCCTCGCAATTTGATCAGCGGTCGGTAAAGCCCGCCTTCGGTATGGCAATAATTGCCATACCGCAATTGCTGCTACGACAATCACGAGCAGGCCTCGAAACAAAACCGACCTGGACAGCGTATTTCGCATTGTCATTGCGCATGTCTCGCAACGTGTGCCAGCGATCTTACTCTAAGGATTCTTTTTTAGCTCAAAATCGAACGTTCCACCATTCTCTGGGACTTCCACAATCAAAGGCGTGGAATTCTCTGACGAGTAAACAGACGGAATCTCGCGTCGCACTGGCTTATCGGAATAAACGAGCGCCGGAGCAGGTTCGGCGGGATTATCAACTGCGGCTTGCGGCGCAAAGTCCTTTTCCGAAATGGGAATAACGGATTCAGTAACGGCAACTCGATATTTGCCGGGCTGAACTCCCCGTTGATCGCGCGTCGTTCCTCCAATATTTGCAATCAGGTAATACTTACCCTCCTTATCGGTAAATGCACCTGACCCATTTCCCTGTGTTCCCGCTGACCGGTCTGGGTAAAAGTACAAACTCTTAAATTGCAATGGTTTGCCGTCGAGAGTTACCGTGCCATTCACGGGTACCAATTTTGGCCCACGATTACATCCTACAAGCGATATCGCAATGCAAACGATGAATAAAGCTCTTACGAACACAATGATCTCCGAGTTGCCGGTAAAGTATAAGAGACCCTGGGTTTCAGGGTCTCGTTCGGATTTCCAAAAAACTGTTGGAAGGTGTATCCTCCCAACAGTCAATTGATTTACTAGTTGATTGATTTACTTCAATCAGGGCTTGGACTTCAATTCCAGGTTAATCTTTCCGCCAGTGTCCGACACTTTCTGCAATAGGGGCGAGTTTGGCGTGGAATAGATCGGAGGGATATTCGATTTGACTGTTCCAGTGGCGAAGATTTCAGCAGACGCACCCTCCGCAGTCCCAGTGGAAGTCGTTGAAGCGGCCATTTGCTCGTTCACCATGACACGATAATCGCCAGGCGGAATTCCAGGACGGGATTCCGTTGACCCCGGCAGCACAGCCGTCAATTTGTAATTTCCCTCGCCATCGGTAGTGCCACCTGCCCCGCTGCCTTGAGTCCCTGCTTGCGGAGAAAACATGATCGATTTGTTGGCCAGAGCCTTTCCATCTAGGGTAACTTTCCCTTCAACGGGAACAAGCTTTGGACCACCATCTCCACAACCCAGCAATACCAAGCAGCTTAAAGCAACAACACTGCATCTGAACGAAATATTCATCAACTCCACTCCAGTTGGCAATCTACTGATTCTCGTTGTACTACGACGCAATTAATTAGGGCAGCGCTGCAACTTGACCGTCTGAACTACGGGTCAAATTGTGGATCACGCCGTTTTGCCCCATATCACTGGTTTGGCTCACGAAATGAACCGAACCATCACCCATAGCGAATTGAGCGCCACCGGGATGCAAGCTCGCCGCAGCACACCACCACGAACGTGCGCGCCCTGGCAGGGGAATGAATGTGCCAGCAGGTGGGTTTTGCCAAGTCGGATGAATCCAAGGTTGATTCCAAACGTTGATACCACCGTTGACACCACTTTGTCCGTGGAAAGGATCGATACCAACCATCACCCAACCACGATAAGCCCAAGCAAATGCAGCTCCGTTCACATGGAACTTTGTCGTTTCGCCCAGGGCGAAAGTATTCGACAGACCATCGGAAACCGTACCGGGAGTGGATGCGCTCTGATTCCCGAACATGCGTCGGTTGACGCCACTACCTTGACCGCTCAGCCAATTATTCTGATCGCTGAAATCGTTGGAATGAACGATGAAATCATAATTCGTTCCCGCGCCATCAAATCCAGTCGCAGGCCCATAATGCGGGCTCGTTCCATTAAGGCGACCTTTCGCTGGATTGTTATCCGATGGACACAGGAAAATGGACAACTCGGTCGCGGCCAATCGGGCATTTCCGTTTGTTGCGGGATTTCCAACCGTTCGACCTGTATTGCGTAGTGGTCCACCTGAAAAACCCGTATTATTCGCGGAATACGACTCGGAATGGTTAAACTGGTTGTAGATATTTCCTTGTTCCATGAAAGGCAACAAGAACACTAGACCATTGGCGTTCTTGTTTTCGTTGTTTGGTGCATTATTCGTGCACATTGTGTATCCGATGCCCGCTGGCGGGTATTTCTTATGAGTGCTTTCATAATTATGCAGCGATAAAGCGAGTTGCTTCAAATTGTTGGAGCACTGCATACGGCGAGCAGCCTCGCGGGCGGACTGAACTGCCGGAAGCAGCAGACCTACCAATACACCGATGATGGCGATCACCACCAGCAGTTCTACAAGCGTAAAACCAGACCTCAATTTCGACATTGCAAAACCTCCACAAAACGGATAATTCGAAACATTCGCCACACAACGGCAACAACTACCCTTATAGCCAAAACAAGCTATCAAATTCGAAATCTCATTTCAAGCGTTTTCTAGGGTTTTTTGGACAATTGGTGTTTTTTTCTCGTATTCCAATCGCACCGTCTTCCAATCGCACCGTGCGGCCATGGACTTTGACGCACGAACTGGGAATTAAATTCTCGCCTCAACGCTTCCGCGAATCCAAACGATTCCTGCCTTAACGCACACTTGCTCTCCACAATTCTAAAAAAGCGATGGGGCGGGTATCCGAAAGGTCAGCGATACGCCGGCCGGCGAATTGCACAAAACCACAATGGTTCTGTAGTACTTTTGCACTGTTCAGTTGCGAATTAGAGATTTACGATCTCAGGCTTGTTCGCTCTCTTTTGCCAACAATGCGACAACTGCAAGACTTGTTGGTGATCGTGAGATTTTAAGAGTGCTTCGTCACAGCAAAGAATTAGATTTCGTGGAAACGGAAGAGCGAGTTTTCTGCTGAGCTGCCGCTCAATTGACTCAGCAGTAGCTTCTCGCGGTTCGCCCTTCCGATCCCCCAAAAATTGAGCTGTGACAAAATAAGTCGGCAATCGTCTACAAAGGGGCAAGAGATGGGGTTGGTGCAAGAGTTTCGTGATTTCGCGATGCGAGGCAACGTCGTGGATATGGCCGTTGGTGTGGTGATCGGGGGTGCGTTTGGGAAAATCGTCAGTTCGCTGGTAAATGACATCATCATGCCGCCGCTGAATTTGTTGACTGCTAAGTCGGGTGTCAATTTCAAAGAGCTGGCATTAACGACCAGTGTTGAACTTCCCAAGCTGAAGGATGGAAAACCAGAAATCGGTGCTGATGGCAAGGATGTTCTTCAGATGGTGGAATACAATATTCTAAATTACGGCCCATTCTTGCAGACAATCGTCGATTTCATTTTGGTTGCGTTTGCGATTTTTATGGTCATCAAGTTGATGAACAACGCTAAGAAACGCTTTGAGAAAGATAAGGAAGCCGCTCCACCAGCAGCCCCGCCCGAAGATATCATCTTGTTGAGAGAAATACGCGACTCGCTGCGCCGATAATGTCAATCGACTTTTTGGGAGTTGGAGGCTACACTATCCTGCACAGCAGTTCATTAATCGGACTCACTTGATAGTTTGATAGACGCTGCCGAGCGTTTTTCATAGGCAAAATCGCTCGGGGTACTGGCGTCTTGAACTGTGGTTAGGATACTCAGCCCTTCCAATCCCAAACTAATTGTGAATTGACTCTTGCCCCATGAGCACACGCCGACGAGCTCGCGAAGTAGTTCTGCAGTTACTGTACGAAGAAGACATTAATCCAGACCGAGATTCTCGATTGGCCGACCAGTTTTTGACTCGGCGTCTGCGAAGCAACCGACCGCTGGTAGAATTCGCTCGCGGATTGCTTAGTGGCGTGCGCGGCAACCGTCGGCAAGTCGACAAGTCGCTCAGTGAAAAGGCTACAAATTGGTCGCTGCGTCGCATGGCTGCAATCGATCGCAATGTTCTGCGATTAGGAGCATATGAAATACTGCACCACGTTACACCTGGCCCGGTGGCGATCAATGAGGCTGTTGAGCTGGCCAAACGGTTTGGTGACAAACAGTCTGGTAACTTTGTCAACGGAATTTTGGATCGGCTTCTGCAGGATTTGTCCACTAGTACTGAGGACGAATCGAGCGCCGCATCACCGTCGCTGGAGCCAGTTTCTGCAACGGACTCGAAGTAGTCGAATGCGATTTTTCTCTATCTTCCCAGGCGAGGTCGAGGCTGACTGAATAGCGTCAATCACGACCAACAAGGTTGCGTGGAATCATGGACGGTCGAGAACGAGAAATCGAACTTTCTGAAAACACGTTGCCTGATGACGACGAGGGACTCTCACTTGAAGAGCTGAGCCGAACTTATGCGAGATTAATGGGAGCTGATGAAGTAACGCAGCCGGTCGATGGCCCTGAAATTGTTCCCGTCGCACAAGGCAATGCTGCTGAGAACTATGACGCACTGCAAGATGAACTGATTGAGAGCGACGAATGTCCTATTACGCCATTATCGATTCTCGAAGCTATCCTGTTTATCGGGCAACCGAACAACGCACCTATTCAGCCTGAGACAGTTTCAGGTTTAATGCGTGGCGTACATGTCGACGAGATTGGGACTTTGGCGGAAGAACTTAATCGGATTTACGTGCGAGACGGGCACGCACTCCGCATCCAAGTGTCCGGTGGCAGCCTTCGCATGGTTCTGGATGACGAATTGGAAGAAATCCGACAGCGATTTTACGGTAAAGTTCGCGAAACGAAACTGAGCCAAGCTGCCATCGATTGTTTAGCTCTGATTGCTTACCAGCCGGGAGTGACACGCGAAAAAATTGAGCAACAGCGTGGAGAACCCAGTGGCAGCATTCTAAACCAGCTCGTCCGCCGCGAATTGATTGAAATTCGGCACTCCGAAGATCGTACACAAAGTCGGCTAAATCGATATTTCCCAAACCAGCGCCTTCTCAAGCTTGCCGGTCTGAATTCTCTCGACGAACTTCCGCAGGTCGAAGAATGGAGCTAGTAGCATCTACGCGGTCGTACAGTTGTGACTGGTTATAAATAATTGCAGTAATTACTAAGTCCGTGCCGCGCAATCGTTAACCGCTTGCCGGTCGGTCCGCGAGTACTGCAACTGTGCTAGTCTTAAGGCCTGTCGCAATTTAAAAACAGGTTTCGCCGGGGAGACTAGCGGCCTGGCGGATCCAACTTGATAGTAGCTCTTCGTCAAGTGCATCGCCTTCATAAATGTGAAAATAGCGGACTGCTGCCTGTTTCGATTCAATGGGAGGAATTGGTTGCAGAGACATGCCACGGAAAAAAGTGACTTTGATGTACTTGGTAATGCAGTGGTAAGCTAAGAACCAACCTTGTCCCTCGATTCCATAAAAGGGCGTATTCCAGCGAACTGCTTTTTGTACGTTGGGAACAATTCGTTCGACTAACAAATCGAGACGCTCACCGATTTCACGCTTCCAGTCAGGCATGGCGGCAATGTAAGCTTGCACAGGTGCGTCACCATCGGCTTTTGGGATTTGCGGGTTGCCGCCGGATAGAAGTTTAGGCTGCGCTGCTTTCTGAGAAACAGCCTTCGGCGATGACGGCGACTTGGCAGGCTGTTTGGCTTTCTTTTTGGCCATTCCATTTTCCAATCGCATAGGCTCTCACCTTTTGCGAAAAAAGTGCGGGATAAAGCGACCGGTGGTTACCATGTAGTTAACATATTGATCGCCGAAGCGGTCGACCAACGCTTGCTCTTCTTTGGGAGTCCGAATATACAGCAAAGACATGACCACTATGCTGGACAAAGCGATCAACCAATTCGCGGAAAGGAGAAATACTGAAGTCATTAGTAAAGCAGCCGTGACATAAAACGGGTGCCTGACCCAGCGGTATGGGCCAAACGTAATCAACGTTGCGTTGCTGCGAGTGACCACGGTATCGGTCAGATTATTTCCTAAGCTGCTCAACGTCCAGTAGAACAGACCAGCACACGCAATACCCAAGACAGCGCCAGTCCAGCGAAGAATGCTTGGCAAAGGAAGTGCAGCCCAGTGGATCGATTGGGGCTTTATCAAATAGGCGAGCACTGCAATCCACAATAATACTCCACAAAACCGCAGCAGGGCTGCGAACCAATATCCTTCCTCCTTGTGCGATACTCTACTTCCTGATGCAGCCGCCTTCCTGCGAAAGTATCCGCCAATCGGCGCGACCAAGCAAATGATCAACACGATTGCAACTCGATAGAAAAAATCAGCAGGCATATTGGAATTCAAACTCCTCGTTCAATAAGTCAGGCTATCGTACAAAAACATGAATGGCAATCATCCGACCGTTTGCCAAATTGGGACGCGCTCAAATGAGTTGTCACATTACGAGGGAAAAATGCGAAGAAAAATTGTGTGCCAAACTCGCGATTGCCATTACCTGTTCTTTACGTCATTTTCATCCTTACTTTAAACAAACAAACTCCGATACCACTGCGGATTGACAAGTTGCAAGCAATGGCCTAGAAAGCCATCATGAATCTGATTCCAATTCCGAAATTAATCGTCAAGCCACTGCGATCAGCCTTTACGCTCATTGAGTTGTTGGTCGTAATTGCAATTATTGGTGTGCTGGTTGGCTTGTTATTGCCAGCGATCCAATCCGCTCGTGAAGCAGCTCGCCGGATTCAATGTGCCAACAATTTGCGGCAGATTGGTCTAGCGTTGCATCATTATCACGATACTCATCAAAAACTGCCACCAGGTTGTTTGCAATGGCGTGGGCCAGGGCGTCCCGCAAACATGAAGCAGTATGCTTGGTCAGCTCTGATTCTTGGTTTTCTTGAACAAACCAATGTGTACGAGCAGATTGATTTTAACGTTCCGTTTGATAGCCCTCGTAATGCGGTACCGGCTGGAGTAAAGCTCCCATTTTATTTATGTCCTTCGGCGCAAGAGCCACTGCCAACTGGACGCGGCAAAACGGATTACGGAGGTTTGTATGGTCAACGTATCACGGCTCGTACCGCGACTGACAATGGAGTATTCATCTACGATATAGCCTTGCGGTTCTCGGATGTGCGAGATGGTTTATCGAACACAGCTTGTGTTGCCGAGGATACTCGTGGCCCCGACGGAGAATGGATCAATGGGCGCAATGTGTTTGAGCAATCAGGCGGCATTAATGACCCCGCTTCTTGGATCGGTGACAATGAAATTCGCAGTGACCATGTCGGCGGTGCTCAGGCATTGATCGCCGATGGCCATGTAAAATTGTTAACGAATTCACTCGATAAACTTGTTCTCGCCGCACTTATTACCCGAGCTGACGGCGATCTGACGACAGACTTTCCGTATTAGGATGGAGCGACCATGCAGATGTTGCGTTTTGACCCTGAGGGGGCCTTTTTGCAGGGCACAGGTTTGGAACGAGCCGATGTGCAGCGACTAGCGCCACAGCTCGAAAAATTACGAGACGAAATTCTCGAAGCGGATTTGCGCATGCTGGCAGGCGAAATTCCTACCCCAGTTGAGAAACAGCCTCTTGATGCAGGCTTTGTCAACTTGCCGGCACGACTGCTGCGAGAGTATCAAGCAGATCGTCGCAAGAGCGAATTGGGAAGAATCGTCGACACAGCCAGACGTCTGCAAGAATCAGTCGATCGCGTGGTCGTATTGGGAATCGGCGGCTCCTATATGGGAGCTCGAGCATTGATGGATGCTTGTTGCCAACCCTACTTTAATGAACTGACGCGTGGGGACCGAGGTAGCAAACCGCGTATGTACTTCGAAGGCAACAATGTTGACAACGATGCATCCCAGGGGCTATTGCATTTGTTAGGTGCCCATCGAGGTCGCGCCTCTGAATCATTAGACGAGCGTTGGGCGGTAGTTGTGATCAGCAAAAGTGGCGGAACTTTGGAAACGGCAACAGCATTTCGTCAGTTTCTCCGAGCGCTGGACCAAAGTTGTAATGGGGATTCCAACGTGGTCGCTGAACGGGTCGTACCCGTTACGGGATCAACCGGTAAGCTGTTTGAGTTTGCTAAAGAGCTGCGCTGCCCGGAGATTTTTTCCGTACCCGACGGAGTGGGTGGCCGATTTTCGGTGCTGTCCGCTGTCGGTTTGGTTCCAGCAGCTATCTTGGGTTTAAACGTGTTCGCACTCTTGGATGGCGCTGTGGCCATGACCGAACATTTTCGTACTGCACCCGTCGCAGAGAATCTGGTTCTGCAATACACGGCGATTAACCACTTGCTTGAGCAGCGTCGAGGGGCGAGCGTTCGTTTGTTAAGCGTGTGGAGCAAGGCCCTCGAGTCGGCAGGCATGTGGTACGATCAATTGCTCGCAGAGAGCTTGGGGAAGAGGTTGCAAGGTGCAACGCCACTGACGACAGTAAACACGCGAGATTTGCACTCCCGTCACCAGCAACACCAAGAGGGTCGGCGCGACAAAGTCGTGAACAACTTGATCGTCGATGAGTATCGTTTCGATCCGCTCCCTGTTGGTCGCCGCAATTCCGACCCCGATGCGTTAAACGATTTAGCGGACCGATCACTCCCTGATATCATGACCGCAGCCATAGCTGGCACCAATCAAGCGCTGCGTGATGACGGTCGGCCGACTACGAACTTGCACCTTCCCCGCGCCGACGAAGCCTCGCTTGGTCAGTTCTTTCAAATGCTCATGTTAGCGACGGTCGTTGAAGGACGCCTGTTGGGGCTGAATCCCTATGGCCAACCGGGCGTCGAAGCTTATAAGAAAAATATGAACCGGCTGTTAGCTCGCAAATAAACGCAGGTCCCCTGTACTGGACGGAGGAAAAGGCATCATGCGGAATGTCTTTGCATTTGTTTTCGCGCTTGCTGCTTGCGCTCGATTCAGTTTAGCTGACAATTTTTCGACCGGCCAGTCGGCAGTAAAATTCGGAGTTTACGAAGTTGTTTTGCAGGGCGATGGAACTGTTGACAACCCCTATGACACCCTGGCAAAGGTCACGTTTACTCCACCATCTGGTCCCAGCAACGCCAAACAAGTCTTTGCGTTTTACGACGGCATAAACACTTGGCGTGCGCGTGTCTATGCGAATGAGCTAGGAAATTGGAATTGGACGTCCATCAGTTCCCAAGATGCGAAACTGAACGGGCTATCGGGCAATTTTGCGGTAAGCGACTCAACGTTGCGAGGTCGGCTCAAGTCGCATCCGCTGAACCCGAGGCAGTGGATTACAGAGAACGGACGCTGGTTTTTGAATCTCAACGACACAGCCTATTTTTTGCTGTGTGCATATGACGGCAATGGCAAACCTGTTGCGGATGACATCGTTCGTGACTACATGAACGATAATGTCCAGCGCGGGATCACCTCCATTCGCTGTTTCCTATCGAGCCGCGAAAAAGGATTTGTGGAGTCTGCGGAACAATGGCGTGATTGGTACTTTCAAGGAACGAACTACGATCGCTTTCAATTGGAGAAGTTTCAAGTTGCCGATCGTCGCATGCAGTATTTATTGAACAAACACCCGGACGTGGCAGTGCAGTTAATCCTATTTCCATTAGAAG